>JAEWPH010000270.1 GCA_023460715.1 Pseudomonadota bacterium | reverse complement strand
TGCGCCAGGCGGCCGGGGCCGGCGCACAGCAGGCGCGCGTCCTGCAGACCGCGGCGGGCGCGCATCGTCTCCAGTCCGTGCGTGGGCTCCAGCGCGCGCAGCAGCACGCCGGCGCCGTGGCCGGCTTCGCGGCAGACGGTGTTCACGCACCAGTGCAGGCCGTACGAACGGTAGACATACGCATGCCCCGGCGGCCCGAACATGGCGGCGTTGCGTGCGGTAAGCCCGCCGTAGGTGTGCGATGCCGCGTCGGCCTGGTCATAGGCCTCGGTCTCCACGATGCGGCCGCCCACGCCGTCCACCAGCAGCGTCACGCCGATCAGTCGGCGCGCCACTGCGTGCGCAGGGGCAGAGAAATCGATGGTGGCGGGCACCAGGGCGATGGGGGCAGCAGCGGAAGAAGCCAGGGACATGGGCCGAGTGTGCCGCGCCGGTCAGGACGACAGGCCGTGCTGTCGGTGCCAGTCGGCCAGCGAGGTGTCCGGCAGTTCCTGCACCGAGGTGTCCTGCGGCCCGGCGTGCACCACCACCCAGTCGGGCTTGTAGGCCAGCATGGCATGCGTGCTCTGGGGCGGCACGGGCAGGGGCGTGTCCACCGCGCCGGCGTGCGGGTGCACCAGGTCGGGCCAGCGCGGGTCGTACAGCCACATCGCCGTGCCGCAGTGCTTGCAGAAGTGGCGCTCGGCGGGGCTGCGCGTGCCGTCGGGCATCTTGGCGTGGTAGATCGCCAGGTGGTGGCGGCCGCGCACTTCCAGCGTGCGGTGGTCCGCCCCCAGGTTAATGGCGTAGCCGCCGGTGCCCGCCGTCTTGCGGCAGATGGAGCAAAGGCAGCGCATGAAGGGCACGGGTTCGTGCGCCGTGACGGTGTAGCTGACGGCGCCGCAGTGGCAAGAGCCTTCGATGTGCATGGGGGATCTCCTGACAGGGCCGGGACGACCGGTCCGCTGAAGCGATCGTGGTGGCGTGCGCTGCCGTGCGGCGTCGGAGGGCGGCGCGTCGGGCCGTCGGTGCAGGTGGGTGCGGCAGAGGATGCGCCGCCGCTTCTGTTTTGATAGCTGTTTAGGCACGCGGGACGGGCGCTGCAGGCCCATTTGATATGAAATCTCTTCCTGCCCGGTACGGCTCCTGCTCCATCTCCATGGGCGAGCAGGCGACGCGGGTAGCCGCAGCGCGCCTACAAGGAGGCGCTGCGCCGCGTCCGACAGTGGCGTCAAGGCGCGGGCGATGCCTCCGCGCTCGCCCCACATCGCTGCCCCAGGCCGGCTCCCTCTCCGATCGCAAAGACCCATGACCGCATCAACAACGACCTCCTCCACGTGCCCCCGCACCGCCCGCAGCGCAACGGACGCCTCGGCGTCGCCCACGGACCCCAAGGCGCCGGGCGCCGCCGCGGCCGATTCGCTCACCGGCATCCTCGACGCGCTGGGCACGCTGGCGCGCGAGAACCGCCCGCAGGCGGACGGGGCAGGGCCGGCCGGCGCGGACCAGGACAAGGAGAGCAGCCCGGAGGATGCCGGCAAGGTGCGCGTGGGCGACATGGTGGGCGCGTTCGGCACGCGCAGCTATGGACCGTTCCTGATCGTGCCGGCGCTGCTGGAGATCTCTCCCATCGGCGCCGTGCCCGGCGTGCCGACGGTGCTGGCGACCATGGTGGTGCTGTTCGCCGCGCAGATGCTGTTCGGCGCCAAGCGCCTGTGGGTGCCGGGCTTCATCGAGCGGGCGCGCTTCTCGGCGCGGCGGCTGGAGCGTGGCGTGCACACGCTGCGCCCGCTGGCGCGCCGTGTCGATGGCTGGTTCCACGGCCGCCTGCGCCGGCTCACCACCGGGCCTTTCATGCGCGTGGCGGCCGCCGGCTGCATCGCCCTGGCCGTCACCGTGCCGCTGCTGGAGGTGGTGCCCTTCGCCAGTTCCATTCCCATGGCGGCCATTGCGCTCTTCGGCCTGGCGCTGCTGGTGGGCGACGGGCTGCTGATGCTGGGGGCCTGTGCGCTGGCCCTGGGCGCGGTAGGCGCGTTCTTCGCGGTGTGACGGCACGCATGGCCCGTTGATGGGTTGACCGCCTGGGCATCCCAGGCGGCGCATCGTCGGGCGACGGGGGCGATGCAATGTGACGCGCACCGTGTTTTGCGTGCCGGGCCGTCGCGGCGAACCGCGCGGATGCACCACTCCCATTCCTAAAATGAGAATGGTTCTCATTGTTGTGGCTGTGCGTTGCGATGGCATCGGCGCAGCCGTGCATCCGGGTGAGACCACCCCCGCGCGGCGTTCTGCCGCACGCACCTGCATCGGACATCACAAGGACTACAACATGTCTCACGCCCTGCGCGGCACCGCCGCGCGCTCCTGGCTGCGCCCCGAGGGGAGCCCGGCCCTTGCCGTTCTGGCCGGCACCTGCCGCGCTCATGCTCGCCATCCCGTCGCCCAGGCCGCGCGCCTGGCCTGCCACACGCTCGTGGCGGGCGGCATGGCGCTGGCTGCTGGTGCCCACGCACAGAGCGCGCCGCCCGTGGCCGAAGCCGCGCTGCCCGCCGTGACGGTCACCAGCGGCAGCGCCACCCCCGAGGCGCTGCCCGCGCCGTACGCCGGAGGCCAGGTGGCCAGGGGCGCGCGGCTCGGGGCGCTGGGCAACCTGGACGTGATGGACACACCGTTCAACGTGACGGCCTACACCGCCGAGCTGATCGAGAACCAGTCGGCCCGCACCGTGGCCGATGTGCTCACCAACGACCCGGCCGTGCGCTTCACCACCTCCAGCGGACACGCGTACGAGAATTTCCGCATCCGCGGTTTCGACGTGAACCAGAACGACCTGGCCATCAACGGCATGTACGGCTTGCTGCCGCCCGGCCATACGCCGGTGGAGATGTTCGAGCGGGTGGAATTGCTCAAGGGGCCGAGCGCGCTGTTCTCCGGCATGTCGCCCGGTGGTGCCGTGGGCGGCACCATCAACCTGGTGCCCAAGCGCGCCGACGACGCACCGCTGAACCGCGCCGCGCTGGACTACCAGTCGCCAGGCCAGTTCGGCACCCGCTTCGACCTGGGCCGGCGCCTGGGCGAGGACAAGGCCTGGGGCCTGCGCCTGAACGGCGCGTTCATGGAGGGCGACACCGAGCTGAGCGGTCAGTCCAAGCGGCGCGAGTTTCTCTCCGCCGCGCTCGACTGGCGCCATGGCGGCCTGAAGGCATCGCTGGACGCGTACTACAGCAAGGAATCGTCCAAGGGCGGCACGCCGGCGATGTTCTGGATGCCGACCGTGGTGCTGGCCGCGCCGGACGCCAGCATCAACCAGTTCGCAGCCGCGCAGGGCACGCTGGAGAGCAAGGCTGCGATCCTGCGCGCGGA
This sequence comes from Pseudomonadota bacterium, assembly GCA_023460715.1. Taxonomy (GTDB): domain Bacteria; phylum Pseudomonadota; class Gammaproteobacteria; order Burkholderiales; family Burkholderiaceae_C; genus Paracidovorax. The sequence continues at coordinate 2,656 of JAEWPH010000270.1, read as the reverse complement.
ATACGCCTTCAATGCGCAGGTCTCGGCCTTCGCCGCCGTGGGCGTGCGCCACCATGACTTCTCGGGCTTCATCAACGGCACGCACGTGCGCAGCATCGACGCGGCGGGCAACAGCGCCAATACGGTCACGGTGGCCTCGCGGGGCTATGACGACGCGGTGTCGTCCGAGGCGGGCCTGCGCATGAACTTCGACACCGGCGGCGTCGGCCACGAAGTGGTGCTGCAGGCATCGCACCTGTCCATGGAATCGGGCGCGGCCAGCGCCACCTCGTCGTTCGCCACCAACATCTACCGGCCGGTCTACCACGCCATGCCCGCCACGCCTGCCACGTCGCCGCGCAGCGCCGAGAACACGCTGTCCAGCGTGGCGGTGGTGGACACGCTGTCGTTCATGGCCGACACGCTGCGCCTCACGCTCGGCGCGCGCCACCAGAGCGTGAAGACCACCAACTACAGCGCCGCGACCGGTGCGGCCACGGGCGTGTACGACAAGAGCGTGGTGACGCCCGCCGTGGCCGTGGTGTTCAAGCCCTGGGGGCCGGGCGTGTCGCTGTACGCCAACTACGTGCAGGGGCTGAGCAAGGGCGACTCCATCGCCACGCCCACCTATGTGCGCAACCACACCTTCGCGCCCTACAAGACCGAGCAAAAGGAAGTGGGCGTGAAGTGGAACGCCGGCACGTTCACGCACACGGCGAGCCTGTTCGAGACCACCAAGCCCATGCTGATCGGCGTGAACGGCAACGACGCCTCCGATGGCGGCGAAAAGCGCATGCGCGGACTGGAGTGGAACGCCTTTGGCGAGCTGGCACGGGGCCTGCGCCTGCTGGGCGGCGCCGCATACAGCCAGGGCGTGCAGTCGCGCACCCAGAACGGCAGCTTCGACGGCCGTGCCGCCGTGGGCGCGCCGCGCTGGCAGGGCGCCCTGGGCGCGGAATGGGACGCTGCGCCGGGCCTGGCCTTCAGCACGCGCGTGGTCGCCAGCTCCAGCCAGTACCTGAACAGCGCCAACACCCTCCAGCTGCCCGGCTGGGCCGAGGTGGAACTGGGCGCGCGTTACACCGCGCAGATGGGCGGCCGCAAGGCGGTGTGGCGCGTGAACGTGGCCAACCTGTTCGAGCGCCGCTACTACTCGGGCGTGTTCAGCGACACCACCCCCATCGCCACGCTGGGCCAGGGCCGCACGGTCTCGGCGTCGCTGACGCTGGATTTCTGACGGCCATCGGTCACCACACCCTCGCCGCTCCACACCCCGCGCGCCGCGTGGCGATGCGCGCGGGGGCTTGATGGCGTCGTGCCACGTCTTCGTGCAGATCGGAACCCCATGCCTGCATTCTTCTTCACTACCGCCGGGTTGGCCGCCGTGTGCGCGGGCGGCCTGTGCCTGTACGCGGGCAGCCCGCACCAGCGCTGGTTCGCGGCCCCGTGGCCGGCCCGGCCTGCGCGCGTGCTGGGGGCGGTGCTGCTCGCGCTGTCCTGGCTCGCACTGGCCGGGGCGATGCAGCGCGTCACCGCCACCTTCGTCTTCGCCACTGCGCTGATGCTGGTGCTCACCCTGCTGCCTTACGTCGGAGCCCTGCTGCATGTGCGCCGCACCCGTTGACGCGCCGCCCCGCCGCCCGCCACCCGTGCGTGCGGACTGGCTGTCCAAGACGCTGGCCGGCCTGGGTGCGGGCCTGGCCCTGGCGCTGGCCGCAAGCGGCCTGCTGTCGCAGGCGCTGTCGTCCCTGCCGCTGCCCGTGCGCGGGCAGTTGGCCATGTGGGCCGTGCCGCCCGTGTGGATGGTGGCGCTGTCGGGGGTGTACTTCTTCGGCAGCGGCCGGCGCGCATGGCTGTGGCTGGGCGCGGCGTGCGTGCTGGCCTGGGGCGTGCTGCTGGGCTGGCGCCTGGCGGCCTGACAAGGCAAGGGGATCAGGGCATGCGAGCCGACCATCTGCGCATCTACAAAGCGGTTCACACCTGGACCGGCATCGTCAGCGGCATGGCGCTGTTCATCGCCTTCTATGCAGGCGCGCTGACCGTCTTCAAGGATCCCATCGCGCACTGGGCGACGCCACCGCGCGCCGAGCGCGTGCTGCCGCTCGATGCGGTGCAGCCGCTCATCGTGCAGGCGCTGGCGGCAGCGCCGGCCGCCGCGCGCGACTTCACGCTGCGCCTGCAGGACGCCGGGCACGCCGTCGCCCAGATCGAATGGCAGGAGCGCCCCCCCGGCGCAGACGACCATGACGACACCGCCACGCGCCACTACCGCGCCCACATCGAAGGCGCGGGTGTGCAGGTGAGCGAAGTGCACCCAGCGCCGCTGGCCACGTTCATCGATGTGCTGCACCGCGTGGTCGGCCTGCCCACCGACTCCGACCCGCACCGCTGGGTCATGGGCGTGGTGGCCGTGCTCTACAGCGTGGCGCTGTTCTCGGGCGTGGTGGTGCTGCTGCCATCGCTGGTGAAAGACTTCTTCGCGCTGCGCGTGGGCCGCAACCTCAAGCGCATGTGGCTGGATGCGCACAACGTGGTGGGCATCGTGAGCCTGCCGTTTCATATCGTCATGGCGTTGACGGCCGTGGTGTTCGCCTACCACGACCAGATCTACGACATGCAGGACCACCTGCTGCACCGCGGCCAGTGGGCGCAGGCGTTTCAGCGCCCGGGGCCTGCG
>JAEWPH010000269.1 GCA_023460715.1 Pseudomonadota bacterium | reverse complement strand
TCGCGGGTGTCGGCGGTCTCGGCCGCCTGCAGCGTGGCCACGCTGGCGGGCAGCAGGGCCGCGGGCACGGGCGCGCCGGCCAGCAGTTGCAGGGCATTGCGGTCGCGTGCCACCTGGGCGCTGAAGGTGGCCACGTCCACGCGGGCGCTGTCCACCGAGGTCTGCGTCTGCGCCAGCGTGAGGCCGGAGGTCGCGCCCAGCTCGTAGCTGCGGCGGGTGAGGTCCAGCGACTGCTGGCGGGTGCGCAGCGTCTCGCGCGCCAGCTGCAGCCGCCGGGCGTCGGCGTCCAGCGTGAGCCAGGCGTTGGCCACGTCGGTCACCAGGCCCAGCTGCACGGCGCGGCGGCTGTCCGCGGCGCGCAAGAACTCCTGCAGCGCGGCCTCGTTCAGGTTGCGCACGCGGCCCCAGAAGTCGATCTCGTAGCTGGTGAAGCCCAGTTGCGCGCTGTACTGGCTGCCGGTGTTGGAGCGGCCTGCGGCCGTCAGGTCGTCCGCCGTGCGGCTGCGCGAGCCGGCGCCGGTGGCGTTCACGCTCGGCAGCAGATCCGCCCGGCTCACGCCGTACTGCGCCCGGGCGCGTTCGATGGCGAGCACGGCCACGCGCAGGTCGCGGTTGCTCTCCAGCGAGAGCGCGATCAGCGCGCGCAGCCGCGGCTCCTGCACGAAGTCGCGCCAGGCGATGGGGCCTTCGGCCACGGACAGGGCGGCCGCATCCGTGGGTGCCGGTGCGGACGATGGCGTTGCCGGCAGCGTAGGCGGCACGGGCAGGGCGGGCGCCTGGTAGTCCGGCGCCAGCGACATGCAGCCGGCCAGCGCGAGGGCCGGCGCCAGCAGCAGCGTGCGATAGCGGGCAGGGGCGGAAACGGAAGGGTTCACGGTGGGGGCGCTCATGCCGAGCCCTCCGGTGCGGGTGGGTGCGAGGCCGGGGCGGGCGGCGGATGGCCGTTCGCGCCGCCGCTGTGGTCGCTGCGGGCGCCGCGGTCGAACAGCCGGCGCACGATCAGGAAGAACACCGGCACGAAGAAGATGCCCAGCAGCGTGGAGAACACCATGCCGCCCAGCACCGAGGTGCCGATGGCCTGGCGCCCGCCGGCGCCCGCGCCCGTGCCGATGGCCAGCGGCAGCACGCCGAAGCCGAAGGCCAGTGAGGTCATCAGAATGGGTCGCAGCCGCATGCGCACGGCCTGCAGCGTGGCGTCGACCAACTGCATGCCGCGCTCCTGCAGCTGCACGGCGAACTCGACGATCAGGATGGCGTTCTTCGACGCCAGCCCCACGGTGGTGAGCAGGCCCACCTGGAAGTAGACGTCGTTGGCCATGCCGCGCGTGTAGGTGGCCACCAGCGCGCCGATCACGCCCAGCGGCACGGCCAGCATCACCGACACCGGCACGCTCCAGCTCTCGTACAGCGCGGCCAGGCACAGGAACACGAACAGGATGGAGATGGCGTACAGCAGCGGTGCCTGCGAGCCCGACTGGCGCTCCTGCAGCGAGGCACCGGTCCATTCGATGCCGATGCCTGCCGGCATGGTCTTCATGATCTCTTCGACCGCCGCCATGGCCGCACCCGAGCTGGTGCCTTGGGGTGTTTCGGCCTCCATCTCCAGCGCAGGGCTGCCGTTGTAGCGCATGAGCTGCGGCGATCCGCTGGCCCAGGTGACGGTGGAGAAGGCCGAGAAGCGCACCATCTCGCCGTTCTTGTTGCGCACCGACCACTGCGCGATGTCCTGCGGCAGCATGCGGTAGGGCGCATCGCCCTGGATGTACACCCGTTTCACGCGGCCCTGGTGGATGAAGTCGTTCACGTAGCTGCCGCCCATCGCGCTCGACAGCGTGGTGTTCACGTCGGCCAGCGACAGGCCCAGCGCGGAGGCCTTGCGGTCGTCCACCACCACGCGCAGCTCGGCCGTGTCGTCGAAATTGGTGGTGCGCACGTTGGTCAGCTGCGGCTTGTTACGCGTGGCGGCGATGAAGTCGTCCTTGGCCTTCACCAGCGCATCGTGTCCCAGACCGTTCAGGTCCTTTAGCACGAAGTTGATGCCCGCGTTGGAGCCCAGCCCGCGCACGGCGGGGGGCAGGGTGACGAAGATGCGTGCGTCGCGGATGCGGGTGAGGTCCTTGGTGGCCTTGCTCGCGATCGCTTCGGCCGACTGGCTGCGCAGCGGGCGGTCCGCCCACGGCTTGAGCCGGATGAAGACCGACCCCGAGCTCTGGTTGCCGTTGTTGCCCAGGATGGCATTCACGCTGACCACCTCGGGCACGCCCTCGAAATAGAGACGCAGCTGGTCCATCACCTCCATCAGGCGCTTGTCGGTGGCGCCGGAGGGCAAAGTGACGATGGCGCGCACGAAGCCCTGGTCCTCGTTCGGCAGGAACGAGGTGGGCAGGCGGTGGAACATGAAGGCCACGGCGCCCACGATGACGGCGAAGAGCACTCCCATGCGCCCCGTGCGCTGGAGCAGCTTGCCCACCGTGCTCTGGTAGCGGCCCGCGTTCTTGTCGAAATGGTGGTTGAACCAGTGAAAGAACCGGTCCACCCAGCCCAGCACGCCCGCGCGCGGTGCGGCGTCGTGCCGGTGGTGGGGCGTGGGCTTGAGCAGCGTGGCGCACAGCGCGGGCGTGAGCGTGAGCGCCACGAACACCGACAGCGCCATGGCCGCGACGATGGTCACCGAGAACTGGCGGTAGATCACGCCCACCGAGCCGCCGAAGAACGCCATGGGCACGAACACCGCCGACAGCGTGAGCCCGATGCCCACCAGCGCCGGCGTGATCTCGGCCATGGATTTGCGCGTGGCCTCCTTGGCCGAGAGACCTTCCTCGTTCATCACGCGCTCGACGTTCTCCACCACCACGATGGCATCGTCCACCAGCAGACCGATGGCCAGCACCATGGCGAACATGGTCAGCATGTTGATCGAGTAGCCCATGGCCGACAGCACGCCGAAGGTGCCAAGCAGCACCACCGGCACCGCGATGGCGGGGATCAGCGTGGCGCGGAGGTTTTGCAGGAAGATGAACATCACCAGCGTGACGAGCAGCATGGCCTCCACCAGCGTTTTCACCACTTCCTCGATCGAGGAGCGCACGAACGGGGTGGAGTCCGAGCTGACGAAGCCGGTGATGCCGTCGGGGAAGAAGGGCGCCAGCTCGGCGATCTTCTTGGCCACGTTGTCGGCCACTTCCATGGCGTTGGCGCCGTCGGCCAGAACGATGCCCAGGCCGGCCCCGGGCTGGCCGTTGAGGATGGAGCGGACGGTGAGGCTGTCGGCATCGAGCGCCACGGTGGCCACGTCACCCATGGTGACCACGGAGCCATCGGTGGCCGACTTGAGCACGATGTTGCGGAATTCCTGGGGCGTCTGCAGCTTGGTGCGGGCGGTGATCGTGGCGTTCAGCATCTGGTTGCCCACGGCGGGCAACTGGCCGAGCTGGCCGGCGGAGACCTGCACGTTCTGCGCATTGAGCGCCGTCGTCAGGTCGGAGGGCATCAGCGCATATTTCTCGAGCTTGGCCGGGTCCATCCAGATGCGCATGGCGTAGTTGGTACCGAACACCGTCACGTCGCCCACGCCGTCCACTCGGGCGATCACGTCCACCACGTTGCTGGTGAGGTAGTCGCCGATGGTCACCTGCGACACGCTTGGGTCGGGCGAGGTGAACACATAGGTCACCAGGTAGTCCTGCCCCCCCTTGTTGACGAACACGCCGCGGCTCTTCACCGCGTCGGGCAGCCGGTTCACGGCGCCCTGCAGCTTGTTCTGCGCCTGCACCTGGGCCACGTCGATATTGGCGCCGGGGGCGAAGGTGAGGGTCGTGCGCGAGCGGCCGGCGGAGTCGCTGGTGGAGCTCATGTAGAGCAGCCGGTCCAGGCCCTTGAGCTGCTGCTCGATCACCTGGGTGACGGAGTTCTCCACCGTCTCGGCCGAGGCGCCGGTGTAGGTGGTGTTGAGCGTCACGCGCGGCGGCGCGATCTCGGGGTACTGCTCCAGCGGCAGCGTGTAGATGGACATGCCCCCCGCCAGCATGATGACGATGGACAGCACCCACGCGAAAACGGGGCGGTTGATGAAGAACTGGGCCATGGCGCGGGCCCCTCAGCGTGCAGCGCTGGCAGGGGCCGAAGCGGGGACGGATGCCGCAGCTGCCGGGGCGCCCGACGGGGCTGCACTGCCGTTAGCGGGCTTGGAGGAGGGCTGCCACGGCACGGGGTTGACGGTATCGCCCGCCCGGGCGCGCTGCGCACCGTCCACCAGCACGCGGTCACCGGCGGCCAGGCCCGAGACGACCTCCCAGCGGCTGCCGACGGCAGCGCCCGTGGTGATGCGTCGGCGCTCGAGCTTGTTGCCGTCGGCCGTGACCAGCAGCACGCTGGGGTTGCCTGCCGCGTCGCGGGTGACGGACTGCTGGGGCACCAGCAGCGTCTGTTCGTTCACGCCGGCCTGCAGCACGGCACGCACGTACATGCCCGGCATCAGCAGGCCATCGGGGTTGGGCACGATCGCACGCAGCGTGATGGCGCCGGTGGTGGGGTTCACGCTGACGCCGCTGAACTGGAGCCGGCCGGGGTGGGCATAGTCGCTGCCATCCTCGAGCTTGATCGTGATGCGCGCCTCGGCATTGCCCACGCGCTGGTAGCGGCCGCGCGCCATCTCGTTCTTGAGCCGCAGCACCTCGGTGCTGGACTGCGTCACGTCCACATACAGCGGGTCGTTCTGCGTGATGGTGGTCAGGGCGGTCGTCTGGTTGGCAGTGACCAGCGCGCCGGGCGTGACGGTGGAGGTGGAGGAGCGGCCGCTGATGGGCGCCTTGATGGCGGTGTAGCCGAGGTTGATGCGCGCCGTGTCCAGGTTGGCGCGGGCCACGGCCACATCGGAGCGCGCCTGCACGGCGGCGGCCTGGCTCTCGTCGAAGACCTGGCGGCTGATGGCGTCGATCTTCACCAGCTCGGCGTTGCGGCGGGCATTCGTTTCGGTAGTGCCCAGGGTGGCGCGCGCCTTCTCCAGCGCCGCCTCGGCGCTGGCCAGGGCTACCTGGAAGCTGGCCGGGTCGATCTGGTAGAGCACCTGTCCGGCCTTGACGTCGGCCCCCTCGGTGAACAGGCGCTTCTGCACGATGCCGCCCACCTGGGGACGGATTTCCGCGGTGAGGAACGCACTGGTGCGGCCCGGCAGCTCGGTCGTGACGGTCTGCCGCTCCGGCTGCAGTGTGACCACGCCCACGGTGGCGGGCGCGCGCGGCGCCGGCTGCTGGGCTGACTTGTCTGAACAGGCCGCGGCGGCCAGGGCGAGCAGCGCGGCGGCTGCCAGGCGCAGGCCGGTGCGGCTGCGGCCGGGGGGAACAGTGGTCGGGCAGGAAGGCGTCAAGGCAGGGCGGTTCAGGGGCAGGCGGTCACAGCGGGTGGGATTCATGTGCGGGCGCGATCCTTGTTATGGCGAACATTCTGGGCCTGAATCTTGAAGAAACATGGGAGGTCCCCTGGCCGGCCTGGGCCATGGCGCATGCGGCGCGCCGCGGGTGATGTAATAAGACGGCGCGACCGGCGCATTCCGCCGCCGGACGGCCTTGCACAGGGTGTGCCAGGCTGGCGCGCACCGATTGTGTCCCCCGTGTCCTCCTTCTGGCATCGCATCAAACCCGGTATCACGGCCAAGCTCTTCCTGGCCGTGCTGACCACCGCCGTCTTCGTGGTGGTGGCCATGGGCGTGGCCGCGCAGTGGAGCTTCAGCCGGGGCTTCCTCGGCTACCTGAACGAACTGGCCGCCGAGCGGCTGCAGTCCGCCCGGCCGCGCTTCGTCGAGGCCTATCTGGAGAACGGCGCGAGCTGGGACTTCCTGCGCAACGACCGCTCCCGTTGGTTCAAGCTGCTGCGCCAGGCCGCCGCCGTGGGGCCGGCCGATGGCGCGCCCGCCAGCGCCACGCCGCTGGCTTCTGACCTGACCGGGGCGGGGCTGCGCTCCACACTGCTGGATGCCGACCAGCAGTTCGTCGTGGGCTATGCGGACTTCCGCCCTTCGGCCCACCGCTGGCCGCTGGAGGTGCAGGGGCGTGTCGTCGGCTGGATCACCACCATGCCGTTCGAGAGCGTGAGCGCCGCGGGCGACGTGCGCTTCGAGCGCAGCCAGTACCGCGCCAGCTGGACCATGGGCGCGGTTTCGGTGGTGCTGGCTGCGCTGATCGCGCTGTGGGCGGCGCGCACCCTGCTGCGGCCCCTGCGCCAGGTGGCGGCGGCCACGCACCGCCTGGCGGCGGGCGACTATGCCATCCGCGTGGAGGTGCCCTCGCGCGACGAGGTGGGCCAGCTCGCCAGCGACTTCAATCGCCTGGCACTGGCACTGGAGCGCAACGAGCAGATGCGGCGTGACTTCATGGCCGACATCTCGCACGAACTGCGCACGCCCCTGGGCGTGCTCAACGGCGAGCTGGAGGCCATGGAGGACGGGGTACGCCCGCTCACCCGGGCCTCCATCCAGTCGCTGCAGGCCGAGGTGGCCACGCTCAACAAGCTGGTGAGCGACCTGTACGACCTGTCGCTGGCCGAGGCTGGCGCGATGACCTACCTGCACACGCCGCTGGATGTCGCCGAGCTGCTGCAGGCCAGCGCGGCGACCTTCCGGCCGCGCCTGGCCGAGGCCGGCATCGCGCTGGAGATGCGGCTCGCGGCCCAGGCGCTGGTGATGTCGGGCGATGCGCGGCGACTGCACCAGCTGTTCGGCAACCTGCTGGAGAACGCCGTGCGCTACACGGACCGGGGCGGCACGCTGCGCATCGAGGCCCAACGCGAGGGCGACTGGATCGTCGTGCGTTTCTCCGACTCTCCGCCTGGCGTGGCGGCCGAGCATCTGCCGCGGCTTTTCGACCGCTTCTACCGGGTCGAGGCTTCGCGCAGCCGCGCCAGCGGCGGGGCCGGACTGGGCCTGTCCATCAGCCGCCGCATCGTCGAGGCCCACCACGGCCGGATCGAGGCCGGGCCCTCGCCGCTGGGCGGCCTGGGCGTGGCGATGCACTTTCCGGTGTTGCCGCCGCAGCCGTTGCCAGGAGCCGATACATGACGGAGACCAGCTCCACCTCCACCGCCGCGATGCTGGCCGCACGCATCCTCGTCGTGGAAGACGAACCCAAGCTTGCTGCGCTGGTCATGGACTACCTCAAGGCCGCGGGCTACCAAGCCCATGGCCTTGCCGATGGCACCGCCGTCGTGCCCTTCGTACGAGAGCAGGCGCCCGACCTGGTGCTGCTGGATGTCATGCTGCCCGGCCGAGACGGGCTGGAGCTGTGCCGGGAGATCCGCGGCTTCAGCGACGTGCCCGTGGTCATGCTCACGGCACGCGTGGAAGAGGCCGACCGCCTGGCCGGCCTGGAGTGCGGCGCCGACGACTACATCTGCAAGACCCCGTTCAGCCCGCGCGAGATCGTCGCCCGCGTCAAGGCCATCCTGCGCCGCAGCCGCAGGGCTCCGGTGCCGGGCCCGGTGGTGCCCGTGCTGCGGGTGGATGTAGAAAGCTACCGCGCCTATTTCCAGGGCGTGCTGCTGGACCTGACGCCGGTGGAGTTCCGGCTGCTCAAGACCTTGGCCGCCATGCCTGGCCATGTGTTTTCGCGCGATGTGCTGCTCACCCGCCTGCACGACGATCACCGCGTGGTCTCCGACCGGGTGGTGGACAGCCACATCCGCAACCTGCGCCGCAAGCTGGAGCAGGTCGACCCGCATTGCGATCCCATCCGAGCGGTCTACGGCGTCGGCTTTCGCCTGGAGCTCTGAGCCGGTCCGCAGGGGAGGCGGGTGGGCGCTGCCCTGCGTCAGCGAGACGTCAGGGCGATCCGGGACGCTGGGCGCGAGAGTAGGGCGCAGCACATCCCCACATACAAGCGAGCCGGTGCAGCCGCTGTTCGCAAAACTCCTGTTTGCAACAGAAGTCCCTTGTCATAACATGGTGTAACGCATTCGCCGACCTCCGCCGCGGGCTGCCGCCCGCCTCAGGCCCCTGGACAGATCGAAAGGCTCTCCCCTATGCGCGTGAATCTTCCCGTCAGCACGCAGGAATATGCGTTCCCCCAGGGTGAGACGCTCGTGTCCACCACGGACCTCAAGGGGCGCATCATCTACTGCAACCCCATGTTCATCGAGGTGAGCGGCTATGAGCGTGAAGACCTGCTCGGCCAGCCGCACAACATGATCCGCCATCCGGATATGCCGGAAGAGGCGTTCCGGGACATGTGGGACACCATCTCCAGCGGCCTGCCGTGGTCCGCCGCCGTGAAGAACCGGCGCAAGAACGGCGATTTCTACTGGGTGATGGCCAACGTCACGCCGCTGATGGAGGCGGGCCGACCGGTCGGCTACATGTCGGTGCGTACCGAGGCCACGCGCGCACAGATCCAGGCCTCGGACGCGCTGTACGCCCGCATGCGGGCCGAGAAGGAGGCGGGGCGGCCGGTCCACGTGCTGCGCGCCGGGCGCGTGGTGCGGCGCACGGCAGCGGGGCAGCTGGCCGAGCTGCTGAGCGTGGGATTGGGCGGCAAGGTGGCGCTGGGATTCGGCGCGGTCTTTGTCGCCGCGCTGCTGGCTGCCTGGGCCGGCGGCAGTGCCGGCACGCTCGTTGCCGTGGCGGCCTGGATCGCCGTGGCCTGCGTGACGCTGCTGTCCATCGGCTATGTCTACCGTTCGGCGGTGCTGCCGCTGCGCCAGATGGTGCTGGCCGCCAACCGCATGGCCGCGGGCGACCTGACCCAGGCGCTGGGCGTGACGCGGGCGGACGTGGTGGGCGACCTGCAGAAAGCCTTGAGCCAGCTGAACGTGAACCTGCTGTCCATCGTGCGCGATGCGCGCCAGGAAAGCGAAAAGATGCGCGCGGCCACCCAGGAGATCGCTACCGGCAACCGCGATCTGTCGGCCCGCACCGAGACCCAGGCCAGCAACCTGGAGCAGACCGCGGCCTCGATGGAAGAGATCACCGGCACCGTCAAGCTCACGGCCGAATCCGCCCGCCAGGCCACCCAACTCGCCACCCGGGCCACCGATGTGGCCGAGCGCACCAGCGACGCGGTGAACAGCGTTGCCGCCACCATGCAGCAGATCCAGGCGGCGTCGGGGCGCATCGGCGAGATCACGCAGCTGATCGACTCCATCGCCTTCCAGACCAACATCCTGGCGCTGAACGCCGCAGTGGAAGCGGCCCGTGCGGGCGAGCAGGGCCGGGGCTTCGCCGTGGTGGCCACCGAGGTGCGCAGCCTGTCGCACCGCACGTTGAACGCGGCCAAGGAGATCCGCGCGCTCATCGACGACTCGGCCGCCAAGGTGCAGGATGGGCACCGCAAGACCGACGGCGCGCAGGCCACCATGGCCGAGTCGCTGGAACTGGTGCGCAACGTGGGCGTGCTCATCGGCGAGATCCACAGTGCAGCCAACGAGCAGCTGACCGGCATCTCGCAGGTAAACACCGCCGTGGCGCACCTGGACACCATCACGCAGCAGACCGCGGCCCTGGTGGAGCACAGCGCCGGCCTGGCCCTGCAACTGCAGGCCCAGGCGCAGACCGTAACCGAAACGGTACAGGTGTTCCGCATCGACGGCGGGGCCAGGGCCCCGGTGCCCGACGCGGTGGCCCTGCGCAAATCGATGAAGACTGCCAGCCACGCAGGCAGCGCGCAGCCTTCCCTCGGGAGCGCCTGAGCCTCGTACATCCAACATGCAGCGGTGCGGTTCCGGCCGCGGTGTGGTGGTGGGCGACTGGCAGACGGGCGCAGCCTGGTCTTTGCAACAAGAGGAAACCCGACCGCAGGGCAGGGGCGTGCCGGGCCAGGCAGGCGGTTGCGCAAACGCCCGGGTTCGGCGGACACTGTGCCGGCGGGCCTGCTCGCTTGGAGACCCTGCCGACTCCGCCGCTGCCGTGCCGTCTGCCCTGCCATCAGAGACCGACAGAAGGGGATGCGGGGCAGGTGCGGCGCACCGCAGAGGCGGGCCGGAGCGGCCCGCTGTCCATTCAACCGCCCGGGAGGTGCCATGACCACAGTTGCCGAGATTCTCAAGACCAAACCCCATGCGCAGGTCTTTTCCGTGGGGCCGCAGGACACCGTGCTGACGGCCTTGCGGCTGATGGCCGATAAGGGCATCGGCGCGCTGCTCGTGCTGCAGGGCGACCAGATCGCCGGCATCTTCACCGAGCGCGACTATGCCCGTAAGGTGGCGCTGCAGGGTCGTTCGTCGGGCGATACGCCGGTGGGCGACGTGATGACGCGCGCCGTGCGCTTCGTGCGGCCTGCGCAGAGCAGCGAGCAGTGCATGGCACTGATGACCGAGAACCGCCTGCGCCACCTGCCGGTGGTCGAGGACGGCCAGCTCGTGGGGCTGCTGTCCATCGGCGACCTGGTGAAGAACATCATGTCGGAGCAGCAGTTCATCATCGAACAGATGGAGCAGTACATCACGGGCGGCGGCCGGTGAGAGGGCGCTGACCCGCTGCTCCCTTTCACGGCCCTTCACGACCCTTGACGAAGCCCCGACGCCGAGCGGCCCCGGCAGGCCGGGGGATGGGAAGGGCGTGCGCCGCTGGCTTGGGGCTTGATGCGGGCCCTGCCGTGCCGCCATCCGCCCAGGCGCAGCGGGGTCAGGCGGCTTTCTCGACGTGCCCCTGGCGCGTGTACAGGAAGTCGATCACGGCCTTGCGGCACTGCAGGTAGCGCGGGTCTTCGGCCAGCTGCACGCGGTTGCGCGGGCGGGCAATGCCGACATCCAGGACCTCGCCGATGGTGGCGGCGGGGCCGTTGGTCAGCATCACGATCTTGTCGGACAGCAGCACTGCCTCGTCCACATCGTGCGTGACCATCACCACGGTGCTTTGCGTGCGCGCAACGATCTCCAGCAGCTCGTCCTGCAGCTTGGCGCGGGTGAGGGCATCCAGCGCGCCGAAGGGCTCGTCCATGAGCAGCACCTGCGGTTCCATCGACAGGGCGCGGGCGATGCCCACCCGCTGCTTCATGCCGCCCGAGATCTCGCCGGGGCGCTTCTGCGCGGCGTGGGTGAGGCCGACCAGGGCCAGGGCTGCGTCGGTGCGCGTGCGCAGCTGGGGCTTGGTTTCGCGCCGGCCGAAGACGCGTTCCACGGCCAGGTACACGTTGTCGAAACAGGTGAGCCAGGGCAGCAGCGAGTGGTTCTGGAAGACCACCGCGCGCTCCGGCCCGGGGCCGGTGATCTCCTTGTTGGCGCAGATCAGCACGCCCGAGGTGGGTGCCGTGAGCCCGGCGATCAGGTTCAGCAGCGTGCTCTTGCCGCAGCCCGAGTGGCCGATGAGGGCCACGAACTCACCCTTGGCGATGGTGAGGTGGATGTCGCGCAGGGCGGGAAACAGGCCCTTGGTGGTCTTGAAGGTCTGGGCGACGCCCTGGACTTCGATGAACTTGGGTGCAGTGCTCATGATTTCACCTCTTCGAACGTGAAGGCCGTGGCCAGCTTGACGAGGGCCCATTCGAGCAGCAGCCCGACGATGCCGATGACGAAGATCGCGATCAGGATGTTCTTGACGTTGAGGTTGTTCCACTCGTCCCACACCCAGAAGCCGATGCCCACGCCGCCGGTCAGCATCTCGGCCGCCACGATCACCAGCCATGCCGTGCCCACGGCCAGGCGCACGCCGGTCAGCATGTAGGGCAGCACGGCGGGGAACAGGATGGTGGTGGCGATCTTCCATTCGGAGAGGTTGAGCACGCGGGCCACGTTCATGTAGTCCTGCGGCACGCGCTGCACGCCCACCGCCGTGTTGATGACCATGGGCCAGATCGAACAGATGAAGATGGTCCAGATGGCGGCCGGGTTGGCGCCCTTGAACACCAGCAGGCCGATGGGCAGCCAGGCCAGCGGCGACACGGGGCGCAGCAGGCTGATGAGCGGGTTGAACATGCGCGACAGGAAGGCGAACCGGCCGATCACGAAGCCCGCCGGAATGCCCACCACTGCCGCCAGCCCGAAGCCCACGGCCACGCGCTCCAGGCTCATGAGCACGTTCCAGCCCACGCCCTGGTCGTTGGGGCCGTTGCGGTAGAACGGGTTGCTGAAGATCTCCACGGCCTGCGCCCAGGTCTCGACCGGGCCGGGAATGCTCTGGCCGGTGGTGGCCGAGACGATGGCCCACACGCCGATCAGCAGGCCCAGACCGCACAGCGGCGGCAGCACGGCCAGCCAGAAGCTGCGCGAGAGCGCGGCCCAGTCGCGCGGCGGCTTGGAGGGAGTGACCGAAAACTGAGAGTCATTTTGGCCTTTGGCGCTTGCTGGATAAGCGCTGGAAGCTATGTTTGCGATAGCGGGCGCTGCGGCCGTTGCAGCGGGGGCTGCGGCCGCAGGCGCGGGGTCGCGGGGCGAATGGAAGACGGCACTGACCATGGTGGGCTCCGGGTGCGTTGGCAAGAGGGCGGTGGGGGCGCGGGGCGGAGTCGGCAGGGGGCGTCAGGCCTTCACCTTGAAGCCGTCGGCGTACTTCTTCGGCTCCTTGCCGTCCCACACCACGCCGTCCACCAGCTTGGCGGTGCGCATTTCGCTGGACGGCAACGGCACCTTGGCGGCGGTGGCGGCCTGCTTGTACAGGTCGATGCGGTTGATGGACTTGGCCACGCC
Organism: Pseudomonadota bacterium; assembly: GCA_023460715.1. Lineage (GTDB taxonomy): Bacteria > Pseudomonadota > Gammaproteobacteria > Burkholderiales > Burkholderiaceae_C > Paracidovorax. Next base: position 20,022 of record JAEWPH010000269.1, on the reverse strand, counting down.
CAGGTAGTCGGGGTGGTCCTTGAGCAGGCCCCAGCGCTTGTGCTGGGTCAGGAACCACATGCCGTCGGACAGGTACGGGAAGTTGGCCGCGCCGCCGTTGTAGAACTTCATGTGGTCGGGGTCGTCCCAGGTCTTGCCCAGGCCGTCCTGGTAGCGGCCCAGGATGCGCTGGTTGATCGCGTCCACGCTGGTGTTCACGTAGGCCTTGCCGGCGATGGTTTCGGCCATCTTGCTCTTGTTGGCCAGGCCTTCGTCGATCCAGCGGCCGGCTTCCAGGATGGCGGCGGTCACGGCGCGGGCCGTGTTGGGGTACTTCTGCACGAACTCGGACGTGGTGCCCAGCACCTTCTCGGGGTGGTCCTTCCAGATCGCCTGGGTGGTGGTGGCCGTGATGCCGATGCCGTCCATGATGGCGCGGTGGTTCCAAGGCTCGCCCACGCAGAAGCCGTCCATGTTGCCCACGCGCATGTTGGCGACCATCTGCGGCGGCGGCACCGTGATGACCTTGGCGTCCTTCATCGGATCGATCCCGTTGGCGGCCAGCCAGTAATAGAGCCACATGGCGTGCGTGCCGGTGGGGAAGGTCTGGGCGAAGGTGTATTCCCGCTTCTCAGTGGCCATCAGCTTGGCGAGCGTGGGGCCGTTGATGGCGCCCTTGTCCGCCAGCTTCTTGCTCAGCGAGATGGCCTGGCCGTTCTGGTTCAGGTTCATCAGCACGGCCATGTCCTTCTTGGGACCGCCCACGCCCAGGTGCACGCCGTACACCAGGCCGTAGAGCACGTGGGCGAAGTCCAGCTCGCCGTTGACCAGCTTGTCGCGCACGCCGGCCCAGCTCGCTTCCTTGCTGGGAATGATCTTCACGCCGTACTTCTGGTCGATGCCCAGCACCGAGGCCATCACCACGCTGGCGCAGTCGGTCAGCGGAATGAAGCCGATCTTGACTTCCTTCTTCTCGGGCGCGTCGGATCCCTGGGCATGGACCAGAGCGCGCAGTGCCGGGCTGATGCCGACGGCACCGACGCCGGCGGCCTGGAGCACGGTGCGGCGGTTGAGGCTGGTTTTCAACAGATCGGTCATGGGGCGTCCTCGAAACAGGAGAGGGAAACGACAAACAAAAAAAGGCGTCCTCACGCCGGGCTGGCAACAGCGGGCTGCTGCCTGGCACGGGTGGGGACGCCTTTGTCCTGGGGGATGGCCCGCTTCGTCGTTGAAGAGGGCACACCGCCGACCCCTGAGGGTCTGCCAGCCCTGATGCAAGCGGTGTGCCAGCTTGTGCTGGCTTGCTAAATGCTATTGAAATAATAGCTGCAGGCGCTTGTGATTCGGGCGTCGCGGGCTGTTTGGATCACTATCCGGCCGGCGGGCGCTGCGTGCATGGCGAGAGCCTGGCACCGGCGGGCCGGCGCACCCGCGTTGTGCGCCTGCCAGAGCGGTGGCGCGGACATGGTGCGCCGCACCATGGTGCAGCGCGGTCGGTGCGCAGGCTCAGCCCAGCAGGTCGGCCACGTCCAGCATGCGCTGCGCCACGTCCACCAGCTTCAGGCCCTTGTCCATGGCCGTCTTGCGCAGTTTTTCATAGGCCGCCTGTTCGGTCAGGCCCTGGCGCTGCATCAGCAGGCCCTTGGCGCGGTCGATGGTCTTGCGGTCCTTGAGCTCGGAGCGCGCATCGGCCAGTTCTGCGCGCAGCGACTGCTCGTGCTGGAAGCGCGCCATCGCCACTTCCAGGATCGGCCGGATGCGCTGCGGCGCCAGTCCCGCGACGATGTACGCCGTCACGCCCGCGGCCACGGCGTCACGCACGTGGGAGGTGTCCTCGTCGTTCGTGAACATCACGATGGGTCGGCGCGCGTCGCGGGTGGCCAGCACCACATGCTCCAGCGCGTCGCGCGCCTCGCTCTCGGCGTCGACGATGACCAGGTCCGGCTGCAACTGCGCCAGCCGCTCGCCCAGAAAGACATCGCCCGGCAGCGTGGCGATCAGGTTGAAGTGGTTCTCCAGCAGTCCGATCCGCAGGGCCCGCGAACGCTCTGCCTGCAGCAGGGCGTGCTCGTCGTCCGGGTCGGTGAGGGCCAGGTCGGGGGCCACCACCACGATGCGCAGGGGTTCGGTCATGCCCCGAAAGAAAGCAAGAAACACACCACCGAACGCTCCTGGGCTGAATCTTGCTAATACGTTTCAAGTTGTGTGTTGAGCATGGCGCCTGCAAGCCGGGGCCGCGCCAGCGCCCTTGCCGCCCGGACGCATTTCCCAAAGGAACGGAGTTTCGATGACGATCAAACGCTTGAACAGGTTCTGCCTCACTGCTGCACAGGTGCTGGCTGCGCTGGGGGTGGCCGTACTGCTGGCCGGATGCAGCAAGGTGCCAGACACCCTCAAGATCGGCGTGGCCCAGCCGCTGTCCGGCAACCTCGCGGCGCTGGGGCAGGACCTGCTCAACGGCGTCACCCTGGCCGTGGACGAGCTGAACCAGGCCGGCTTCGTGGTGGACGGCAAGCGCGTCAAGCTGGAAGTGGTGGCGCAGGACGACCGTGCGGATGCAGCCTCGGGCAAGGCCGCAGCGCAGCAGTTGGTGGATGCCGGCGTGGTCGCGGTCATCGGCCACCTCAACTCGGGCGTCAGCATCGAGGCCGCGCCCATCTACGGTGCGGCGCAGGTCGCCCAGCTGGCCATCTCGACCAACCCGCGCTTCACGGAACTGGGTTTGCCCACCACGTTCCGGCTGGTGGCCAACGACACGCTGCAGGCGAAAGCCATGGGCTCGTTCGCCGCCACGCAGCTGGCCACTGAACGCTATGCCGTGCTGGACGACGGCACGCCTTACGGCAAGGGCCTGGCGGACGGCGCCGCCCGGCAGTTGGCGGCTGAAAAGAAGACCGTGCAGGTGCGCCAGTCGTTCGACGACCGCACCACCCAGTTCGACGCCCTGGCCGCCGCGTTGCAGGCCGCGCAGGTCGGGGTAATCGTCACCACGCTGAACGACTTCCAGGTGGTGGCCCTGATGGAAGCGTTGCGCAAGGTCGGCCACACGCGCGTGTCGATCCTGGGGGGCGACACCATCAAGACCACGGACATGGCCAAGGGCCAGGGCATGGTGGATGCCATCTATGCCACCTCGCCCGTGCTGGAGGCGCGCGAGTTCGTCACCGGCCGGCAGTTTCTGGAGAAGTACCTGGCCGCCTTCAAGAAGCCGCCCGCCTACGGCGGCCATTACAGTTACGACGCGATGTACGTACTGTCTGCCGCCATCAAGCGCGCCGGCTCGGCCCAGCCCGGCGACATCACCGCCGCGCTGCACCAGCTCAACGGCTACGCGCCGGTGACCGGTTCCATGACCTGGGACGACAAGGGGGAGCAGCGCTACGGCGCGGTGGGCGTGTATGGGCTGCGCGGCGGCAACTGGGAGCTGCGCATGCGCTCCGACCGCTGGTAGGCACGGCAGGCTGCTGTGCGGGCGGCCGGGCGCCCAAGCCTGTACCCGTCGCGGGGCTGCTGCCACCCAGGGGGCCTGGACGGGCGCCACCCGCATAAACTCCCGGGAATGAGTTTGCTGATCCTCGGAATCGAATCGTCCTGCGACGAAACCGGCGTGGCCCTGGTGCAGTCCACCACGCCGCAGGCCGTGCCGACACTGGTGGCCCACGCGCTGCACAGCCAGATCGAGATGCACCAGGCCTACGGTGGCGTGGTGCCTGAGCTGGCCAGCCGCGACCACATCCGGCGCGTGCTCCCCCTGACCGAGGCAGTGCTGGCCGAGTCCGGGCGCTCGCTGGGCGATGTCGATGTGGTGGCCTATACCCGCGGCCCCGGCCTGGCCGGCGCACTGTTGGTGGGGGCGGGAGTGGCCTGCGCCCTGGGCGCGGCGCTGGACCGCCCCGTGCTCGGCGTGCACCACCTGGAGGGCCACCTGCTGTCGCCCTTTTTGAGTGCGGACCCGCCTGAGTTCCCCTTCGTCGCGCTGCTGGTCTCTGGCGGACACACGCAGCTCATGCGCGTGGACGGCGTCGGCCAATATGCGCTGCTGGGCGAAACCATCGACGACGCGGCGGGCGAGGCGTTCGACAAGTCGGCCAAGCTGATGGGGCTGGGCTACCCCGGCGGGCCGGCCCTGTCGCGGCTGGCGGAGCAGGGCGATGCGACCGCGTTCAAGCTGCCGCGCCCCTTGCTGCACAGCGGCAACCTCGACTTTTCCTTTGCGGGCCTGAAGACGGCCGTGCTCACGCAGGCGAAGAAACTGGGCGACGAACTGGAGGCCCGCAAGGCCGATCTGGCGGCCAGCACGCAGGCGGCCATCGTGGAAGTGCTGGTCAAGAAGACGCTGGCGGCGCTGAAGGACACGGGGCTGCGCCGCGTGGTGGTGGCCGGGGGCGTGGGTGCCAACCGCCTGCTGCGCGCCCAGCTGGACGCCGCCTGCGCCCGCTTGCAGGTGCGTGTGCACTACCCCGAGCTGCACCTGTGCACCGACAACGGCGCCATGATCGCCATGGCGGCGGCCATGCGGCTGCAGGCCGGCCAGCAGCAACCCAACCGCGACTACGCGTTCGACGTGAAGCCGCGCTGGCCGCTGGACAGCCTGCTGCAGGCGGCCTGACGCCGTTGCGGCACGGGCGTTTCCACCTTCGCTGCAGCTTTCGGAAAAAAGAAAAGGGCTGCCATCCGGCAGCCCTTGCTCTTTGCAGGTCCTGTCTCGGCGCCACTGATTTGGCGGCGGAGGCGGGACGCGAGGCGCTTACTGGATGGCCAGCTGCGCAGCCTTGCTGACAGGCACAATCTTGGCGAGCGTCAGCGTCAGCACACCGTTCTCCAGCTTGGCCGAGCTGGCAGCCACGTCGATCTCGTCGGCCAGTTCCCAGGCACGCTGGACCTGGCGGGGCGCGCCCTCGACGCTGTTCAGACGGACCTGGTTGCCTTCGATGGTGAGCTGAAGCTGCTCACGCGACAGGCCGGGCACATCCAGCTGCAGGGTGACGGACTTGTCGTCCTGGGTGGCGCTGTAGCCAGGAGCGGCAGGGGAGGCCAGAGTGTTGTGCAGGAACCGCTGGACGGCCAGGTCGGCAGCACGGGGGGCGGAAAAAGCGGCACGGTGGATCACGGGGGCGAAGATCATGATTAACTCCTGATGATGATGATTCGCGGCCGTTGGCAACTTTTTGCCGGGGATGTTTGCCGCTTGCATCCAACATGCGATTGCCTGCAAACATTTCAAGAGGCTTTTTTACGATGCCTCCGAATGCGTGAAAAGTACCCAGTCCGAGGAGGGGTGGGCCCGGCCGGGGCCTGGCCTGCTTCATCTCGGGGTGAACCTGCCGGCCAGGCCCACCTCCAATGTCCCACCGAACCAAATGGGGGCATGCCGCCGGGTCACAATGGCGCTGTTCGGGGTGCGCCCCATGCCCCGCCCCTTTCCTGATTGCTGACTGCCATGAATCGACTCCGTTCTTCTTCGGGATCCGCCCTGGCCTTGCTGCTGTGCGCGGTGCTGCTGGCGGGCTGCTCCAGCGTCTCCGACTCCATGCCCAGCCTGGAGCGCAAGGTGCGCTTCGACCCCGACGACTTCGACAGCGTGAGCATGCACACGCGCCACATCAGTGCCCCGCAAGCGCAGGCCTGTGAAGCCGCCCGCCGCGCGTTGCTCAGCCAGGGCTACCTGGTGAACACTGCCACGGCCGAACTGGTCACGGGCCGCAAATACTTCCAGCCCACGAGCGACACGCACTACGAGGTCGAGATGCGCGTGGTGTGTGCCGCGGAAGGCACTGATCAGGAGCGCACGGCCGCCTTCGCCAGTGCCCTCCAGGATCGGTACGTGATCAAGAAGATCAACAACTCGGCCTCTCTCGGCGTCGGGGTGCTGGGCTCGGTGTCCCTGCCCGTGTCCGCCACCGACGACACGCTGGTCAAGGTGGGCAGCGAGACCGTCACCGACGCGCGCTTCTACGACCGCTTCTTCCAGCTCTTCGACCGCTACGTGCGCCCGCCCAGCGCCCAGCCCATGGCCCGGGCCGATGCCGCGACGCCCATGGTGGCGCGCCCGGCGCCGCTGGAGGAGCGCGAGGCCGTGGACCCCGCGGACAACGAGCCGCCGCAGCCCCCCGCCCCGCAGTAAGTCAGAAGGGGGCGGGCGGCAGACAGCGCTGCCCGCATGCCGCAACTGGCTGGAGGCTGCGCGTGGGAGGCAGGCTCCGCGTGTGTCTGCAGACGCTCCCGGTAGGCCTTGCCGCGGGCAAGCCGATCCCCTCGGCAGCGGCAGGGCCGCTGGCGCGCACGGCTACACTGCGCGCCACCCGGAAATCCCCCGCCGGCGGTACATAGAACGTGTTTACGACCTCCCTGGAACCGCTGACCGAAGGGTCGGAGCGAAATCGGGCGATTGAACGCCTCGAATGCTTGCATGGGCACGAGCCCATGCGGCGCATCCGAAGCGTCTACTCATTCCGATTGCGCTCCAACGCGACCCCTGCGAGTTCTTAAGAACGCCGGCTTTCTTTTGGATCAGTGAATGATTGCTTTCGCACGACGCCAGGCCTGGAAGGCTTGCGCCATAGTCTTCTTGACCGCTTCGGCCCTGGTGGCCGCTCCCTCCGTACGCGCCCAGGCCGCTCCGGCCGGCACGCCCATCAAGGTGGCGCTGATCGAGAGCCTGTCCGGGCCGTTCGCCAACACCGGCGAGGCCGTTTTTCGCAACGTGGCCTGGGCGATGGAGCGCGTCAATGCGCGCGGCGGCGTGGCCCTGCCGGCCAGCGCGGGCGGGGTGCGCCCGCTGCTGCTCACCCGCTTCGACAGCAAGGGGCAGAACGAGGAAGCTCTGTCCGCGCTGCGCGCCGCCATCGATGACGGTGCACGTTTCGTGCTGCAGGGCAATTCGTCCGCGACGGCGGCCGTGCTGATCGAAGCCATCAACAAGCACAACGAACGCGAGCCGGGCAAGCGGGTGGTGTTCCTCAACTACTCCGCTGTCGATCCCATCCTGACCAACGAGAAGTGCAGCTTCTGGCACTTCCGCTTCGATGCCCATGCCGACATGCGCATGGCCGCGCTGATGGGCGTCATTCAGGGCGACAAGGCGCTGCAGCGCGTGTACCTCATTGGCCAGGACTACAGCTTCGGCCAGGCCGTGCTGCGCGAAGCCCGCAAGCAGCTGGGCGCCCAGCGCCCCGACGTGGCCGTGGTGGGCGATGAACTGCACCCGGTGGGCCGCGTGAAGGACTTCGCTCCCTACGCCGTCAAGATCAAGGCCAGCGGCGCCCAGGCCGTCATCACCGGCAACTGGGGCAACGACCTGACGCTGCTGGTCAAGGCCGCGCGGGAGGTCGGCTACGACGGCATGTTCTACACCTTCTACGGCAATGCGCTGGGTGCGCCGGCCGCGCTGGGCGACGCCGGGGTGGGCAAGGTCGTGGCCGTGGCCGACTGGCTGCCCAACGTGCCAGGCGCGCAGAGCGAGGGCTTCTACCGTTCCTTCCGCGACCGCTTCCCTCATCCGGCCGATGACTATGTCCACATGCGCATGCAGCTCATGGTCGAGGCGCTGGCGCAGTCGATCGAGCGCGCCGGCAGCACCGATGCGGTAGCCGTGGCACGCCAGATGGAGAAGGCCAGCGTGCAGCTCAGCGGCCAGGCGGGCAGCATGCGCGCCGCCGACCACCAGTTCCAGCAGGCGCTGGTGGTAGGGGTGATGCAGAAGCAGGGAACGCCCGGCGTGAAGTTCGACGTGGAAGGCTCGGGCTATGGCTTCCGGGTGGTGCGCCAGATCCCGGCCGAACAGGCGCAGCAGCCGACGACCTGCCAGATGGCGCGCCCGTCCTGAACGGCGCGCGGCTGCGCTGGTGCAGCCGGCTTACACGGTGCTTGCGGCGTTGTGCTGCGTTGTGGGGCGGCTGGGGCCGCCTTTTTATTTCCGTTGTGGGTTCTTGGGGAGTGCTACAGAATGTGACTTTTCGCCAGCACCTCGGCTCCGGTCGGGCTCCCCATGAAACCCAGGTTCCGGTTTTATCTACTGCCCACCGTGTTGATGGCGACGTTTCTCGTCGTCATCACGCTGGTGACGGTCACCATCGCCGTCGCGCGGTTCGAGACCATGAGCGAGGAGAGCGCGCGCAACGTGTTCTCGCTGATCGCACAGCGCAATGTGGACCAGCTGTCCGAGATCGTCGAGGACGCCGCGCGCGTAGTGCGGCACCAATCCGAAGCGCCCTTGCGCAGCGAGGATCTGCGGGAACCGGCGCGGCGCGACCGTCTCGTGGCGGCGCTCGTCACGGCGCTGCGCATCCATCCGTTCAGCTACAGCTACTACCTGGGTTTCGAGAACGATGACTTCATACAGGTCATCGGGGTGCGCGACGATGCGCGCATCCGCCAGTCCCTGAAGGCGCCCGAGGGCACGGCCTCGGCCGTCCGGGTGACCCTGGCGGACCCGGCCTTTCCTGGCCAGCGCAATGAGTCGTGGGAGTTCCTGTCGGCAGAAGGTCGCGTGCTGGGCCGCGCCGAAGGGCCCGCCACCTACGGGCCGAGCAGCCGGCCCTGGTACACGGCGGCGCGATCCCGTGCGGGGCTGCACATGACGGAACCGTATGTGTACGAGTCTTCGCAGGCGCTGGGTCTCACGCTCTCGCAGGCGCTGCCGGGCGGCGATGCCGTGGCGGGTGCGGACATCAGCCTGGCCGGACTGGATGGCTTCGCGGGCACATCGCTCGCGGGACGCGAGGGCGGCATCGTCGTCACTGATCGGCTGGGCCGCGTGCTGGCGGCCCAGGCCTCCGGAGCGCTGGCCGCGCCGGCGCCCGTGCGGCAGCGGGCGTTGGGAGAGCAGGCCCATCCGCTGCTCGCAGCCGCGGCCAGCTTCTACGGCGAGGAGGGCAGCCGCATCGTCCCGGTGGGCGATGAGAAATACGCCTATGCCACGCAGGCCGTGCGCTCGGCGCCCCACAACGCCCTGCATGTGGTGGCGTTCGCTCCCATGAGCCCTTACGTGGGCATGATCGAGCGCGCCCGCGACGACATCCTGCTGTCGTGCCTGGGCCTGCTGTGCGTGTTCCTGCCGCTGGCGTACTTTGCCTCGCGGCGGGTGGCGGACACGCTGGGGGCGCTGACGGCGGAGTCCGAGCGCATCCAGCGGCTGGACTTCAGCGGAGGCGAGCCTGTCCGGTCGATGTTCTACGAGATCGATCTGCTGGGCAGCGCGCAGCACACCATGAAGCAGGCGCTCAAGGAACGCGACCAGGCCCTGCAGGCCACGCACCAGCGCCTGGAGCGGTTGGTGGACAGCGGCGTGCAGCTGCCGGCCTGCCACGACCAGGACGAAGTGGTGCTGCATTCGCTGGAGAGCGCGCGCGACCTGGCCCGGGCCCAGGGCGGGCAGTTCTGGCTGGGCAACGGCCCCGACGCTTTGCAGCTCGTTGCCCAGCAGGGCGTATGGAGCGAGCCCGATGACCTGGCGGCAGAGGATCTGGTCAGCCGCGTCTACGCGCGGCGCGAGGGCACCAGCTGGCTGACCCAGCGCGGCGGTGTCGACATGCATGTGGTGGCCGTGCCCGTGCTGGCGCGCGAGGACCGGTGCCTGGGGGTGATGGTGCTGGAAGTGCCGCTGCGGCCGCCCGGCGATCCATCGGAGCCCGCGGCCGATCAGTCGCTCACCCGCTATGCGCAGACATTGGCATCCCAGGCCGGCATCGCGCTGGAAAATCAGTCGCTGCTGCGCAGCCAGCGCGAGCTGATGGAGTCGCTCATCCGGCTGGTGGCCAGCGCCATCGACGCCAAGAGCGAGTACACCGGCGGCCATTGCGCACGCGTCCCCGAGCTGGCCGCCATGCTGGCGCAGCAGGCGAGCGAGGTCCACACCGGGCCGCTGGCGTCGTTCCGCTTCACCACCGAGGACGAGTGGCGCGAATTCCGCATCGGCACCTGGCTGCACGACTGCGGCAAGGTCACCACGCCGGAGCACGTGGTGGACAAGGCGACCAAGCTGGAAACCATCTACAACCGCATCCACGAGATCCGTACGCGCTTCGAGGTGCTGCGGCGCGATGCGGAGATCGACATGCTGCAGCAGCGCCTGGACGGTGCCAGCGAGGCGGAGGCCCGGGCGCGCTTCCATGCCCGCTGCCAGCAGCTGCAGGACGACTTCGCCTTCGTCGCGGTGTGCAACATCGGCACCGAAAGCATGGCACCCGGCTACCGGGACCGCCTGATGGAGATCGGCGCGCAGACCTGGCTGCGCTACTTCGACGACGGGCTGGGCCTGTCGCACGGCGAGGAGACCCGCCTGGCGCAGGTGCGCGCGCAACCGTTGCCGGCGGTCGAGACGCTGCTGGCCGACAAGCCGCAGCACATCATTCCGCGCACCGGCCACGACCAGCAGGATCCGCGCTACGGCTTCAACATGGAGGTGCCCGAGCACCTGTACAACCTGGGCGAGGTGCACAACCTGCTGATCGAGTACGGCACCCTCACGGCCGAGGAGCGCTACAAGATCAACGACCACATCGTGCAGACCATCGTGATGCTGGAACAGCTGCCGCTGCCGGACAACCTGCGCCGCATTCCCGAGTACGCCGGCACGCACCACGAGACGCTGATCGGCACCGGCTACCCGCGCGGCCTGAGCGCGGAGCAGCTGTCGATTCCGGCGCGCATCATGGCCATCGCCGACATCTTCGAGGCATTGACCGCATCCGACCGCCCGTACAAGAAGGCCAAGCCGCTGTCGGAGGCCGTGCGCATCCTGGCCAAGTTCAAGGCCAAGAAGCACATCGACGGCGATTTGTTCGACCTGTTCCTCACCTCGGGCGTGTACCTGGAGTACGCACACCGCTTCCTGGCCCCCGAGCAGATCGACGCGGTAGATATCGGGCCGTACCTGGGCTGACACGGCGCCGGCGTCGTGTGCGCCGCCCTCGCCGGCGCAACGATGGGCTGGTGGGAGCGCAGGCCTTGCCGCTACCGGCCGCGCGCCGCGGCGACCTCGCGGCCCAGCTCTTCCACCGCCATGGCGTAGTAGCTCGACCAGTTGTAGCGCGTGATGGCGTAGAAGTTCTGCGTGCCCACCACGTACAGCGGCGCCGCGTTGCCGTTCTGCAGTTCCACCAGCGCCAAGGGGCCCGTGTGCTGCTGGCCCGCGCCCAGGGGCGTGGCGCCCAGCTCGGCCATGCGGGTGGCGGTGAAGGTGGGAAGGATGTCGGGCCCGAGCAGGGTGGCGAGCTGCAGGCGCGCCGCGTCGAACTCCACGCCGTACCAGACCGGCATGCCCGTCTGCCAGCCATGCGCCTTGAAATAGTTGGCGACCGAGCCGATCGCGTCCGCCGGGCTCTTCCACAGGTCGATGCGGCCGTCGCCGTCGAAGTCCACGGCCCAGCGCACCCAGCTCGACGGCATGAACTGGCCCAGCCCCATGGCGCCGGCGTAGCTGCCGCGCGGCTCGAACGGGTCGATGCCGGTGCGGTCCATCAGGCTCAGGAACTGCTCCAGCTCGCCGCGGAAGAACGCCACCCGGTCGGCCGCGCGCGGGTGGGCTGCCGGAAAGTCGAACGACAGCGTGGCCAGCGCATCCATCACGCGGAAGCTGCCCATCTGCTGGCCGTAGACCGTCTCCACACCGATGATGCCGACGATGATCTCGGCCGGCACGCCGTATGTCTGCTCGGCGCGCGCCAGGGTGTCCGCGTTCTCCTGCCAGAAGCGCACGCCGGCGCGGATGCGCACCGGGTCGATGAAACGGCTGCGGTACAGCGCCCAGTTCTTGGGCGTTCCGGCGGGAGGCGGCAGCATCAGACGCGGTACCTGTGGCAGGAAGCGGGCCTGGCCGATGGCCTGGCGCACCCATTCGCGGTCCAGGTCGCGGCGGGCCGCCAGATCGTCGGCGAAGCGCAAAGCCTCGTCGCGCTGGGCGTAGTAAACCGGGGCGGGTGGGGCGGCTGTCTTCTTGGAGGGTTTTTGGGCTGCAGCGCTTATGGATAAAGCGCAAGCAGCTATGAAAAGAAGAGCGTTCTTGGCAAGCGAAGACATGCGGGGCGTTCAGGAAGACGGTGCGGTGCTGGGCCAGTGGAGGCCGTGGAACTCGCGCCGCAGCTGCGCGATGGCGCTGGCCGGGCGGGCGGCGTAGCGGGCCTGCTCCACGCGCAGCAGCCAGGCGGCTACCGCGTCGGCGGATGGGCCGAATTGTGCCTGGGCGCGGGCCGCCATCGTGCGCGGCGGCAGGTGGGGGGCGAGCGGCAGTCCGGCGCGCGCCAGGCGGCGGCGTGCGCGGTCGAGCAGGCGCAGCCAGGGATCGTGCTGGCTGCGCTCCCACAGCATCCAGCCCAATCCGCCCAGGGCCGCCAGCGCGGCCAGTCCGCCCAACGCCCGTGCCAGGTCCTGCCAGCTGGGGCTCTCGATGCCCAGGGCCTTGAGCAGGTCGATCTGGCGGGCCTGCGTGTAGTTGAGCACCCACTGGTTCCAGCCATTGTTCACGGCCTCCCAGACGGCGCGGAGGCTTTGTACCAGCGACGGATCGATGACCGCATCCATGGCGTTGCCGAAGGCGCCCCGGGGCGCCTGCAGCCGCTGGAACGCGCCCACGCGGCTGGGCGATACGGCGCCGGTCGGGTCCACGCGCAGCCAGCCGCGGCCTTCCATCCAGACCTCCGCCCAGGCGTGGGCGTCGGCCTGGCGCACCGTCCAGTAGCCGTCGACGCCGTTCAGCTCGCCGCCCTGGTAGCCGGTGACGATGCGCGACGGGATGTCCAGCGCGCGCATCAGCACCACGAAGGCCGAGGCGATGTGCTCGCAGAAGCCCTGCTTGGCATCGAACCAGAACTCGTCGGCCGTGTGCTGGCCGTAGACGCCGGGCTCCAGCGTGTAGGTGTAGCCCCCGGTGCGCAGCCGCTGCAGCGCGGCCTGCACGAAAGCCTCGGCATCGGCCCCGGCCAGTTGCGGGTCTTGGCGCATTTGGCGGGCCAGCTCCAGCGTGCGGGGGTTCAGGCCGGCCGGCAGCTGCACATAGGCGCGCAGGGCGCGGGTGCGGGTCTCCGGGCCGTGGGTGAAGCGCGGGTAGCTCTGCGCCTGGTAGCGCAGCACTTCGCGGATGGGACGGTTGGCCGTCCACGCCAGCTCGGGCGACATGAAGGCGCGCAGGCCTTCGGGCACCTGGGGGGCTTCGGGTGCCGCATCCAGCGTCAGCAGCCAGGGCTGGCGGTGCGGCTCCAGCGTGAGTTCGTAGCGCAGCGGCTCGCCCTGCACCTCCAGCCGGGCCGGCGCAGGCGAGGCGCCGGCGAGGGCCTGGCCCTCGGGCTGCGACAGGGCATACCAGTCGCGGCCGTTGAAGGCCGTCAGAACGGGCCCGCGGAAGTACAGCGCACTCTGCGGTGGCGGCTGACCGCCCGGCGTGAGAAAGCGCACGCGCAGCGCCACGCTGTCGTCCAGCACCAGCGAGGCGATGTTGCCGATGCGCATCTCGGACGACAGGCCGCTGCGCCCCTGGTTCGGATCGCTGGGCGTGCCCCACAGCGGCGCCATGCGCGGAAACAGCACGAACAGCGCCAGCATGATGGGCGCCCCCAGCAGCGCCATGCGCCCGGCCAGGCGCATGGACTGCGCCAGCGGCGGCCGGCCGACCGGCATGTGCGCATTAACCAGGGCGGTGAGCAGGCCCAGCAGGGCCACCAGCATGGCGGCGGCGGTCAGAAGCGATTGCGAATGCAGGAAGTTGCTGAGCATCGTGAAGAAGCCCAGGAAGAACACCACCATGGCATCGCGCCGCGCCCGCAGCTCCAGCGTCTTGAGCGCCAGCAGCATCACGATCAGCGTGACGCCGGCCTCGGCCCCCACGATGGTGCGGTGCGTGGCCACGGTGAGCGCCAGCGTCAGCGCGAGCAGGCCGCCCAGCACCCAGCGGCCAGGCAGGGGCCGGCCCCGCCAGGCCAGCGCGCCGCGCCACAGCAGCAGCGCGCCCGCGAAGGCGCTCGTCCACAGCGGCAGCCGGCCCACCTGGGGCAGGATGACCCAGGCCACCACGGCAAGCAGGAACAGGGTGTCCCGCGCATCGCGCGGCAGGGTCTGCAGTTGCTGGCGCAGATTCATGCGGCCCTCGTACAGCGCGGGCTGCTAATTTTCTTGCTATAAATAATATAGCTGTAGGCGCTTGTCGGTATTGCGCTGAAGGCCGATGGGATGCTCATGTTCGCTGCGTCAGGCCAGGGCCAGTGCCTCCAGGCAGCGCCTCTGGTGGGCGGCGCCGCTGTCCGGGGCGATCTCTCCACCCGGCAGCCGCAGGCCGTATTCCACGCCCAGCCGGTCGGCCTGCAGCACCCACGACGTCAGGCGGCTCAGGCGCGCTTCCGGGTCCATCAGGCCGGTGGCGCCGGGGTCCAGCCACAGCTCCTGGCGCTGGGCCTGCTGCGCATCGCGGCTCACCAGGTCGTCCGTGCCCGTGCCGAGCGACTTGGCGGCCTTCTTCCACACCACCAGCTTGAGCGGGTCGCCGCGCCGGTAGGCCCGCACGCCGTCGAACTCGCCGATGCCCTGGGCACTTGCGCTGCCTGCGCCGCCGGCGCGCGGCTCGCCCGCCGGCAGCGGCGGGGCCGGCATCTCGGGCTGGGGATACACCAGCACCTCGGCGGCGGGGCGCCACAGCGTCCATACGCGGAAGGTGCCCAGCGGAAAATGCGTCTCGGCCGTGAGCGTGGGCACCGGGTGCAGGCCGCGCCGCTCGGGGCGGAAGGCCACGTGCACCGTCGCACTGCCTTCCGCGGGCACATCCGTCCAGACCCACTGGCCGCTGCCGTGCACCGCCACGCCGACGCCGTAGCGGGTGGACGCGCGCGCACTGGTGAGCTGGATCTCGAACGCCGTGCTGCTGCCCAGGAACTGCGGCTCCGGCGGCAGCAGGTGCAGCGTCAGGCCGCGCAGCGTGGCGTGGCACAGGTGCATGCCCACCACCGCGCTGCCCGCCAGCAGGAAGGTGAGCAGGTATCCCAGGTTGAGCTGGAAGTTGATCGACGCGATCAGCAGCACCAGCAGCGTGAGCGCCAGCATCCAGCCTGCGCCGGTGGGCAGGATGTAGACGTTGCGCTGCGTGAGCGTGACCGTATCGGTGCGCGGCAGGCGGGCCTGCCACCAGCGCTGCCAGCGGCGCGAGAGTGCGGCCCAGGGATGCGGCACACGTGCGCGGCCATCCGGCGCGGGCAGGGCGGCGGCGGGGGGTGCCATGGCTCAGGGCAGCGGAGTGGCGTCGACCATGGCGCGCACCTGCTCCACGGCGCCGCGGCCGGCGTCGCCCACGGGCACCAGGCGGTGCGCGATGGTCTGCGGCAGGATGGCCTGCACGTCGTCCGGCGCCACATAGTCGCGCCCGGCGATCATCGCCTGCGCCTTGGCGGCGCGCATCAAGGCAATGCCCGCGCGGGGCGACAGGCCCTGCAGGAACCAGCGGCCCGAGCGCGTGGCGGCGATCAGGTCCTGCACGTAGTTGAGCAGCGGGTCGGCCGTGTGCACGGCCAGCACCTGCTGCTGCAGCGCGGCCAGCTCCTGCAGCGACAGCAGCGGCAGCAGCGAATCGACCATGTCGCGGCGGTCGCTGCCGGCCAGCAGCAGGCGCTCGGCGGAACGGTCGGGGTAGCCGAGCGAGATCCGCATGAGGAAGCGGTCCAGCTGCGACTCGGGCAGGGCGAAGGTGCCGAGCTGGTCATGCGGGTTCTGCGTGGCGATCACGAAGAACGGGTGGGGCAGGGCGCGGGTCTCGCCTTCCACCGACACCTGCTTTTCCTCCATGGCCTCCAGCAGCGCGCTCTGGGTCTTGGGGCTGGCACGGTTGATCTCGTCGGCCAGCAGCACCTGGGCGAAGACCGGGCCGGGATGGAAGACGAAGGACTCGCGCCCGCGCTCGTAGACCGACACGCCGGTGAGGTCGCTGGGCATCAGGTCGGCGGTGAACTGCACGCGCGAGAACTGCAGGCCGAAGGTGCGCGCCAGCGCGTGCGCCAGGGTGGTCTTGCCGACCCCGGGAACGTCCTCGATCAGCAGGTGCCCGCCGGCCAGCAGGCATGCCACGCAGTCCTGCACATGGGCCTCTTTGCCGACGATCACCGTGTTAAGCTGGTCCAGAAGAGACTTGATCTTGTGCTGTGCGTGCATGGCGCGACGTTATCCGAAAAAAGAACGAGGCATCGGGGAATCACTGTGAGCAAGACAGGCTATTTCACCCACCGCGAATGCTGGAAGCACGAGATGGGCCCGGGGCATCCCGAATGTCCCGCCCGGCTGGACGCCATCGAAGACCGCCTGCTCGTCACCGGCGTGGCCGACGCGCTGGAGCGCTACGAAGCGCCCGAGGCCTCCCTCACCGACGTCGAGCTGGCCCATGACCGGCTGTACGTGGCCTCGCTGCGCGGCATGTCCGACCGCCTGGCCGAGGAACTGCTGGCGGGCGGCCCCGAGCACGCGCAGATCGACACCGACACCTCCATCAACACCCACACCTGGGCCGCCTCGCTGCGGGCCGCCGGCGCGGCGCTGGCCGCGACGGACGCCGTGCTGGCAGGCGATCTGGAGAACGCCTTTTGCTGCGTGCGCCCGCCGGGCCACCACGCCACGCGCAGCAAGGCCATGGGCTTTTGCTTCTTCAACAACGTGGCCATCGCCGCCAAGTACGCGCTGCAGCGCTACAAGCTCAGCCGCGTGGCGGTGGTGGACTTCGATGTGCACCACGGCAACGGCACGGAAGACATCCTCTCGGGCGACCCGCGCGCGCTGATGGTCAGCATCTTCCAGCACCCGTTCTATCCCTACAGCGGCGACCAGGCGCCGGCCGCCAACATGCTGAACGTGCCCGTGCCGGCCTACACCAAGGGCATGGATGTGCGCGAGATCGTCGAGATGATGTGGATCCCGCGCCTGGAGGCCTTCAAGCCCGAGATGATCTTCGTCTCGGCCGGTTTCGACGCCCACCGGGACGACGACATGGGCCAGCTCGGCCTTACCGAGCAGGACTACACCTGGATCACCCAGCGCATCAAAGACGTGGCGCGCCGCTTCAGCAAGGGGCGCATCGTCTCGTGCCTGGAGGGCGGCTACATGATGGACCCGCTGGCGCGCAGCGTGGAAGCGCACCTGCGCGTGCTGGCCGATCTCTGAAACGCTTGAACCCCTGATCCTGCGATATTGAATCGAAGCACCATGCGCCCCCGCGGCGCAGGCGCCCCTGCCCGGACACCATGGAACTTTTCGACAAGCTGCTGCGTGACTTCAACAACTCCAGCACCTGGCTGGAACTGGGCGTGCTGGCCCTGTGCCTGGCCGCCGCCTACTTCGTGAGCCGCGCCGTCGGGCGCCAGCAGCCGCCGGAATCCGTCTGGTTCGGCCGGCGCACGGTGGACGGGTTGATGTTCCCGCTGCTCGCGCTGGCGCTGGTCTACGCCGCCAAGGTGGGCGTGGCGTATTACCAGCCGGTGTTCCTGCTGCGCGTGGCGGTGCCGGTGCTGACGTCGCTGGCGCTGATCCGGCTGTGCGCGCGGGTGCTGGCGACGGTGTTTCCGCGCTCTTCGCTGATGCGGCTGGTGGAGCGCATCGTCTCGTGGCTGGCCTGGGGCGTGGCCGTGCTGTGGATCGTCGGTCTGCTGCCCGTCGTGCGCGAGGAACTGGCCGGCATCGGCATCTCTTTCGGCAAGACCCAGACCAACCTGCTGATGCTGCTGCAGGGCACGCTCTCGGCTGGCCTGGTGCTGGTCGTCACGCTGTGGATCTCGTCCACCATCGAGCGGCGCGTGCTCGACCGGTCGGTGGCCGACCTTTCCATGCGCAAGGTGGCGGTCAATGCGACCCGCGCCGTGCTGCTGCTGATCGCCATGCTGTTCGCGCTGTCCGCGGTGGGGGTGGATCTGACGGCGCTGTCGGTGCTGGGCGGCGCGGTGGGCGTGGGGCTGGGCTTCGGCCTGCAGAAGCTGGCGTCCAACTATGTGAGCGGCTTCGTGATCCTGCTGGAACGCTCGCTGCGCATCGGCGACAACGTGCGCGTGGACGGCTTCGAGGGCCGCATCACCGACATCAAGACCCGCTACACCCTGATCCGCGCCGGCAACGGGCGCGAATCCATCGTGCCCAACGAGACGCTCATCACCCAGCGCGTGGAGAACCTCTCGGACGCCGACCGCAAGTTCAACGTCACCTCCAACATCGTCGTCGGCTACGACAGCGACGTGGCCCAGGTGCAGCAGATCCTGTGCGCCGCGGCCGCCGCGCAGCCGCGCGTGCTCAAGACGCCCGAGCCCGTGGCCTATCTGGTGAACTTCGCGCCGGATGGCCTGGAGTTCAGCCTGAACTTCTGGGTGAGCGACCCCGGCGCGGGCACGGTCAACCTGCGCTCGGCCATCAACATCGCCATCCTCCAAGGCCTGCGCGTGGCCGGGGTGGACATTCCCTATCCGCAGCGCGTCGTGCAGATCAAAGGGGCAGAAAGCGTGGCCGTGCGGACTGCTGCCGATTCGCCTGCGCAAGAGGCCGTGGAGCCGCCGCCCCGAGGCTGAGCCGGGTTCGGCGGCGCTGCGCCGGGCGGAAAAACTGCGCGCTCCCAGGCGGCAGGGGGAGGGCGAGCTGACTGCCGCAGAGGTGCCGCCGGCCTCTGCGTTGCGGCATGGCCTATGCCGTTGGGTGATTCTTGGCTCTGGCGGGCTGTGCCATGCGTTCGCAGAATGCCCTTCTGTCCTGCGGGCGGTTCCGCGGGGCGATGGCACTTCACACAAGGGTTGGAAGGTATGCAACGCGCAAACTGGTTCGCGGTTTCTCCAGAAGGAGCAAAGGCCGTCTCGGGCCTGCACCATTTCGTCACGACGGGCACAGGCTTGTCCGACCGGCTCATCCATCTGGTCTTTCTGCGCGTCTCGCAGATGAACGGGTGCGCGCACTGCATCGACATCCACACGCGGGACCTGCTCCAGGCCGGCATGGCGATCGACACCGTGGTGCTGGTACCCGTGTGGCACGAAGCCGCCTACCTGTTTTCGGAACAGGAGCAGGCGGCCCTGGCCTGGACGGAAGAGGTCACGCGGGTCAGCGAAACCCACGCCTCCGACGCGGCCTACGCAGCGGCCTCGGCCGTCTTTTCCGAAAAGGAACTGGTCGATCTCACGCTGGCGATCGCCGCGATGAACGCGATCAACCGCATGGGCGTCAGCTTCCGAATGAAGCCGCGGGCCAGGTCCGACCGCCATTGATGCAGCCCTAGCGGGCGGGCTGCCGGGAGGGAGCGGCCTGCGGCGGCGACGGTACAGTGCCGCGCGCTGCCCATGCTGCCGTTCCAGACAAGGCACGGTCGTCAGATAGCCCGCGCGGGGGACCGCCGCTGCGGACCTGCCCTCCGAAAGCCATGCAGCCTGTGACGGGCGCCAGCGCACTGCACAGGCGCAACGCGGCAGGTCGGGAAGAGGGCGCTAGCGCTGCCCGCTCGTGCCAGGCCCGCCTCGGCTCGCTCCTGCGTCCGGTCCGCCTCGGCGGGGACCAGCAGAGTCGCCGCAGCGACACCACAAGCCGCCTGCGTTTTCAGCGCCCCATGGGCTGGCTATAATCCCTCAAAAAGCACGGTCGTTCTTTTTTCTCCGGTGCCGCCGCAACCCTGAGCCCGTGAAGGGATTCGGTCCGGAGGCCGGACATAGAATGGTTCGGTTTACGTGAACGTCAATCGATCAACAATTTCCAAGGAGCCGCAGCAATGAAGGTTTTGGTCCCGGTCAAACGCGTGGTGGACTACAACGTGAAGGTCCGTGTGAAGTCGGACAACACGGGGGTGGACATCGCCAACGTGAAGATGAGCATGAACCCGTTCGACGAGATCGCCGGCGAGGAAGCCGTGCGCCTGAAGGAAAAGGGCGTGGTCACCGAAGTCATCGCCGTCTCCTGCGGGGTCACGCAATGCCAGGAAACGCTGCGCACCGCCTTGGCCATCGGCGCCGACCGCGCCATCCTGGTGGAGACCACCGAAGAGCTGCAGCCCCTGGCCGTGGCCAAGCTGCTCAAGGCCCTGGTGGACAAGGAACAGCCCGGCCTGGTCATCCTGGGCAAGCA
>JAEWPH010000268.1 GCA_023460715.1 Pseudomonadota bacterium | reverse complement strand
ACGGCTGGCTGCGGGCGCGCAGCCAGCCCGGCCAGGCGGGCTGGTCCGAGGACGACCTGGTCTGCCGCACCGAAACCGCACCGCGGCCGGCCGCACCGGCCGCCGCCGCTCCACCGGGCACGCTGCCCGCCGACGGGCTGGGCGCGCTCATCACGCTGATGGATGCGGAGCCGGTGCGCTTCGTCAAAGGCGGCTTCGTCCACTGAGTTTGCTATTTAAAAAATAGCTGTTTGCGCTTGCCGAATAAGCGATTCAGGTATCTCTGTGCCTGAAGTGCTTTGAGGGTAAGCGCATAGCGCTCTACTTTTTGAATGTCTGCCGCCTTCGGCCGCACGGAGCCGCGCGCGCCTCTGGGGGATGTACTGCCTCTACGCGTGGGTCACCCAGCTCCGATGCTCGTCCGAGTCCAGGTGCGGCAAGGTGTTGAAGGTCTGCATCATCAGCCGCTTAGGGGCGATGCTGAACTCGGTCACCGCGCTGTTGCGGATGCGCATGTTCAGCGCAATCGTCACTTCGGGCGGCGTGGAGAGCACCTCGCCCACGGCGGCGGAGATCGGTCCGCCGCTGGAGACCAGCAGCACGTGGTGCCCCACATGCAGCTTGCGCACATGCTCCAGCACACCGCGCACGCCGGCCGAAAAATCCACCCAGCTCGGCATGCCCACCGGGCTGATGGTGCCGCCCATCCACTGCGCAATCGCGTCGCACAGCAGGCGGAAGTGGTGCTTGTACAGCTCGGGCGTGTCCGCGCGCGGCAGCGGGTGTGGGTGGATGGCGTGGATCAGCGCGGCGCTGTCGTACTCGTTGAGGGCAGGCAGGGCCAGCGGCGCGGGCGTGGACTGCAGGCCCTCGGCGATGCCCTCCAGCGTCTGCACGTGGCGGCGCAGCGTGCCGGTCAGCACGGCGTCGAAGCGCACGCCCCGGGCGCGCCAGTACTCGCCCAGGCGCACGGCCTGCTCGCGCCCGCGGGGGCTGAGCTGGTCATAGTCATCCGCGCCAAACGAGGCCTGGCCGTGGCGCACGAGGTAGAGCGTTCCCATGCGGCCGATTGTGGGCACCCGCCGACCGGCGCTTTGTCTCCGGAGCGACCGGCGCGCGGCTGCAACAGCCTGTCGTCAGGACGACAGCACGCGCGCGAAAACGGTGGCATCCACGTTGCCGCCCGTCAGCGCCAGGCCCACGGATTGCCCCGCGATTAGGCTGCGCTCCTGCATCGCGGCGGCGAACGCCGCGGCGCCCGCGCCCTCGGCCACGTTGTGCGTGTCGGTGAAGATCGCGCGCATGGCGGCGGCCACCTCGTCGTCGCTCACCTGCACGATGTGGTCGAGGTGCGGCGCCAGGATGTCGAGCGCAGCCGGGTCCGCGACGCGGCAGGCCATGCCGTCGGCCAGCACGGTGGTGACGGGCGCCTCGACCACGCGGCCCACGGCCAGCGAGTCGGCATACGTGGTGGCATGGCGGCTGACCACGCCGACGATGCGCACCCCGTGGCCCAGCGCGTGCTTGGCCGCGATGGCCGCGCACGCGCCCGAGCCCTGGCCGATGGGCACGTAGGCGACCTGGAGCTGCGGCACGGCGCGCAGGAACTCCCACCAGTAGGTGCTCACGCCGCGCAGCAGGTCCTTGTGGAAGCTGGGCACCATGTGCGCGCCGCGTTCCGCGGCCAGGCCCATGGCGTGCTCCCGCGCTTCCTGGAAGTCTTCGCCATGTTCGATCAGCGTGACGCCCAGGGCGCGCATGGCGGCGTTCTTCTCCACCGAATTGCCCTGCGGTACGACGATGGTGCAGGCCACGCCGTGGCGGCGCGCTGCCCAGCCCATGCTCTGGCCGTGGTTGCCGCGCGTGGCGCTGATGACCTCGCGCGGCAGTGCACCGCTGCGGGCCAGCTGGTCGAAGTAGGTCAGCCCGCCGCGGATCTTGAAGGCGCCCACGGGCGTGTGGTTCTCGTGCTTGAGCCAGCAGTCCGCACCCAGGCGTTCGCTGAGCAGGCCCCAGCGGTACTGCGGCGTGGCGGCGAAGTCCGGGTAGACCACCTGCGCGGCGGCCTCGATGTCGGCCAGCGTGGGCAGGTTGGAAAGGTGGTCTGTGGAGGAGGGGGTACGGGCGTTCATGCGGCGGCCTTCTTGTCGGTAAGGAGCTTCAGGGCGAGCAGGCCGAGCACGGTGCCCATCACGTAGCGCTGCGCGCGGATCCACTGCGGGCTGCGGTTGAGGAAGCCTGCAACCTGCGCCGCGAACAGCACGAGCACGGCGTTGACCAGCGCGCTGATGCCGATCTGCAGGTTACCCAGCGTCACGCTCTGCAGCAGCCACTGGCCGCGCTCGGGGTGCAGGAACTGCGGGAAGAACGACACGTAGAACATCGCCACCTTGGGGTTGAGGGCGTTGGTGAGAAAGCCCATCAGGAACAGCTTGCGTGGGCTGTCGGCCGGCAGCGTGCGCGTCTCGAACGGCGCCACGCCGCCCGGTTTGACCGCCTGCCACGCCAGCCACAGCAGGTAGGCGGCGCCGGCGATCCGCAGGGCGTCGAAGGCCAGGGGCACTGCGGCCAGCAGCGCGGTGAGGCCCGCCACGGCGGCCACGAGGTGCACACCGAAGCCCGCGATCACGCCCGCCAGCGACAGCAGGCCGGCGCGCGGCCCCTGGGTAAGGCTGCGCGAGACGCAATAGACCATGTTGGGCCCGGGCGTGAGCACCAGCAGCAGGGCGGCGAGGGCGAACAGCAGCAGTTCCTGGGGTGTGAAAAGCATCAGATGATCTCCGGGGACAAGGACGCGAGCGTGAGGGTGGCGCGCGGGGTGGACAGCACGGCCTCCAGGCGGGGCAGCGCAGCGTGGGCGACCGATACCCGGGGCGTGAGGCCGGCTGCGGCGCAGGCACCGGTGAGCGCAGGGGCGTCGGGATGGGCCAGGCGCAGGGCCTGCAGTTCCACGCCGCTGGCCGGCAGGCTGTAGCAGGGATGGCGGTCGCCCCACTGGATGAGGGTGGGCAGGCACCCGTCCATCAGGCGCTGGCCGTCGCTGCGCACGGTGATCTGCCACTGCAGCAGGCCCAGCGACGTCGGCCGGCTGGCGGTGATGACGGCGCCCCGGTCCACGCCCCGCGCGGCCAGCGCGGTGTGGGCGGCGGCTAGGTCGGGCACGCTGGCCACCCAGTGGATCAGTTGCGGGCCCTGGCGGCGCACCTGCGCCTGCAGGCGCTCGTCGTCCATGTCGAACCAGCGCCTGGCGCCCGCAGCCAGGGCATGCGGTGCGCCTGGGTTGATGGCGATGATCTCCAGGTAGGCGCGCGGGTGGGCCGGGCTGGAGAGGTTGAGCAGCCGGTTGTGCGTGCCCATCAGCGGATGCTCGCCGCCGGGCGCGGGCGTGACGCCCAGCGTGCGCTTGCACCAGGCCGCGCCGTCGTCCAGCGTGGCGGCCAGCACCACCAGGTGGTCGATGCCGGGCTGCTGGTGGTCGATCCAGGGGCTCATAGCCGCACCTCGCCGCTCACGCAGGTGACGGAGCTGCCGCCCACCCAGATCGTGTCCCCGTCCTGCTCCACGTACACGCGGCCAGCGCGGCCCAACGCCGTGCCCTGCGCGGCGACGTAGCGCGGCGGCGCCAGGTTGGCGCCGATGAGCCATTGCGCCAGCGCAGCGTTCAGGCTGCCGGTGACGGGGTCTTCGGCCAGGCCGTTGTTGCCGGGGAAGAAGGCGCGCACCTCGAAGGCGATGCCCTCGCCCGCCCCGTGCGGGCCCACCACGCCGACCTTGCCGCGCGGGCCGACCACGCCCACGTCCAGCGTACCGAGGATGGAGGCATCGGGCCGCAGGGCCAGCACCTGCTCGGCGCTGGAGAGCATCACGCCGCGCCAGTTGGGGCCGTTGTCGCACCAGGCGTGGGCGACGATGTCGGTGCGCGCGATGCCCAGGCCGCGGGCGATGCGTTCCAGGTCCAGTTCGTCCAGGGGGCCGCTCTTGAGCAGGGGCGGCGCCGCGAAGGCCAGGCGGTCGCCGTCTTGGCGCAGCGTGACCAGGCCCACTCCGCATTCCTGCACCACGCGACCGGGCGTGCGCGGCTGGCCACCTGCCTCCAGCCAGGCGTGGCAGCTGCCCAGCGTGGGATGGCCGGCGAAGGGCAGCTCCCGCCCGGGGCAGAAGATGCGCACGCGGTAGTCCGCGCCGGCGGCGGCGCCCGCCTCGGTGGGCGGCAGCAGGAAGGTCGCCTCGGACAGGTTGGTCCAGTTGGTGAACTGCTGCATCTGCTCGGTACCCAGGCCGGCGCCATCCAGCACGACGGCGAGCGGGTTGCCCAGGTAGGGCGTGGCGGTGAACACATCGACTTGCTTGAACGGGCGCTGCAGCATGGTGGGGGCCTGTGAAGAGTGGTGGAAAAACGGAGAAAAGAATACGGGTCAACGGTGGCAGGACGAGGCTCTGCCCTGGCGCCGCCGCAGGGCTGGCGGTGCCGGCCCCTCGTCGCGTCAAGAACCTGGGAGCAGGGCCGCGTCAGCCGGGCGGCGCGGGGCGTCGTCGCAGGGCGGCACAGCGCGGGGATACGCGGGGCAAGGGGTGGCTCACAGCAAGGCCGTCCCTTCGATGCAGGTGATGCTCTCGCCGCCCACCCAGACCTGGCCGTGCGCGTCCTGCGCGATGTGCACGCGGCCGGCGCGGCCCAGGCGCTCGCCCTGCGCGACCAGGTAGCGCGGCGGGGCCAGCCCTTCGCCGATCAGCCACTGGGCGATGCTGGCGTTCAGGCTGCCGGTGACCGGGTCTTCGGCATTGCCCATGGGCGAGGCGAAGGCCCGCACCACCACGCCCGGCGCGGTAGTGTCGGCCGCTGCGTCACCGACATGGACCACGCCCACGGACTGCCCCAGGTCCTGCAGCCGGGCGTGGTCGGGGTTCAGGGCCAGCACCGTCTCGGCGCTGTCGAGCAGCAGGCCCAGCCAGACGGGGCCGTTGTCCAGCAGCTGGGCGGCGCGGATCTGCGCCGGCCGCACGCCCAGGGCGCTGGCGATCAGCGGCAGCAGCGCCGGGCTGGGCAGGCCGCGGCGCAGCGCCGGCGCGGCAAAGGCCAAGCGGCCGCCGTCCTGCAGGATGTGCACCAGGCCCATGGCGCATTCCTGCACGATGCGCGGCGCCAGCCGGGGCGTGTGCCCGGCCTGCAGCCAGGCGTGGCAGCTGCCCAGCGTGGGGTGGCCGGCAAAGGGCAGCTCTCCGCTGGGCGAGAAGATGCGCACCCGGTAGTCGGCCCCGTCCGCCGCGCCCTGCGGCGTGGGCGGCAGCAGGAAGGTGGTCTCCGAGACGTTGGTCCAGGCGGCGAAGCGCTGCATGTCCTGGCCGGACAGGTCCTCTGCCTCCAGCACCACGGCCAGCGCATTCCCATCGCCGGGCCGGCGGCTGAACACGTCGATCTGCTTGAACGGGCGAGGGCGCATGGCGAAGGGCCTGTGGCGGGTGGTCGGTGCCGCAGCGTCAGGACAGGGCCTGGTCCAGCACGCCGCGCGCGCCGGTGCGGTCGAGCAGGGCCTGGTACCAGCGGTCCAGGTGTGGGCGGGCGGCGCGCTCCTGCGGCAGACCGTACCAGCGATGGATTTCGCAGGCCACGGGAATGTCGGCCACGGTGAAGCGCTCGCCGGCCAGGAAGGCCTGGCGAGCCAGGCGTTCGTCCAGCAGATCCAGCAGCGGGTCCATGGCGGCCACGGACTGCGCGATGCGGGCGTCGTCCCGCTGCGCGGCCGGGGTGCGGATCCATTGCAGGAAGGCATCG
This sequence comes from Pseudomonadota bacterium, assembly GCA_023460715.1. GTDB lineage: Bacteria > Pseudomonadota > Gammaproteobacteria > Burkholderiales > Burkholderiaceae_C > Paracidovorax. Next base: position 44,977 of record JAEWPH010000268.1, on the reverse strand, counting down.
CGGCCCGCGGGGTTCATCGTGGTCTGCTGCCAGTCCATCCACTGCTCGATGACGAAGCGCGTGGGCAGATCATCGGCATACAGCGTGGCCGGCGCGTGGCGCGCGGCCAGGTAGCGCACGATCACGTTGGACTCCCACAGCACGTAGCCGTCGTCCTCGATCATCGGCACCAGGCCGTTGGGGTTCTGGCGCAGGTAGTCGGGCTCGCGCACCAGGCCGAACTGGCCGCCGGCATCGGTGCGCTGGAACTCCAGCCCCAGTTCTTGGGCGGTCCAGACGACCTTGCGTACGTTGATGGACGACACGCGTCCCCAGATGCGCAGCATGGGCCTTCCTTCCTCAGGCAGCGACGGCCGGCGCGGCGGCGCGGGCGCGGATGGCCGCGGCCAGCGCCGCGATGCCGGTGTTGATCTGCTGCGCGCTGGCCGTCACGAACGACAGGCGCAGCGTGCGCACATCGGCGTTGTCGGCATAGAAGGCCGCACCGGGCACGAAGGCCACGTTGCGGTCCACCGCCTCGGGCAGCAGATCGAGCGCGCTCATGCCCTCGGGCAGGCGCACCCACAGGAACATGCCGCCGTCCGGGCGGTTCCACTCCACCTGCAGGCCGGCCATCTCGCGCGCCAGGGCGTCGAGCATGGCGTCGCGCTGGTGCTTGTACAGCGCGCGGATGGTGGGCACGTGGCGGTCCAGGAAGCCGTCCTTCATGACCTCGGCCACCATGCGCTGGTTGAAGCTGGGGCTGTGCAGGTCGGCCGCCTGCTTGGCCTGGAGCAGCTTGGGGTAGATGGCCTTGGGCGCTACCAGGAAGCCCAGGCGCAGGCCCGGCGCGAGGATCTTGGAGAACGAGCCCAGGTAGATGCAGCCCTCGGGGTTGCGGGCCGTGAGCGGCAGCGCGGGCGGCTGGTCGAACCACAGGTCGCCATAGGGGTTGTCTTCCACCAGCGGCAGGCTCAGCTCTGCGGCCTTGGCCACCAGGGCGGCGCGGCGGGCCTCGCTCATGGTGCGGCCGGTGGGGTTCTGGAAGTTGGGCAGCACGTAGAGGAAGCGTGCGCGGTCGGCGCCCGTGCCCGTCTTGGCGGCCAGGTCGTCCACCTGCACGCCTTCGTCGTCGCTGGCCACGCTGACCACCGTGGGCTCCATGGGGGCGAACGCCTGCAGCGCGCCCAGGTAGGTAGGCGTTTCCACCAGCATGCGGCTGCCGGCGTCCAGCAGCACCTTGGCGATCAGGTCCAGCCCCTGCTGCGAGCCGGTGGTGATCAGCACCTGGTCGGGGTTCACATCCCAGGGCAGCATGCGGGCGACGGCCTCGCGCAGCGGGGCATAGCCTTCGCTGGCGGCGTACTGCAGGGCCGACTGGCCGTCCTTTTCCAGCACGGCGGCGCAGGCCTGCGCGAAGGCGTCGATGGGGAAGGTCTTGGGCGAGGGCAGCCCGCCGGCCAGGCTGATGATGCCGGGCTTCTCGGTCACCTTCAGGATCTCGCGGATCACCGAGGGGTTCATCTTTGCGGCGCGTGCGGCCAGGGTCCAGTTCGTCGTCATATCCGTTATCTCCAGGGGGCGCAGCGGCGTGCGCCCAAAGTCGTGCATAGAAAGTGCCGTTGTGCGGCAGTGGGTGGCGCTGCGGGTGGTGCCACGGCAGGGAGCTTAACCGCGTGGGCCACCCGCGCCAGCGGGGTGAATCGTGTGTTGCCGAGCATGCGTCGTGCCTGCGTTTTCTCGCTCAGCGGCGCACCGGCATGCGCCGGCCCAGGGCCACGGTGGCCAGCACGGCGAGGCCGAAGCCCACGCTGACGGCATCGAGCCGCTCGCCCAGCAAGGGGACGGCCACCAGCATGCCCAGGAAGGGCTGGATCAGCTGCACCTGGCTCACGCGCACCGTGCCGCCCAGGGCCAGGCCGCGGTACCAGGCGAAGAAGCCCAGCCACATCGAGAAGACCGACACATAGGCGAACGCGCCCCAGGCGGCGGCCGGCAGCGGCGCCTGCGGCCACGACAGCGCGGCCAGCGGCACGGTGAGGGGCAGCGAGATCACCAGCGCCCAGCAGATGACAGCATCGGCACGCATGTGCTGCGACAGCCGGGCGCCGTAGCCGTAGCCCACGGCGGCGAGCAGCATGGCGCCCATCAGCAGCAGATCGGCCGGGTGCAGCGCGATGCCTTTCGCGCCCGAGCGCAGCACGGCGAACGCCACCACCAGCGCCGTGCCCAGCAGCGCACAGGCCCAGAACGCGCCGGAGGGGCGCTGCCGGTGCAGCAGGGCGCCCACCGCGGCGGTGGCCAGCGGCAGCAGCCCCACGATCACGCTGGCGTGCACGGCGCCCACGTAGCGCATGGCCAGCGAGGTCAGCAGCGGAAAGCCGAACACCACGCCCGCGGCGGTGAGCGCCAGCGGCCCCCAGTCCGCTCGCTGCGGCAGCGGCGCGCGGCGCACCGCGAGCAACGCGGCCGACAGCAGGCCGGCCACCACGGCGCGGCCCATGGCGATGAACACGCTGTTCATCTGCGGGGCCTCGGGCGTGCCCACGGCCAGGCGCGTCATGGGCAGCGTGAGCGCGAAGATCGCCACGCCCAGTGCGCCGAGCAGCAGGCCGCGCGCTTCGTCGGACAGCCCGGGGGGCGTGTGCGCGCCAGCGCTGACAGGAGGAGATGTGGGGGGCGGCATGCAGGGTTCTCTGGCAGGTATTCGTTGAGCTGCGGTGTGCGAAGGCGCTCAGGCGTTCACCATCCAGGCGGCGGTGAGCACCAGCACCAGCGCCATGCCGCGGTTGAACCACAGCAGGCGGCGGCCCTGGGCCAGCCACTGGCGCAGCAGGGCGCCCGTGGCGGCATAGGCCAGGTTGCTGGCGAAGGCAAAACCCAGCATCACCGGCACGACGACGGCCAGGCGCTGCAGGGCGTCGTCGCGGCCGGCCACCCAGCCCGCCACGATGGTCAGCGCCAGCAGCCAGGCCTTGATGTTTACGAACTGCAAGGCCGCGCCCTGCCAGAAGCCCACGTTCAGGCGCGCGGCATCGGCCTCGGACAGGCGCGCGCTCTGGGCGAGCTTCCAGGCCAGGTACAGCAGGTAGGCGATGCCCACCGCCTTGATGCCCAGGCGCAGCGGCGGCACCGCCACGACGATGGCCCCGATCCCGGCGGCGCACAGCAGCAGCAAGGCCGTCCAACCCACCGGTACGGCGCACACGAAGCGCATGGATGCGCGCAGGCCGCGGTTGGCCGCGAGCGCCGTGGAGAGCGTGGTGTTGGGGCCGGGCGAGAAGCTCATCGCGGTGGCCAGCACCAGCAGGGCCGTGAATTCAACGAGAGGCATGAGGAGTGTCAAAACAGAAATCAGGGCTTCAATGTAGGGCGTGATTCCTATACAGTGCCGATACACACACACTGACAAATGCATGAACTGTATTGGTCTGTGTAACGGCACAGTCACGCTCCAGGATCCCGCCATGCTCACCCGTACCCCCGAGCGCACGCTCACCGAACAGCTCGCCGAGCGCTTTGCCGAACGCATCCGCTCGCGCCTGCTGCCCGCAGGCGCCCGCCTGCCGTCGGTGCGCGAATGCGCGCGCCAGCAGGGGGTGAGCCCCTATACGGTGGTGGCCGCGTACGACCAGCTGCTGGCGCAGGGCCTGGTGGAAGCCCGGCGCCAGCGCGGCTTCTATGTGCGCGACTATCTACAAAAAGTGCCTGAAACGCCCGCCGATCAAGCGAATTTAGCTATTAAAAATGAAGCGGATGTTCCGGTGTCTCCGCTGGGCACCATCGGTGTGCGCATGTCGGGTTCGCAGATCAACGCCACCGCGCTCATCCGCGGCATGTTCCACCAGGCGTCGAACAAGCCGCAGCCGGGCACGGGCGTGTTCCCGCCCGACTGGCTGGAAGAGGCACGCTTCATGCCCGCCGCCGTGCGCAAGATCACCGCCAGCCGCGCGCTGCAGGACGGCTCGCTGAGCTACGGCGAGCCCATGGGCGACGCCGGGCTGCGCCAGGCCCTGTCGCGCCGGCTGGCCGCGCTCAACGTGCCGGCGCGGCCCGAGCAGATCATGACCACCGTGGGCGCCACGCATGCGCTCGATATCGTGAGCCGCACGCTGCTCAAGGCGGGCGACCCGGTGATGGTGGAAGAGCCCGGCTGGTCGGTCGAGTTCGCGCGGCTGGTGGCCCTGGGCATGCGCGTGCTGCCCGTGCCGCGCGGGCCCGACGGGCCCGACCTGACCGTGATGGCGCGCTACTGCGAGGCGCACGCGCCCAAGCTCTTCGTGAGCGTGAGCGTGCTGCACAACCCCACGGGCTACAGCCTCTCGCCCGGCAGCGCGCACCAGATCCTGCAGCTGGCGCAGCAGCACGACTTCCACATCGTCGAGGACGACACCTACAGCCACATCGCCCCCGACCACGCCACGCGGCTCACGGCCCTGGACGGACTGCGCCGCACGATCTACGTGAATGGCTTCGCAAAGATCCTGGCGCCCAACTGGCGCGTGGGCTACCTGGCCGCGCCGCCCGACCTGGTGGAGCGCATGCTGGACACCAAGCTGCTGTCCACGCTCACTACGCCCTCCATCCTGGAAAAGGCCCTGGCGCTGTGCATCGACCAGGGCCAGCTGCGCCGCCATGCCGAGCGCATGCGGCTGCGCCTGGCGCAGGCCCGCTCGCGCAGCGTGCAACTGGCGCTGGACGCCGGCTGCACCTTCGCGGCCGAGCCCGCGGGCATGTTCGGCTGGGTGGAGACGGGCGTGGACACCGACATGCTGGCCCAGCGGCTGCTGGACGAGGGCTACCTGATCGCGCCGGGCGCGCTGTTCCACGCCACGCGCCAGCCCTGCACCCTCATGCGCATCAATTTCACCACCACGCAGAACGTGGCCTTCTGGCGCGTATGGTCGCGCGTGGCGCGGGAGGCGGGCGGCCCCCGCTGAATCCTGTGCCGGGCCGCTGCGGTCCGCCCCGCCCGCGTCAGGCCCTGCAGCGCAGGGCCGCCACGCCTTGGTAGCGGGTGCCGTTCGACAGCAGGGACGTGTAGCTGATCACCACCAGATAGGTGCCGTTGCCGCCATCGCCGACACCCACGACCGAGCCGGAGTTGCCGCCGAAATACCCCCCATTGAGGGCGGTGGAGGTGGGCGTGGCGACGGTGAGTTCGAGCGTGCCGGTTTCGAACGCGCTGCCCGCCTGCACGCGGTAGCTGCCCGACACCACGGCCCCGGCGCTGGTGAACGTGAGCGTGGCGCTGCCTGTGGCGGTGCCGGTGTAATCGGCCGGCCGCACGCTGGCGCCGCCGATGTAGCTGGGCGCGGTGAAGCTGCCGCCGTTGCAGGCGAACGTGCCGGACGGGGGGAACGCAGCGAGCCGGTTGAACGCGACGTAGTGGGCGGCCGCGTTGTTGCCGGCCAGCACGGTGGTGCCGGTGCCGCTGGTGGCGGTGCCCAGCGTCCAGCGCCCCAGGGCATAGAACGCGTCGCCGCCGATGTCCTGCGTGACGGCGGGCGAGCCGGTCAGCCGGGTGTCGTTGAGGGCCGTCATGGCGCCGCTGGCGGTCTGCGTGAAGGTGTCCAGGCGGCCAACGATCTGGGCGCCTGCGCCTTGCATGAAGTAACCCGGGTTGGCGGCCGTCTGGGCCACGAAGGGGGCGGAAACGCCCCCCGTGTCCTGCTGCTGCGGTGCTGGGGGGGCAACGGTGCCGCCGCCGGGCGCCTGCGCAGCCTGGTCATCGCCGCCACCCCCGCCCCCGCCGCAAGCGGCCAGGAATGCTGTGAGCGCGAAGAGACACAGGGGGCGGGAGGGGGAAAGAAGGCGGCTGGATGGCATGGAGGATGGGTTGTGGTGACGGTTGCGGAGAAAAAGCGTGGCACGCGGACAGCGCCGCAGATTGCGGAGCGGCGTGCCGCATGGCGCGCGGCGGCGGTGCGGACGGTGGGCCGGCGTGCTGGTTCTGGCCCGGGTCGATGCGGCGCATTGCACAAAACCCTGGGAGCCAACCGGCACCGGCCCACAGGCGCGCGAAGCGCTAGCGCGGCCCGGAATTGTCCAAGCCCCGCCAGCCCGTTCCGCGCAACAGAAAACGAGAGATGTATCAAAGATGCATCTGCACTGGCGTCGGCCCCCGCCGATGCGCCGTTTTACCGCGTGTACCAAGTCCGCCGCGCTGGACGGGCGGCGCGCGCCTTCAGTGGGCGGCCGGTGCCGGGCGCTCGACGTTCAGGTCGGCCAGCATGCGCAGCAGGCAGCGGTTGACGTGCTCCTGGCTCAGCTCGTGGGTCTCGCAGAGCTGGCGGATGGCGCCGGTGTCTTCGGTTTCCAGCGCGCAGGCCATCTCCAGGCTCGGCGCGTAGGGCCCGGTGCGCAGCACGGCGGCATCGTAGATGCGCTCGGACAGCGGCAGACGGCGCAGCACCGCGCCCAGGGGTTCGCCCAGCAGCTCGTCGAGTTGCGAGAACAGGCCGCAGAGGTACACCTCGCGGCGCAGGTCGTTCTCGACGCCGGCGTCCAGCAGGCGCTCGGTGAGCCGGGCGCGCATGACCATTGCCTCGCGGATGGGCTGCAGGTTGGGGTCGGTTGCGGAGTGGGGCAACTGGTCGGAGAGCCAGCGCTTGAGCGAGCCGTAACCCATCATCACCAGGCCGCGGCGCAGCGAGTCCACGCCCGTGCGCAGGCCCAGCGCGGCCGAGTTGGTGTAGATCATGAAGCGGTAGGCCAGCAGCGGTTCCTCGCCCAGGATGGACTCGAAGGCCTCCAGCGATTGCTCCGCATCGATGGCCTTCATGAGCTTGAGCACCGTCTCGTGCGCCGGGTGCAGCGGATGGTGCCGCATGCCGTAGAGCACGTCCTCGACGGGCCAGCCGGCGACCGCCATCGCACGCTGCTGGTCCAGGCAGTGCTCCGCCAGCGCACGGCTGGGCAGGTTCTCGTAGACCTGGCCTGCGATCACCGGGCTGCGCCGATGGGCCGTGGCCGCCGATTGCAGCGCTGTCACCGCGTCGGAGTGCGACAGGCTCAGCAGGCTGTTGTCGAAGAAGCGGGCGACGTCCTGTGTCGGCAGCTGCGCCATGTCTCCGCGCCACACGAGCTTGAGCCCTCGCTGGTGCGCGGCCTGTACGCGCTGGTGGATGGAGGAATCGGCCAGCCAGTCGCCGCGCACTTCGATCCAGGGCGCGCCGACGGGCGCATGCTCCAGCAGGTCGCACAGCAGCTGGCGCGACTGGGCCGACAGCAGCAGCGGTGGCGAGCTGGCGGTCCACAGCTCCTGGATGGTGCGCAGCAGGTGCGGCGCATCCACCAGGTTGGCGCCGTCGCTGTTGACATACAGCTGGATGCCCGCCAACCTGCGCGCCGCATTCCAGAGAGGGCGATAGCCGAGGATCAGACTGCCGAGAACGGATTGGACCATTTAGGAACTCGAGAACGGAACGATCACGCCATTGTCGGAGATTGCAGGCCCTGCCGTCGGGTGCGAAAAACCCCCCAGCTAAGGGCGATGGCCGACCGGCGCCTGCGCGTTCAGCCGATGTAGTTGAACAGGGACAGCTTCTGCACCATCGCGTAGGACTGCAGGGCGGCCTGGTAGCCCACCTGGGTGTTCTTGAAGTCCGAGATGCCCTTCATCATGTCCAGGTCTTCCGCCCGCGAACGGTCGCCTTCCAGCTGGATCGACCGGTTCTCCTGGTCGCCCGTGATGCGGTCCGCCCGGTTGAGCAGTTCCCCGGCATAGCCCCGCATGTTGTGGATGCGTTCCAGACCGGCATCGATGTTGGCGAGCGCCTGCCCCACCACCTGCGCGGCCGCGGTGCTGTCCGGTGCATCGGCAATGCCGCGGATGGCATTGTCGATGTCGCTCAGCACGCTGACGCTGGGCTTGAGGGTGATGGTGTCGTTGGCCTTGGGCGTGCCGTTCAGCGTGAACGACATCACCTGGTCCGCACCTTCCGAGATCTTGATGGAAATGGGCTGCCCTGTCTTCACCGGAGCGGTCGTGGCGGTCGAGGTGGTGACGGTGCCGTCCTTGGCGGTCTTCGTCAGCGTGTAGCTGAGTGAGGTCGTGCCGTTGGCGGCGTCCACGGTCACGCCATCGATGCGCATGCCGTACTGCGCGCCGTCCAGCGTCTGCTGGTTGGACGTGGTGATGGCGCTGGTCGTCAGCGTGCTGCCGGGGTCTCCGCGGGTGATGCCTGCCGAATACACGCCATCGCGAACGGCATCGAACATGAAAGCCGAGTGGCCGTCGATGCTCTGCGCGATGCCGGTGCCGGTGCTTCCCTGCTGGCCCGGCAGGCCCGAGAAGAGGTAGTCGGGGCCGGACGACAGCGGGCCCACGAAGGGCTCCAGGGCGCTGCCCAGTGCGCCGAGCAGGGGCAGGCCGTTGGTGTCCTTGCGGTTGATTACCTCGGTCAGCTGGTCGCGCAGGCTCTGGATCTGGTTGGAGATGGTCTTGCGGTCGGCGGGCGTCAGCGCCCCGCCTCCCGCTCCCACCACCAGCTGGCGCAGTTCCTGGGCAAGGTCCACCGCATCGCCGAGGGCCGACTCTGCCTGGGCCACCGTGTTGCGCTGGTTGTCCAGGGCCCGCTGGTCCGCCTGGATGCGCGTGATGCGGGTCAGGGCGCGCTCGGCCTGGGCCGCCGCCACCGGATCGTCGCTGGGCCGGACCACCCGTTTGCCGGAGGTGAGGTTCTCCTGCAGATCCACCAGCGCCGTCTGCCGGGAGTTCAGGTTGCGCAGGGTGCTGTCGTACATGTTGGCGGTACTGACGCGGTAGAAAGTGCTCATGTCATGCTCCGTGCGTTGGCTCAGCGGCCCATGCTCTGTATCAGGCTGTCGAAGATGCTCTGGGCGATCTGCAGCATCTTGGCGGACGCCTGGTACGCCTGCTGGTACTGGATCAGCTTGGCGGCCTCTTCGTCCAGGTTCACGCCCGACACCGCCGTGCGGTCCGCTTCCAGGTTGCTGGCGATGGACGAGGACAGATCGGCGGCGTACAGCGCGCTTTGCGCCCGCGTGCCGATCTGTGCCATGAGGCCGGCGTAGCCGTCGCTCATGGACGACTCATCGAACATCTTCACGTCGCGCAGGCCGGCCAGGGCCGTGGCGTTGCCGGCGTTGCGCTTGTAGGCATCGCCGTATTGCGGATCGAGCGCATTGCCCACGGTCACGGTGTCGCCGGTCTTGGGCGTGCCCTGCAGGGTGATCGACCAGCCGTTGATGGAGATGGGCTGGCCGGTCACGAAGGGTTGGCCCGTCGCTATCGCGGTGGGGGGATTGGTGCCACCGTCGAAGGCGTCGTAGGTGGTCGGCGGCCCGGCATTGAACTGCAGCAGGACGCCGCCCGTCGTCGGAGGCGTTGCCGCGGGATTGCCATTGGCCGGCAGCACCAGACCGCCGGGCTGGCCCGTGACGGCAAGCTTGGCCAGCTGCAGCGATCCGCTGTTGGATGTGCCCATGGCCGCGTTCACGGGATTGGCGGCCGCCAGATCGCGTGGCGAATAGATCTGCGTTTGGATGTTCGCGGCCGTGGCGCTGAACGGCTTGAACAGGACGCGCTCGCCGGCCGTTCCTGCCGCGGTCAGATTGAACGTCAGGCCGTCGATCTGCTGCCCGGCCAGGTTGCCCAGGTCGGTGAAGGCGGTGGCCTTGCCATCCGACAGGCGGACGACCTGGCCTGCCGGCGGCGTGGTGAAGCGCACTTCATAGTCCGATGCCGCGAAACGGGTGGCGTCCGTGAACTGGACGACGCCCGCGGCCGTGCCGCTGGTGTAGGCCGGTGCGCTGGTCGGAACGGAGAACAGCTCCTTGCCCGGCTGCCCGTCGAGCGTGAGCCCGAGCTTCTGCTGCGCGTTCATGGTCATGCCGATGGCCTGCGCCATGCGCCCGAGGAGGTTGCGGCCCTCGGTCAGGTCGTTGTTGGCAAAGCGCAGCAAGCCGGAGACCTCGCCGCCGCCCAGCATGTTGTCGTCCAGCTCGACCGGAGCCGAGCCGGGCTGGCTGAAGAACAGCCGCATCTGGCCGCTGCCGGAGAACTGCTTGGACTCGGCCAGGGACAGCGTGGCTGCGGTGGTGCCGAGCACCAGCGGCTGGCTGTTGGCGACGAACAGGCCGACGGTGCCGTCGTCGGCGGGCACCTGCGTGGTCTGGACGTACTGGTTCAGGTCCCGGATCAGCTGGTCGCGGCGGTCGAGCAGATCGTTGGGCGTTTGCCCATTGCCCTTGGTGCGTGCGATCTGGTCGTTGACGTCGGCAATGCTCTTGGACAGGCTGTTGATCTTGACGACGTCGTTCTGCAGCTGTTCATTGACCGAGTACTGGATCTCGCCCAGCTGCTCCGCGGCCGAACGCATGCGTGCCGCCATCTCGTTCATGCGCGTGAGCGTCACCGTGCGGGCCGTGATGTCGGTGGGCGCCGCCACCACGTCGCCCAGCGAATTCATCATGTCGGTGATGGACGCCCCCAGCCCGGCCGTGCCGCCGCTGAAGATGTTCTGCATCTGCGTGAGCCGCTCGGCCCGCGTCACATCGGCGGCCTGCGTCGACCCGGCGGCCGCGGCCTGGCGCGTCAGCAGCTCGTTGTGGTTGCGCAGGATGGTATCCACCGACACGCCCTGGCCGATGTAGCCGCCCCCGGTGAACTGGCCCTGTACCGTCTGTTGCGACACCGACTGGCGCGAGTAGCCCGCCACGTTGACGTTGGCGATGTTGTGGCCCGTGGTCTGCAGGGCCACCTGGTTGGCCAGCAGGGCGCGGGCGCCGACGTTGAGCAAACTCATGCGACATTCCCTTTCAGGTGGTTCGCCAAAGGGTCGAGAGGCAACCGCCCGCGCGGCCCACGCCAGCGGCCGCCGCGCAAGGGCCGCCCCGCCGCGCTGGCGGCGTCCCCCTTCCCGCATTGCGCAGCAAAGCGTGAGAAGGGGGAAGCGACGAAGTCGCTCAGGGGGTAGTGACGCATGTCAGGCTTGGTTCTGCGTCGCGTTGCGTGCCATGTTCAGCGGCGCGACGTTGGCCGTGCTGTGGATGGCGCGGCTCAGCTTGGTGGCGTACTGCGGGTCGGTCGCGTAGCCGGCCTTCTGCAGCTCCGAGGCATAGGCCACGGCGGAGTGCGTCTTGCCGCGTGCCTTCTCGTAGCGCGGGTTGTCGTTGATCAGGCGGGCGTAGTCCTTGAACGAGTCTTCGTAGGAGTCGTAGGCGCGGAACTTCGCCGTGACCTTGCGCGGCGTGCCGTTGATGTACTCGGTGGTGGTGATCTCCGCCACCTTGCCCGTCCAGCCCTTGCCGGCCTTGATGCCGAACAGGTTGAACGAGTTGTCGCCGCCCTTGCTGCGGATCTCGCTCTTCCCCCAGCCGGTCTCGTGGCCGGCCTGGCCGAGCATGAAGTTGGCCGGGATGCCGCTTTCCTGGGCCACGCGCTCGGCGGCCGCCCGGTGGTGCTGCACGAAGTTGTCGCGGCCCTTGGGCGCCTGCGCCTTGGGGTCGCCCGGCACGCTGGCGGGGCGGGGCGCGCTGCTGCGCAGGCGGTTGACGTCCATGCTGAGGGTGGAGCCGGGCACCAGGTCGGGGTCGGCGCCGCCGCCCATCTTCTGGGCCAGCTGGCGCTGGATGGCTTCGGACAGCCCGCCGGGCATGCCGGACATCTGCACCGACAGTTGCTGGTCGAACATGTCGTTGGCCAGGTTGCTCTCGGCGCCGTCGAGCAGGCCGGACTTCATCGTCGCCTCGCGCATGCTCTTGATCATCTCGCGCATGAACAGCGATTCGAACTGCTTGGCGGCTTCCTTGGCGGCCTGCGGATCGTTCTGGCCGGCCTGGTACTTCAGCGCGTTGAGCGAGCGGGCGTCCACCGCCAGCGCATTGCTGGTGGATGCCGAGGTGGTGGCGGAGGGCAGGGAAAAGGCCATGGCGGCGTCTCCTGTCAGCGGCCCGTGCGGGTGGTTTGCGGGGCCATGGTCAGATCACTTCCAGCTCGGCGTTCAGAGCGCCGGCGGCCTTGATGGCCTGGAGGATGGCGAGCAGGTCCTGCGGCGTGGCGCCCAGGGTGTTGAGCGCGCGCACCACGTCGGCCAGCTGCGGCGATGCGGGAATCTGCATGACCTTGCTGCCGTCCTGCTTCAGGGTGATGTCGTTCTTCTCGGCCACCACGGTCTGGCCCTGCGACAGCGGGTTGGGCTGGCTGATGACGGGCGTGGAGCTGATGGTGATGGACAGGTTGCCGTGCGCGATGGCGCAGGGGCCCAGCGTCACCGCCTGGTTGAGCACGATGGAGCCGGTGCGGGCGTTGATGACGACCTTGGCCGCCGGCGTGGAGTCGGGCAGCGTGAGCTCTTCCAGCTCGGCGATGAAGTTCACGCGGCTGCCGGGGTTCTGCGGCGCGCGTACCTGCACCGTGCGGCCGTCCAGGGCCGTGGCGATGCCGGGGCCCAGCTTGCCGTTGATGGCGTTGACCACCTTGCGGGCGGTCTGGAAGTCGGAGGCGTTCAGGCCCAGGTTGATGGTGTCGCCGTCATTGAGCGGCGTGGGCACCGAGCGTTCGACCTGTGCGCCCTCGGGGATGCGACCGGCGCTCAGGTGGTTGATCTGCACCTTGCTGCCGCCAGCGGACGCGCCTGCGCCGCCCACGACCAGGTTGCCCTGTGCCAGGGCATAGATCTCGCCGTCGGCGCCGCGCAGCGGCGTGGCGATCAGCGTGCCGCCCTTGAGCGACTTGGCGTTGCCCATGGAGGCCACGCTGACGTCGATCGCCTGCCCGGGCTGGGCGAAGGCGGGCAACTGGGCGGTGACGATCACCGTGGCCACGTTCTTGAGCTGCGGCGCCGTGGTGCCCGGCGGCAGGCTGATGCCCATCTGCTGCAGGTAGTTCTGCATGGCCTGCGTGGTGATGGGCATCTGGGTGGTCTGGTCGCCTGTGCCGTCCAGGCCCACGACCAGGCCGTAGCCGGTCAGCTGGTTGCTGCGCACGCCCTGGATGGCGGCCACTTCCTTGATGCGCAGAGCCTGCGCTGGCAGGGCCGCGAACAGCGACCCCAGCACGGCCAGCAGCCCGAGGAGGCGCGCCGTCTGCGATAGAGGGAGGGTGGACAGGACTTTCATGGCCTCGATTGTGGGACGCCATGGATTTCCGGAATCGCCAAAAAGACGCCGGATCACCCGTCTTTTGGGGGCCACTGCCGGCGCTGCGGGCGGCCGTGGCGGATGAGGTTTTTCAAGCAAAAAAGGCCGCTAGCGCTTATCTGGTAAGCGCAAGCAGCTATCAATTTTGATGGGTTGTGATCCGTGCCGGCAAAGCCGTACGGGCGGGGCAAAGGGCGGTCAGCCGCCCCTCACACCGTTCCCGCCGCCGGTCAGAACGGCGCCACCGAATTGAAGGCGCGCGACAGCCAGCCCATGGCCTGGGCCTCGCTCTGGGCACCGCGGCCGCGCGACTGCACGCGGGCATTGGCCACCAGCGTGGAGCTAACCATGCTGCCCGGCTGCAGCGAGCGCGGGTCGACCGTGCCGGAGAAGCGCAGCACGTCCACGTTCTCGTTCACGCCGATCTGCTTCTCGCCGGCCACCACCAGGTGCCCGTTGGGCAGCACCTCGATCACCGTGGTGGTGATGGCGCCCGTGAAGGTGTTGGTGCTTTCCGTGCCGCCCTTGCCGGAGAAGGCGTTGCTGCTGTTGCCGCCGACGTTCAGCTTGCCCAGGGAGGACGAGCCGAAGAAGGGCAGGGCGGTGATGCCGGCGGTCGTGGCGCCGGTGCGGTCGACCGTCGAGGTGGAGTTCTGCTTGGCCGAGACGTTCTCCACGATCTGGATCGTCACCACATCGCCCACCAGGCGGGCGCGGCGGTCCTCGAAGATGGGGCGGTAGCTGGCCGCGTGGAACAGGCTGCCGGTGCTCGGGCCCGTGGGCCGGGGCGTGGCGGCCACGGGCGGCGGTGCCGTGGGCAGCAGATCCACCGGCGGCGGTGGGTTGAGCGTGGCGCAGCCGGTGGCGGCGAGCAAGGCGGCCAGCGCGCCCAGGCGCGGCAGGCAGGAGAAGAGAGGGTGGCGGGACATGGCGGTCATCCTTGTTGGCGACAGGAGGGTGCGCTTTAGAGCTGCGCGAGCTTGGCCAGCATCTGGTCCGACGTCTGGATGGCCTTCGAATTCATTTCGTAGGCGCGCTGGGTCTGGATCATGGTCACCAGCTCTTCCACGACGTTCACGTTCGACGTTTCCAGGAAGCCCTGGCGCATCGTGCCCAGGCCGTTGGTGCCGGGCGTGCCCTGCTGCGGCTGGCCGGACGCTGCGGACTCGCGGAACAGGTTTTGCCCGATCGGCTCCAGGCCGGGGGTGTTCACGAAGCTGGCCATGGCCAGCGTGCCGAGCTGCTGGGGTGCCGTGTTGCCCTGCACCGTGACGGAGACGGTGCCGTCTTCGCTGATGTTGATGCTCTTGGCGTTGGGCGGCACGGTGATGCCGTTGGCCACGGGCAGGCCGCTGGAGGTGACGATGCGGCCCTGCGAGTCGAGCTGGAACGAGCCGTCGCGGGTATAGGCCGTGGTGCCGTCGGGCATGGTCACTTCGAAGAAACCGTTGCCGTTGATGGCCACGTCCAGGTTGCCGTTGGACTGCTGCAGGCTGCCCTGCGTGAAGTTGCGGGCGGTGGCCACGGTGCGCACGCCCAGGCCCAGGTGCAGGCCGGTGGGGAGCTGGTTTTCCTCGGTGGTCTGCGAGCCCACCTGGCGCAGGTTCTGGTAGATCAGGTCTTCGAACACCGCGTTGTTGCGCTTGTAGCCGGTGGTGGAGACGTTGGCCAGGTTGTGGGAGATCACGTCCAGCTGCGTTTGCTGGGCGGTCATGCCGGTCTTGGCGATCCAAAGCGAATTGATCATGGTCGTTTACCTCGTGGGTTCAGCCGTTGATGCTGAGCAGCTGCGCTGCACTCTTGTCGTCGTTTTCGGCGGTCTGCATCAGACGCATCTGCTGCTCGAACTGCCGGGCTGCCGCGATCATTCCCACCATGCTTTCGACGGCGTTGACGTTGGAGCCTTCCAGTGCGCCCGAGAGCAGGCGGGCGTTGGGATCGTTGGGCATGGGTTCGCCCGAACGGGGGCGGAACAGCGTGTCGTCGCCGCGGCGCAGCGGGTCTTCGGGGGTCGGCGTGGCCAGCTTGATGCGGCCGATGGCCTGAGGCCGCTGGCCCGCTACGGTCGCGGTGAGGGTGCCGTCGGCGCCCAGCGCCACATCGGCGCCCTGCGGCACGTCGATCGGGCCGCC
Source organism: Pseudomonadota bacterium (assembly GCA_023460715.1). Classification (GTDB taxonomy): domain Bacteria; phylum Pseudomonadota; class Gammaproteobacteria; order Burkholderiales; family Burkholderiaceae_C; genus Paracidovorax. The sequence goes on along the minus strand of JAEWPH010000268.1, from coordinate 29,759 downwards.
GCCATCGGACAGCACGGGCAGGCCGGTGCTGTTCACGACCTGACCGGCCGCCGTTACCTGGAACGAGCCGCCGCGGGTATAGGCCTCCAGGCCGTCCAGCCCTTGCACCGCGAACCAGGCGTTGCCCACGGCCATGGCGTCAAGGTTGCGGCCGGTGCGCTGCACCGGGCCGGGCGTCTCCACATGGCCGGAGGTGGCCTCGAGCGAGAACACGCGCGTCTTGGAGCCGTCGCCCTGCAATGGCACGGAGCGGAAGGTGGACATCTCGGCACGGAAGCCGTTGGTGGAGACGTTCGCCAGGTTGTTGGACAGCACCGCCTGCCTGTGCGCGGCAGCGTTGGCGCCCGTCATGGAGGTGTAGATGAGGCGGTCCATCGAGGTGCTCCGGAATCAGGGGGTGGACGTCAGTCGCTGTAGCGTCAGCGCAGGTTCACCAGGGTGGACATCACCTGGTCCTGCGTCTTGATGGTCTGCGCATTGGCCTGGTAGGCACGCTGCGCGGTCATCATGTTCACCAGCTCGGCCGTGAGGTCCACGTTGGACTCTTCCAGCGCGCCGGAACGCAGCGCGCCGAAGTTGCCTTCGGACGGCGTGCCCATCACCGGCTGGCCGGATTCGAAGGTTTCGACCCAGTTGTTGCCGCCCACGGCCATCAGGCCCTGGGTGTTGCGGAAGCTGGCCAGCGCGACTTGCCCCTCGGCGCGCGTCACGCCGTTGGAGTAGCGGGCCATGACCGTGCCGTTGTCCTCGATGTTGATGCCGGTGAGCATGCCCGAGGCATAGCCGTCCTGCGACAGATCGGACACGGAGAACTTGGAGCCGAACTGCGTCACGTCGCTGAGCTTGAGGTCCACCGAGTAGTTGGGCAGGTTGTTCGGGTTGGGCGGCGTGGGGCTGATCGTCATCGGCAGCGCGAAGCCCGAAGCCGGCGGTGCAGCGGCGGGACCGGTGATCTTGCCGTTGTTGTCGAAGGTGATGTTGCCCAGCGAGGGCGCCGCGGTGTCCAGCGAGTCGTACACGGCCCAGGTGTTGGAGCCCGTCTTCTCGAAATACAGGTTCACCGGCTTGGCCACGCCCTGGCTGTCGTACACATTGAGCGAGGTGCCGTAGGTGGAACGCGGCGTGGCCGGCACCGGCGGGGTGGCCGTGGCATCGCCTGCGGCCAGGGGGGCCCGCGCGTCGAGGTTGAACTCGGCCGTGATCGATGCCGTCTGCTTGGCCGGAATCGGGGCGGACGTGGGGAACTGCAGCGGCACCGCATTGCTGGAGGTGCGCAGGCCCGTGGCGGGGTCCAGCGAGTAACCCATGACCCCGGCGCCGCCGTTGGTCACCACGTTGCCCCGGTCGTCCAGCTTGAAGTTGCCGGCACGGGTGTAGGCGCGGGAGCCGTCGCCCTGCTGCAGCGTGAAGAAGCCGTTGCCGTTGATGGCCACATCCAGGCTGTTGCCCGTGACGCTGAGGTTGCCCTGGGCGAATTGCTGGGCAATGGCCGCGGTCTCCACGCCGATGCCGGCGTTCTGCCCGCCGCCCCCGCCCGCGCCGATGGCGCTGGCCACCATCTCGGCGAATTCCGTGCGAGAGGCCTTGAAGCCGGTCGTGTTGGAGTTGGCGATGTTGTGGCCGATCACGTCCAGGTTCTTGCTGGAGGCGTTCAGGCCGGACAGGCCTTGCTGGAAACTCATGGTGTGCTCCTCGGGAAGGGGTGCGGGGTGGGGATGCTCGGGTGGGTGCGCCGGTTCACAGAACGGCGCGGATCTGGCTGTAATTGACGGTGGCGCCCGTGTCCAGGTTCAGCGTCAGGGCGCCGTTGCTGGTGCCCGTGCCCGTCACCTTGGCGGCGATCAGCGGGGTGGCCGTCACGGCGCCTTCCTTGGTGGTGGCGACCACGCGGAACTTCAGGTCGCTGGCGTTGCCGGCGTACTGGCTGGCGTCCCATTCGAAATCGTGGCGGCCTTTTTCCAGCGCGCCCATGTCCACGGTGCCCACGACCATGCCGCCCGGGGTGACGACCTCGACCTTGGTGCTGGTGGCGGACCCCGCCAGATCGAACTGGCCCTTGCCGAGCTTGTCCGTGTAGGCCAGCTTGTCGCCCTCGGCCAGCACCGAGCGGCCGATCATCTGCGTGCCCTGCAGCGTCTGCATGGTGCTGAATTGCTCGGCCATGGTCTGCATGGTCAGGTTGAGCGTCTGGATGCCCGTCACCGTGTTGATCTGCGCCATCTGCGAGGTCATCTGGGCGTTGTCCAGCGGGTTCATCGGGTCTTGGTTGTTGAGCTGCGCCACCAGCAGCTTGAGGAACCGATCCTGCATGGCGCTGGCGTCCGAGGCGTTCGTCGTGGACGTGCCTGCATTGGCGGCGGCGTTGTTGGTGCTGGTGGTGGAATTGACGGGGGAAAAGATCATGGCGGCGGCTTTCCTGAGGGCTTACTGCCCCATCTGCAAGGTCTTGAGCAGCAGCGTCTTGGCCGTGTTCATGACTTCGACGTTGTTCTGGTAGGAGCGCGAGGCGGAGATCATGTTGACCATCTCCTCCACGGCGTTCACGTTGGAATGGGTGACATAGCCTTCCGCGTCTGCGGAGGGGTGGCTGGGGTCGTGGATGCGCCGGCCCGGCAGGTCGCTTTCCTGGATGGAGCTGACGCGCACGCCTGCGGAACTGTCTGCGCCCATGGGCGTGGTCTGGAACACCACCTGGCGCGCCTTGTAGCTCTGGCCGTCCGGGCCGGCCACGGCATCCACGTTGGCCAGGTTGCTGGCCACGGTGTTCAGGCGCTGGGACTGCGCGCTGATGGCGCTGCCCGAGACGTTGAAGATGGAGAACATGGACATGGCGGCGGTCGCTTTCAGTCGGTGTCTGGTTTATTGGCCCTGGATGGCGCCCAGCATCGTCTTGGCGTTGCTGTTGATGAAACGCAGCGTGGCTTCGTAGCGCACCGCGTTGTCCACGAAGGCCGCACGCTCCCGGTCCATGTCCACCGTGTTGTTGTCCATGCTGGGAGATGTCTGCAGCGAGTAGCCCAGCGTGCTCCCGGAATGGAAGCCCGTCTGCGCGGCCGGCAGCGGGATGTGGCGCGGGTCGGTGGCGCTCTGCAGCCGGGTGGTCCCGGGCTTGTCGGCCTGCTCCACTTCCCGCAGGGCGTCGGCAAACTTGAAGTCGCGCGCCACATAGCCGGGCGTGTCCGCGTTGGCGATATTGCTCGCGATGGCGCGCTGGCGCTCGGAACGCAGCAGGAGCGCGTTGCCGTGGAAATCCAGCCTTTCGGTCATCTTGTCGAGCATGGGGTCCTCACGCGACGGGTTGCAGGGGGTGCCGGGCAGATTTCCGGCGTGAAGCGATTGTGAAATTCCGGCGGTTTTCCTAAAGGGCAAAGAACGTGGCGATTGGCGCGCAGTTCCGGGCATCGGCGCGCGCCTGTCACCCTACAGTTCCATCGGTGCCATGGCGCGCCCCTCTCCGGTGGGGCGGGCCGGGCGCCTGCATTTCCCGCTCAGGAGGTTTTCCATGTCCCCACGTCCCTTCATCGCTGCCCTTTTCCATCCGCTGCGCCGCGCCGGGCACGGCGTCGCCCTGTGCGCAGGACTGGCCATGGGAGGGGGGGCGGGCGTGACGGCCCATGCCCAGGCAGTCGCCGACCCGATGGCGGAGCTGGGCGGCATCTCCCAGCGCTGGCTGGATGCTGCGCTGCAGCAGGGGCAGGGGGGCAATCTGCCGCTGCGCATGGAAATTGCCGTCGGTGCGCTGGACTCCCGGCTGCGGCTCGCCCCCTGCAATCGGGTAGAGCCGTATCTGCCCGCAGGCTCCCGTCTGTGGGGGCGCACCCGGCTGGGCCTGCGCTGCGTGGATGGGCCCTCGCAATGGAACGTATTCCTGCCGGTCACCGTCAAGGCCTTCGGCCCGGCTTGGGTGTTGACGGGGAACGTGGCATCGGGGGCCGTACTGTCCGCCTCGGACGCCATGGAGGCGGAGGTCGACTGGGCCGCCGAATCGGCGGCGATCGTGGCCCAGCCGGAAGCCTGGGTCGGCCAGACGGCCACGCGCCATCTGGTGGCCGGCCAGGCCGTTCGTCAGAATATGGTGCGGGCGCCCGAGATGTTCAAGGCGGGCTCGATGGTTCGGGTGGTCGCACAGGGCGTCGGCTACTCCGTTACCTCGTCGGGTCAAGCCATGTCTGGCGGTGCTGCAGGCCAAAATATCCGCATTCGCATGACCAATGGCCGGATAATCAGTGGCACAGTCACGGATGACGGGACAATCGAAGCCGCTCTGTAACGTTTTGAGCGCAATAAACTTCTAAAGTCTGCCTCGGGACGGTCGAAAACATTGCTACTGGGCTCCAACTACAGGGGCAGTGGAGAGAGCAATGAAGATAGGTCAAAACCCGGAGATTGCCAACGCGTTGTCACAGGCGACGTCTGCCAAGCAGCAGGCGAAGACACCTGCGCCTGCCGTCGAAACGGCAACGACCCAGGCTGCGTCCGCCTTCGCTGCCGGCGTGCCCGTCACTTTTTCGTCCTCTGCCAAGGCGCTGGAACAGACCGGCCGCAATGCCGGCGAGTTCGATGCGAACAAGGTGAAGGCGGTGAAGGCGTCCATTGAAAAGGGCACGTTCACCATCGATGCAGACGCCATTGCCGACAAACTGCTGTCCAACGCCCAGGAAGTGCTCTCCCGTTCGGGCAAGTAAGCACCTTGATGCCTGAAAGGCGTGGCCGGCGATACACTGCGTCATGTCGTTCGAAGCCCAACTGGCCGTTGCCGAATCGCAGCTCCATGAAGTCAAAACCGCGCTGCTGAGTACGCAAGCGACGGATCTCGAGCGCTGCGCCGCGCTCTTGAGGCAGACCGCAGCCACCCTGGCCGCTGCTGCCGCCGAGTCGACCGGTACGAACGCCTCGCCACGTACCCCCGCCTTCACGCAGCGCTTGCGTGCCATTCAGGCCGAACTCTCCATTCAGCGCGAGCAATTGCAGCGGTTGCTGGTCTTGGCGGAAGCCCAGGCCGCCACATTCCTGCCACCGAAGGATGCGAGCACTTACGGCAACGGACCGGGGCCCATGGGCGCAAGTCGTGCGCGCATCTATCGTTCCAACAGTTGAGGGGCGCGTGGCCGGCGGCGCTCGCCGGCTGAAATGCAAACTATCCGGCACCGCCCCGTGGCTGCGCGGGACAGGCCCTGCGGCCATGCAGGGCGGCCGCTGCAGACCTTATTCCTTTTCCGACGGCGCGTGCATGTGCCGGCCAAAGTAGAGGCTGGTGCGGAAAAGCAGCTCGGTGCTGCGGTAGAAGATGATGTACTTCTTGCGCGGTCCGCCGCGGGTCAGGCCGATTTCGGGCGTCCGGAAGTCGACGAAGCACCCATGGTCGCTGGCCAGCTTGATCAGTGACAGCGGGGTCCAGTACGCGACGTGCCCAGGCACGAAGGGGTACTGGTGAAAGCTCATGTCCGTTCCATCGTAGATATTGGAACTGCAGATCAGGATACCGTCGTTCTTCAGCAGCTTGAGCAGCGATTCGAAATGGGCGACCGGTTCGGTGAAGTGCTCTATCACTTCCGACGCAAGGACCACGTCCGAGGGCGTTGCGTCCGCGATGGGCTCGAAGTTTTCGGCTTCCTGCATGTTTTCCAGGTCGACCAGTTTGGTCGATACACCGGGATACGCACGTTTGACCCACAAGTGGTCGGTATTGAGTCCGGAGCCGAAAAAGCTGATGCTGGCGTTGGGCTTGCCCACGATTTCCAGGCCCATCTCGGCCATGTAGAACTCACGGCCGGGTCGTTCGTCGGTGGCATTGCGCAGCGTACGCAACAGGCCTTCGCTGGCGCCTGTCACCACCTTCTTGTACTGGCCAAGATTTTCGGGATGCCGCACGAACCCGCAGGCCTTGCACTCGTACCCGCTCATGGTCTTGTCTTTGTAGGGCGCTACGCGGCAGGTGTTCGTGATGACTTCTTCCTCGCCTCCGCAAACAGGACATTGGCTCATCGGGTTCTCCATGACGGGGTTGTGTAATTGATGGGAAATCGGCGAGAGAGGGGCTACACCCGCAAAATGACGCCGGTGTCGGCCGCACTCAGCAGCTTGGCGGATGCCAGCGCCACTTCGTAGGGGCTCAACAGGGACCGCTGGTCCTCATTGGCGAAGTTGCTGCGGCGCATGCTGGTGTCGGTGCGCCCGGGAACGACGCAGTTGACCCGCACGCCGTCTTCCTTCCACTCGTCGGCCAGCGCCTGGGTCAGGTTCACGATGGCCGCCTTGCATGCGGAGTAGGCGGAATAGTCAGCCCGCCCCCTGGTGAAGGACGACGACGAGAACTGCAGCAGCATGCCTTTGGACGCCTTCAATGCCGCATGGCTGCATTGCGCCACGTTGAGAGCACCCAGGAGATTGACCGACACCTGTTCTGCCACCTGCTGGGGCGACTGCTGTTCGAGGGGACTCTTGATCAACAGACCGGCCGCGTTGATGACGTTGTCGATACGTCCCCATTGGTCCAGTAGGCCATTGATCGATGCCGCCACCTGGCCGTGGTCGGCGATGTTGCAGCCATTGCGGCGCGAGATGCTGTGCACCGTGCCGCCCGCCTCTTCCAGGATCTGCACGATGGCTTTACCGATGCCCATGCTGCCGCCGAAGACGATGGAATGCGTTCCCTTGAGATGCAGCCCGCCCAGGTTGGGCGCCAGTTGCTGCTGGCGGATGCGAAAGAGCTCATCGGCGAGAACGAGATCGATGGAGTCGGTGATCTTGATGTTCTCGGAACTGCCCTTGACAATGCGAACCTGCCCCATCGGATGGCAGGCGAGGTAGATGCCGCAGTCGTCCGTGTAGTCGCCCAGTTTCTCGACCCCGATCTCCTCGTAGCTTTTCAGCAGGGCCTGGTAGCGAAAGCCCTGGGGTGTCTGGCCGCGGTAGATGTGGTCCCGCTTGGGGATGCTCTGGATGAATCCGTCGCGCTCGACGATGATGGTGTCGCTGGTCTTGATCGCCACATCGACCGCTTCGTAGAAGGACAGCGCCTCGACGACGTCATGGATGATCTGGTGGCTCAGAAAGGGCCGTGCGGAATCGTGGAGGATGACGTTCTTGGGGGGGGCGGCCCGCAGGTACCGCAGCGCCGCATAGGCGGACGCCTGGCGGGACGACCCACCGACGATCACTTCGGCCCGGGTGTCCTTGAAGAGCTCCTTCGTGTACGCGAGTGCATCGGCCGGCACGGTGATGACGATGCGGGCGTCGGGCGCATAGCTGTGCAGGCAGGCGAAGCTGTGCTCCACGACCGTCTTGCCGGCGACCCGGATGAACTGCTTCGGGATCGGCGACTCCAGTCGGGTGCCGCTGCCACCGGCCAGCAGCACATAGGCCTGGTCATTGTTCAGCATGCGATGGCCTCTGCGCTCTGCTCCTGCAGCAGGCTTTGGAGTTGCTGCAGCGTGTCTTCGCTCATGCCCAGTGGCTTGCTCTTTTGCGTATCCATCAGGCGGATTACCCTCTCCAATTTGTCATTGTTTCGATCGCGCAGAGCCTCAAGAGCCCGCAGCCGGCCGACGATCTGGTACACCGGCCCGCCCACATCGACCGTTGCGGGAGATTCCAGGTGGGAGATGTAGCCGGGGTCGGATTTCCGCCAATCGCCGAAATTCTCTGCGAGCTTCTTCTCGACATCGTCCGGGACGTAGAAGTCGATCCCCAGGAACTGCGCCGATTTGATGGCGAACGGAGAAAAGGCAAATTTCTGCAGATAGCCGAAGTAGGACTCCACGCCCGTCACCAGCATGCCGTCCTCGGGGTGGTAGATGAAGATGTCGATGTTGACGCCGGACGGGTTGTGCTTGACCGCTAGGTGGTAGGCGTGCCGGCCGTTCACGTGGGTGAAGTCCACGCCGAACAGGCCCGTCTTGAGCAGGGTGTCGATGATGTCGAACTGGCCTTCCCAGCCGATGATGCCTACGTCGATGTCCTTGTCGTGAGCCAGCAGTTTGCCTTCGCGGGCGTAGCCGAGCAGCGTGCCGGACACCAGGAAGGGCTTGTGTCCCAGCGGCGCCAGTGCGGTTTGCAGATCAAGCAGCGCCTTCGAGGCTTCATCAGCATCGAATTTGGGCTTGGCCGCCGGGTCGTTGTCTTCAAGGCGGGTGATTGTTGCTTTCTTCGCAGCAAGCAGCCCTATCACTTCGTCGAGCTTGGCGACGCTTTGCGGAAACTCCCCCAGATGGCAGTGGGCGCGGGCGATGTTGATGCAGGCTGCCAGCCGGTCCAACGGCGTGGTGGCGTTCTGCGCATGCCGGATGACGGCGCGGTGATCGCCGCAGAGGTGGTAGGTGCGGCAGGCATACAAGGCCAAGCTGCTGCGGATCTGAATCACCTCGTACATGGTGCTGACCAGGCTTTGCCGGATGAGGACATAGCATGTGGCCAGCTTCTCCACCGGGTCGTTCATGCTCAGGAACTCCTGCCGGCGAAACAGGGTCTGGATGATCAGCAGCCAGGGCTTGACGTCGATCTTGCGCCGGATCAGTTCGGAGACGATGGTCTCCAGCAGGTCGAAGCGCTTCTGGTCCACGGCGAGTTCCACCGCCCCGACCCAGTCGTCCGTGTCTGCGCGGCACTTTCGCAGGTCGGCCGGCTCCAGCGTCCGGCGATGCAGGAGATGGGACGCAACCACCTGCAGTGCGCTGCGTCCCGGCAGCGAGGCGAAGCCCTCGGTCTCCGCGCCCCGTCCGAGGGACTGGTACACGGCGAGCCACCGGGCGTGGTGCGCATGGTCGGCGAGGTTTTCCACGGCCAGCGAGGCGAGGTAGATCACGGTCGCGGGGAGCCGCATCATGCGCGCGGCATCGAGCAGGGAAGGGCTGAGAAGATCGTTCTCCCACTCATGCAGCGTCACCTGCTCCAGGTCGTCGTAAGCCTTGGCGTGGAGCAGGTGGTTGATCAGTGCCAGCTGGGGGAATTGTTTGTAAGACATGCGGTGTCCTTGGCTCCAGCACGCGAGGTGTGGAGCGGAGTTCGTACCCGTGGGGGTGGTCAGTGCGCCCGCATCTTGGCGCGCAATCGGGCGATCGACTGGCTGTGCAGCTGGCATACGCGCGACTCGGTCACGCCCAGCACCGCTGCAATCTCCTTGAGGTTCATGTCGTGCTCGTAGTACATGCCCATCACGTACTGCTCCCGCTCGGGCAAGGTCTTGATGGCAGCGACGAGGGACGACTTGAGGCGCTGGTCGCGCAGCACGGCCATGGGGTCGGCCTCGCTGTCGGCCACGTGCCGGTCGAGAAAGCCTTCCTCGTCATCGTCGCCGCGCGTCATGTCCTCCAGGTACACCAGCTGCGTGCCGCGCACCTTGCCCAGCAGCGTCTGGTAGTCCTCCAGCGACAGGCCCAGTTCGTCCGCGATCTCGGACTCCATCGGACTGCGGCCGAGCTTCTGCTCCATGCGCTGAACGGCGTGCTCGATTTCCTTCTGGCTCTTGCGGGAGCTGCGGCTCATCCAGTCGCCCTCGCGCAGTTCGTCGAGCATGGCGCCGCGGATGCGCTGGGTGGCGAAGGTCTCGAACTGCACGCCCTGGGCCGCTTCGTAGCGCGTCAGGGCTTCGGACAGTCCGATCATTCCGACCTGTATCAGATCGTCCAGCTCCACGTTGGGCGGGAGCTTGGCGATCATGTGGTGCGCGATCCGCCGTACCAGCGGTACGTGCTGGCGGATCAGCGCATCGCGATCAAGCTGGCCTTTGGCGGTGTACATCGGGTCAATGGCTCCGAACGAAATGCGCAGGAACGTCGGTATGGTGGCTCGCGGGCAACATCGGTGATGCGGCGCCCATGGTGCCCGCGTTTTCCAGCAGTTGCAAGGCCAGGCGCTGGATGTCCTGCGGGTTGGATGCCTTGACCGTCGTGGTGCGCAGCGGCGTGCCCAGGTGGCGCTCCGAGCACCGTTGCAGGGTCTGCAGGGCCGCTTCGGCTGCAGCGGCGCGGCGGGCATTGCCCGGCGGCAGGATGGACGCCACGGTGCATTGCAGTCCTGCGTGCAGCGTCATGTGCTTGAGCTGCTGGTAGCTCTGCACCACGCCGGCTGCGCCTGGAGCCGCCAGGATCAGCGGAACCGTCGCGCTGCCGCGGAGGATGGGTGCCATGGTCTCCGGCGGCGCATACAGGGCCACCAGGGCATAGGCACGAAAGTGCGGGTGCAGCCGCTGCAGCGCGCTGCCGTCGTTCCAGTGGGAACGCTCGGCCAGGCGCACCAGTCCGTGGGCCGCCGGGATCACGGCGAGCGATGCGGATCCCGCGGCGCCCGTGTCCGCGGAGAGGCTGCCCTGCCAGGAGGGCGCGGCCAGCAGATGCTCCAGGCCGGGCGCATCCTCGGTCTCCTCGGCGGTGCCGTCGAGCACGGCGACCGGGTAGCCCAGGCGTTGCAGGCTGGCGCAGACCTGCCACAGCGTCTCCAGGCCCAGCGGCGTGCCGGGGCGGCTGAGGATGGCCAGCACGCGCAGGTCGGCCTGCGGCATGAAGCTGTGCAGGCTGGATCCCTGGTGGAGGCCGGTATCAAGCAACATCGGCGTAGCTCCTGTCGGCAGACAGCTCCGGCGAATGGGAGAAGAAGAAATTCAGGTCGGCCGCCTTCGGATCGAAGGCCGACTTGATGGGCGAACGCATCGAGGTGCCGATCAGCTTGTGCGCGTCTGCGGCTTCCCAGTCTTCCGGCACGCGCTGGCCATTGGTAACGCCGCGCAGCACCATCTGGTGGCGGATCAGCGCATCGATGGAGGGGCCGAGCTTCACGGCCTCGTCCACCTTGGACAGGATGGCCTGTTGCGAGCCGGTGGTCTTGAAAGCGGTGAGCACGTCGTCCAGCGTGTCGCCGTGGCTGCCGGCGTTGAGCACCAGCAGGCGGTTCACGTTGGGCAGGTTCAGCACGTCCAGCATGTCGCGCTTGCGCGGATCGCGCGGGGCCACCCCCGTGGTGTCGATCAGCACCATCTTTTTGCCCGACAGAAGACCCAGCAGGTCCTGCAGCGCGGCACGGTCGTGGGCCAGATGGGCGACGATGCCGAGCATGCGGCCGTAGGTGCGCAGCTGCTCGTGGGCACCGACGCGGTAGGTGTCCAGGGTGATCAGGCCCACGCTGCCGGGGCCGTGGATGCGCGCGCACAGCGCGGCCAGCTTGGCGGTGGTGGTGGTCTTGCCCACACCGGTGGAGCCGACCATGGCGTAGATGCCGCCTTCTTCGTACAGCGGGCGAGACTGGGCGTCGGTGCGCAGGTTGCGCTCCAGCACCTCCATGAGCCAGCGCACGGCGTCGCCGGCGGAGAGATCCTCGGGCATGCGCTCCAGCACGGCGCGGGCCAGTGCGGGCGAGTAGCCGGCACGGATCATCTTCAGCATCAGGTTCGAGTGGATCGGGTTCTGGCGCGCCTGTCCCAGCCAGGCCAGGGTGTTGAAGCGGTCCTCGATGAGTTCCTTCATCGATTGCAGCTCGTTCATCAGGCCTTGCTGCTGCTGGTTGCCGAGCGACGGCATCGCCGGGGCGGCGGCCGCGGCGCGGCGGGGTGCCGGTTCGGGCGGCAGGTCCATCGGGATGCTGCGCAGCGGATTGTGGCGGGCCACAGGCGCTGCTTGCGCCGGCTGGCGCTCACGCTGTTCCAGCGACCGGGCCTGGCCGCGCGGCTCGGCGGCAGGCGTGTCCTCGGGACCACCGTTCAGGGCTTCATGGCGGCGGCGCAGCATGCGCTCACGCACGTAGTCCTGGAACGACAGCGTGCTCATGGCCAGCTGTTCGGTGTCCTGGTGCACGACGTTGCGGGCCGGCTCGCCCAAGGGGGCGGGGCGCTGCTGCGTACGCACCGGGCTGGCCGCCAGGTCGGAGGCGCGTTCCTGCAGGCGGCTCATCGGGGGCTGCTGCTGGGGGCGCTGCTGCATCTGCTGCTGCTCCTGGCCCGACTCCAGCGAGGACAGCGTGTCCTCGGCCGTGGCGACGACCTCGACGCCGTTGGGCGTCTGGCGGTTGGACAGGATGAGCGTGCCGTCCCCGAAGGCCATACGGGCCTTGGCCAGGGCCTCCCGCGACGTGGGGGCGTAGAAGCGCTTGATGTTCATGCTGATGCACCTTTGAGGATCGGGCCGATGCGGATCGTGTGGGTTTCAGGGATCTCGCTGTGGGCGAGCACCTGCAGGCGGGGGGCGACGCGGCGCACCAGGCGGGCGATGGCGTTGCGGATCTGGTCGGGAACGAGCAGGCAGGCGGGCATGCCCATCTCTTCCTGCTTGAGGGCCACTTCAGCGGCCTTTTGGGTGAGGATGTCGGCCACGCCGGGATCGAGCGAGGGGCCACCGGCATTGCCCAGGGCCTGCACCAGCAGGCGCTCCAGGCCGGGTTCGATGGCGATCACGTTCAGCTCGCGGGTCGGGCCGTAAATCTGCTGCACGATGGCCGGCGACAGCGCGATGCGCACGCGGCGGGCCAGCTCGACCGGGTCCTGCGTCACGACGGCGTGCTCGGCCAGCGTTTCGATGATGGTGCGGATGTCGCGGATGTGCACAGACTCTTCCAGCAGCAGCTGGAGGACTTTCTGGAACGTTGCGATGGACACCATTTTGGGGACGACTTCTTCGATGAGCTTGGGGGCCAGTTTGGCGACGTGTTCCACGAGTTGCTGGGTTTCCGTGCGGCTCAGGAGCTTGGCTGCCTGCACTTGCATCAAGTGTGACAAATGGGTCGCCATCACGGTTTCCGAATCAACGACCGTAAAGCCCGCCATTTGTGCCGCTTCCTTCTGGTTGGTGTCGATCCAGTGGGCCGGCAGGCCGAAGGCCGGGTCGGTCGTGGGCGTGCCGATCAGCGGCGTGCTGATGCCGCCCGGGTTGATGGCCAGGTGCATGCCGGGGAAGGCCTCGCCTTCGCCCACCACGACGCCGCGCAGGGTGATGCGGTAGGCGCTGGGCTTGAGCTCCAGGTTGTCGCGCACGTGCACGGCTGGCGGCAGGAAGCCGACTTCCTGCGCGAACTTGCGGCGCACGCCCTTGATGCGGGTCAGCAGGTCACCCTGGCGGTTCTTGTCCACCAGCGCGATCAGGCGGTAGCCCAGCTCCAGGCCCAGCAGGTCCACGGGCTGCAGATCGTCCCAGGTGGCCTCCCCGTCGCCTTGCGGCGCGGCAGGCGCCTCTTCGGCGGGCGCCGGCTTGCGCTGCTGCTGCAGGAGCAGCCAGGCCCCGTAGCCGATGCCGCCGCCCATGATCAGGAACACCGCGTGGGGCATGCCAGGAATCAGACCCAGCAGGATCAGGATGGCAGCCGTCACGCCCAGCACGCGCGGCGACATGAAGAGCTGCTGCACGATCTGGCGGCCCATGTCCTCTTCCTTGCCCACGCGCGAGATCACCATGGCGGCCGCCACCGAGATCAGCAGGCCGGGAATCTGCGCGACCAGCGCGTCGCCCACCGCCAGCAGGATGTAGCTGTCGGCGGCCTGGCCGGCCGACAGGCCGTGCTGCAGCATGCCGATGGCGAAGCCGCCCACGATGTTGATGATCAGGATCAGGATGCCGGCCACCGCGTCGCCGCGCACGAACTTGGAGGCGCCGTCCATGGAGCCGAAGAAGTTCGCCTCTTCGCCCACCTCTGCACGGCGGCGCTTGGCTTCCTTCTCGTCGATCAGGCCGGCATTCAGGTCGGCGTCCACGGCCATCTGCTTGCCGGGCATCGCGTCCAGGGTGAAGCGGGCCGACACTTCCGCGATCCGCTCCGCGCCCTTGGTCACCACCACGAAGTTGATCACCACCAGGATGGTGAACACGATCAGACCGACCGCGAAGTTGCCGCCGATCAGGAAGTGGCCGAAGGCCTCGATCACGGCGCCGGCGGCCCCCGGGCCGGTGTGGCCCTCCAGCAGCACCACGCGGGTGGAAGCCACGTTCAGCGACAGCCGCATCAGCGTGGTCAGCAGCAGCACGGACGGGAAGGCTGCGAAGTCCAGCGGCCGCACCATATAGGCGGCCACCATCATCACCATCAGCGCGACGGCGATGTTCAGCGTGAAGAACGTGTCCAGCAGCCAGGCCGGGATGGGCAGCACCATCAGTGCCAGGATGGCCACCACCAGCAACGGGGCCGAAAGGCCCTGCAGCGCCGAGCGGTTGGAGCTGGCCCACTGCCGGGCGGAATTCATGGAGGGCGTCATGGTGCGTTACCTGCAGCCGGAGCGGCGGTGGCGGTGGGGCGCTTTTGGAGCGGGTCGAGTTCGGGGGGGACGAACGGGTCGGGCTGCGCATCGGGCATCCGGCCTTCGCCGCGCAGGGCCGCCTTCAGGCGGTAGACGTAGGCCAGCACCTGGGCCACCGCAGAGAACAGCGTGGCAGGGATGGGCTGCTCCAGCTCGGCATGGGCGTACAGGGCCCGCGCCAGCATGGGCGACTGCAGCACCGGCACGGCGTGCTGCTCGGCCAGGTCGCGGATGCGGAAGGCCAGCAGGTCGGTCCCCTTGGATATCACCTGGGGCGCATTCATCGTGGCCTCGTCGTACTTGAGCGCCACGGCATAGTGGGTCGGGTTCATCACCACGAAGTCGGCCTTGGGCACCTTGGAGAGGCTCGCCCGGTTGGCGATCTCGCGGGCCCGCTGGCGCTGGCGCCCCTTGATCTCGGGGTTGCCGTCCGACTCCTTGTGCTCCTGCTTCACTTCCTGGTGCGACATCTTCAGGCGCGACTTGAAGAAGTACGCCTGCAGCGGCACGTCGATCACGGCGGCGAGGAACACCACCAGCAGCAGCAAAGACATGCCGGCGGTGAGCCATTCGGCCACCTGCCGCAAGGCCACGGGCGAGGGTTGCAGTACCAGCATGGTGACCTTCTCGATGCTGGTGCTCATGAAGTTCCAGGCGACGATGGTCAGGATGATGGTCATCAGCACCATCTTGGCCACGTTGGTCATCTGCTGCTTGGAGAACAGGTTGGCGAAGCCCGAGAGCGGGTTGAGCCGGTTGAACTGGGGGGTGATCGGCTTGAAGCTGAAGATCATTCCGCCAGAGCCCAGGGCGCTCACCAGGGCGGCGCAGCCGGTCAGCAGCGCGAAGACGGCGCTGGCAATGATGCCGATGCGGGCCATGTCCACCAGCCGCTGCAGCATGCTGCCGGAGGACTGCACGGTGGCGGCGTTGAAGGTCAGATGCTGGGTCAGCGCCTGCAGCAGGTGCTCGGTGAGGGTGGGCGCCAGCACGAACATGGACGCAGCGCCCACGCCGAGCACCGCCAGGTGCGACAGATCCCGCGAACGCGCGGCCTGGCCGTCGGTACGCGCTTTTTGCAGCTTCCGCTCGGTCGCTGGGAGGTTCTTGTCTTGGCTGGAGGAGTCCATGGTGGCATGACGGCTGGGTCATGCCATTGTCGTGAGGGGCCGCTCCCGCTAAAGCCCGAATAGAAGGCCTGTCCGCCCACTATTCCCCTGGGCGCCGGCCGTGGGGCGCCTTTCAGGGGGTTGCTATGCTAAACGTAGCTATATGCGCTTGCCGGTATTGGGTTTGCGATAAAAAAATACCAGAAATCATTGATGGGCAAGCGCATGCAGCTATCAAAATGATAAAGGCTGCCGCGCGCCGGGGCGCCGGGGGGGGCCCGGCGCGCTCCGGGTCAGAACCCGAGGCTGGCGAGCAGGTCGTCCACTTCCGACTGGTTGGAGACGACGTTGGCCGTGTTCTCCGGGTCGACCACCGGGCCTTGCAGCGGTGCGCGCTGGGCTTCGGGCGCCGGCGTGACCGGCTGGGTATTCTGCGGCGCTGTCTGGATCAGCAGCTGCACCAGCTGCTGCTCGATCGTCGAGGCGAGATTGACCACGCGGGCGATCACCTGGCCCGTCAGGTCATGGAAGTCCTGCGCCATCATGATTTCGGTCAGGTGGCCATCGGCCTCCTTGGTGACCCGCTCCACGTCGGTCAGGAAATTGAAGATCTCGCCCTTGGCCACGGCGGCCACCGGGTCGGCGACCAGCGAATTGACCACCCGCCGCGTCTCCGCAGCGATGAAGTCGTGCTGGGCCTTGGCCTGCTCCACGCGGTTGAGCACCTTCTCGGCCGCCTCGCCCGTCAGGCGCGCGATGTACGACAGGCGGCTCTGCGCATCCGGCAGCTCGCCCATCGAGCCGCGCAGTTGGTCGGCGTAGCCCAGTTCGTTCAGCGAATCGTGCAGCTGCCGGGTGAGCTGGCCGATCTTCTGGTGGACGTCGTCGCCCCCGGCATCCGGCGCGCCGGTGTTCGCTGCGTTCATGGTCACAGTCCCATTTTCTTGAGGATCAGGGTCACCTTCTCTTCGAGGGTGGCCTTGGTGAACGGCTTGACGATGTAGCCGGCGGCACCGCCCTGGGCAGCGGCCACGATGTCTTCCTTGCGGGCCTCGGCGGTCACCATCAGGACCGGCAGGTGCTTGAGCTTGTCGTCCTTCTTGATTTCGCCCAGCAGCTGGAAGCCGTTCATGTTCGGCATGTTGATGTCGGTGACCACGAAGTCGAACTTGCCATTGCGCAGCTTGTTCAGCGCAGCGACGCCGTCCTCGGCCTCGTCGGCATCAGCAAAGCCGCTTTCCTTGAGCAGGTTGCGGACGATGCGCCGCATGGTGGAGAAGTCGTCAACGATCAAAAAACGAAGGGCAGTGGTCACGTGGGACCCTTTCGGTCGGAAATTACGTTAGAGATTGTCTGGGGCTATCGACTCTGTGACAAGTCGTTACTGCCTGGCGCGGATGCGGGATTGTCCTGCTTTTGTGCAGCAAGCTCCGGCAACGTCACCTGTGTCGTGCCTTTGCCCATCAGTCTTTCCTCCGCCTCGCGCGTCAACACCGTGATGGTAATGCGGCGGTTGACCGGCGCGCGAGGGTTGCTGGGATCCAACAGATCGCTGGCCGCCAAGCCGACGACCCGGCCCAGCTTGGCATCGGGCATGCCGGCTGCGACGAGTTCGCGGCGCGAGGCGTTGGCCCGGTCGGCCGACAGCTCCCAGTTGCTGTAGCCGCGGTCGCCGTTGCCGTAGGGCGCGGCGTCGGTATGGCCGGCCAGGCTGATGCGGTTTTCCACCCCATTCAGGGCCGAGCCGATTTCGCGCAGGATGTCTCGCATGTAGGGTTTTACCAACGCACTGCCGCTGTCGAACATGGGCCGGTTCTGGTCGTCCACGATCTGGATCTGCAGCCCGTCGGGCGTGATGTCGATCCGGATCTGCGACTTGTATTCGCGCAGCTTCAGGTTTTCGGTGATCACCGAGTCGATCTTGGCCTGCAGCGCCTTGATGCGCATCTGGTCCTGGCGCGCCTGCTCTGCCTTGGCGTTCTCGATGTTCATGCGCCGGCTGGTATTGGTGCTGTCGGAGTCCGACCGGCGCACCTGGCCGTGCACCTTGGACAGATCGTTGCCGCCGCCGGGAATCACGCTGGAGCTGTTGCCGGCGCCGTCGCCGCCGGTCATCGCCACCTTCAGCGGCGAAGAGAAATAGGCCGCGATGCCCTGCAACTCCCCCTTGGCGGTGGAGCCCAGCAGCCACATCAGCAGGAAGAACGCCATCATGGCCGTCACGAAGTCGGCATAGGCGATCTTCCAGGCACCGCCATGGACAGCGTGGCCGCCCTTCTTGACGCGCTTGATGATGATCGGTTGGAGCTTCTTTTCCGCCATGGCGCAATCCAGCAGCGCAGTGCGCGCTTACTTTTTGCCCTTCACGTGGCTTTCGAGCTCGCTGAAGCTCGGCCGATCGCCCGAGAACAGCACCTTGCGGCCGAACTCGATGGCCGTCGACGGGTTGTAGCCCTGCATGCTGGCCAGCAGCGTGGATTTGATGCACAGCAGCTCTTTGGCGGCGTCTTCGGTCTTTTGCTCCACCAGGCCGCCGAGCGGCTCCACCACGCCATAGGCCAGCAGAATGCCCAGGAAGGTCCCGACCAGCGCCGAGCCGATCATGCCGCCCAGCACCGAGGGCGGCTGCCCCACCGAGCCCATGGTGTTCACCACCCCGAGCACGGCCGCCACGATCCCGAAGGCGGGCAGGGCGCCCGCCAGACGCGCCAGCGCGGCGACGGGGGCATGTGCCTCCTGGTGGTGGGTTTCAATCTCGCTGTCCATCAGCGCTTCGATCTCGTGGGCGTTCAGGTTGCCCGAGACCATCATGCGCAGGTAGTCGGTGGTGAATTCGATCACGTGGTGATCGCTGCCCACGGTCGGGTACTTCTTGAAGATTTCGGATTCCCCAGGGCTTTCCACATCCTTCTCGATCGCCATCAGGCCTTCCTTGCGGGCCTTCTGCAGGATCTCATAGAGCATGGCCATCAGTTCCATGTACCGCGCCTTGGTGTACTTGGAGCCCTTGAAGGCCATGGGGAGCGCCGCGAGGGTCGCTTTGAGCACCTTGGGCTGGTTGTTCACCACAAAGGCGCCAAGCGCGCCGCCCAGGATGGTGATGATCTCGAACGGCAAGGCCTTCAGGATGACCGAGATGTTCCCGCCATGCACGATGTACACGCCGAAGATGCAGCCGAGGCAGACGATGTAACCGATGATGACGAACATAGGGGTATTTTGTCAGAGTCTTTTTCAGGACAACCCTTGAATAAGGCACGTCCGGCGGGCTTTTAGGCAGCTTATCTATGGGCAGAAACGCTGGGGCAGCCTTGGCACATTGATACATCTTCGGACATTGGGACCAAATCTGAATGACTTTCTGCTGGCGAGTTTGATATACGCCCTTGAAGCTCTGGCGAACCCTCCCGGTCCAAACCTCGCAAGAAAAAAGTTGCGTCCGATCCCTAAAGTCCGCGGGGGGCCGTCCGATAACTCTCTCAGCAGGGACGAAAGCCCTGTACCCCAGCAGGAGCCGATGCAAAACGGCGCAGGCCAGGGGAAGAGGGCCGGCGTCCGCTGGCATTGAAGAAATCGGCAGCGCGCCGGCAAGTCCGGCCTATTAAGGAGCTATCACCATGGCAGCAACTATCAATACCAACATCAGTTCGCTGAATGCTCAGCGCAACCTGAATGGAACCCAGTCGTCTCTGGCGACGTCCATGCAGCGCCTGTCTTCCGGCCTGCGTGTGAACAGCGCCAAGGACGATGCCGCCGGCTTGGCCATCGCCGAGCGCATGAACGCCCAAGTCCGCGGCATGAACGTGGCCGTGCGTAACGCCAACGACGGCATCTCCATGGCGCAGACCGCTGAAGGCGCGCTGGGCAAGATCGGCGAAAACCTGCAGCGTATGCGTGAACTGGCCGTGCAGGCTGCCAACGATTCGAACAGCACGAGCGACCGCACCGCGCTGGACAACGAATACAAGCAGCTGGCCCAGGAAAATGCCCGCGTGATCAGCAACACCAAGTTCAACGGCCAAGCGCTGCTGACGGGTTCCGGCGGCACGGGTGGCTCGTTCACCTTCCAGATCGGCGCCAACACGTCGGGTGACAACCAGATCTCCATCGCTACCTCGAACATCGCCACCGCCATGACCACGGCGACCCAGGGTTCGGCTGCCACGCTCGGCGCCACCGCCACCACGGCCCGTACGGCCATGGACGCGATCGACACCGCGCTGAACCAGATCAACAGCAAGCGCTCGGAATTCGGTGCCGTGCAGAACCGCTTCGA
This sequence comes from Pseudomonadota bacterium, assembly GCA_023460715.1. GTDB lineage: Bacteria > Pseudomonadota > Gammaproteobacteria > Burkholderiales > Burkholderiaceae_C > Paracidovorax. Next base: position 10,165 of record JAEWPH010000268.1, on the reverse strand, counting down.
CGCCGTCGTGGCCAACCTGCAGGTAGCCTCCGAGAACCAGGCCGCAGCCCGCGGCCGGATCATGGATGCCGACTTCGCCTCTGAAACCGCCAACCTGTCGCGGTCGCAGATCCTGCAGCAGGCTGGTACGGCCATGGTGGCCCAGGCCAACCAGCTGCCCCAGGGCGTGCTGTCCCTGCTGCGTTAATCGGTTTGCGCCCGCCTCCCGGCGGGTGGCGATCAGCTCCCACCCCGGCCAGCGCCTCGCTGGCCGGGGTTTTTCGTTTCTGGGGCGAACTGGGGGGCGAATGGCGCTCTCTTCGGGGTTTTGCGCCGGCCCCGTCTCTGCAGAATCAGTCCCATCCAGAGCGCGGCAGTTGCCGACTCTGGAACGGCGTCGCTTGTTGCGCGCCTCATGGGCGGCGGTGCCGTCAACTGAATCAGGAGCTGATCCACCATGGCATCTACCATCAACACGAATCTGGCCTCGCTGAATGCGCAACGCAATCTCAGCACCTCTCAGCTGTCTCTGGCAACGTCCATGCAGCGCCTGTCCTCCGGCTTGCGCGTGAACAGCGCCAAGGACGATGCTGCCGGCCTGGCCATCGCCGAGCGCATGAACACCCAGGTGCGGGGCATGAACGTCGCCATCCGCAATTCCAACGACGGCATCTCGCTGGCGCAGACGGCCGAAGGGGCTCTGGGCAAGATCAGCGACAACCTGCAGCGCATGCGTGAACTGGCGGTGCAGGCGGCCAACGACACCAATGGCGGCTCCGACCGCACGGCGCTGGACAACGAATTCAAGCAGCTGGCCGCAGAGAACGCCCGCGTCATCGCCAACACCAAGTTCAACGGGCAGTCGCTGCTCACCGGGTCCGGCGGCACCGGCGGCGTGTTCACCTTCCAGGTGGGCGCCAACACGGGGGCGGACAACCAGATCACGATCACCACCTCCGCCATCGCCACCCGCATGGGCACGGTGACGCAGGGCACGACCTCGGCCGCGACGCTGGGCGTCAGTGCGACGACGGCCCGGGCCGCCATGGACGCCATCGACAACGCCTTGACGGCCATCAACGGCGCGCGTTCCACCTTTGGTGCATCGCAAAACCGCTTCGAAGCCGTGATTTCCAATCTGCAAGTCGCCTCGGAGAACCAGGCGGCGGCCCGCGGCCGTATCATGGATGCGGACTTTGCGGCAGAAACCGCCAACCTGTCCCGTGCCCAGATTCTCCAGCAGGCGGGAACCGCCATGGTGGCGCAGGCCAACCAGATTCCGCAGACGGTGCTGCAGCTGCTCCAGGGGTAAACGGGCCAGGTTCGGCGGGCGGGTGAACCCTCAAGTTTCCCGCAAGGCAGCCGAAAACGTGCTTGATGCCTGGTGATGTTCCTGGCGTCGCTCGATCCGCGAGGTAGGCCCCTGGCTGGCCTCGCGGCCCGGTTTTCGTTTCAGGAGAGTCAAGATGGCCCTTTCATCCCTGGGTATTGCCAGCGGTATCGACGAATCCGTCATCACGCAACTCGTGGCGTTGGAAAAGAAGCCGCTCCAGACCCTGCAAACCAAGGCGACGGCGGTCAATTCCCAGATATCGACCTATGCGCGGATCAAGTCGCTGATGTCGACCCTGTCCGATGCGGCGAACAAGCTGGGGCAGTCGGCCACGTGGAACTCCAAGGTGGCGACGTCGTCCAGCAGCGCGGTGTCCGCCACGGTCACCAGTGCGGCTCAAGGCGCCTCCTATGACATCGGCGTGAGCCAGCTGGCACAGGCGCAGTCCACGTCTTCCTCGGCAGTTCCCAAAGACACCAAGCTCGGTGCCGGCACCCTGTCCATCCAACTGGGGACGTGGTCGGGCGCCGCCGGGTCGGAGCAGTTCGCCGCCGGCAGTGCCTCGGCCGTGTCGGTCGAAGTCAAGGATACCGACACGCTCAGCGATATCGCCAGCAAGATCAACAAGGCCAACAGCGGCGTGACCGCCTCGGTCCTTCGCGATGCGTCGGGCGAGCGCCTGCTGTTCCGCTCCAGTGCCACGGGCGAGTCGACCGGCTTTCGTGTTCAGTCGTCCGACAGCGCGTTGTCCTCTCTGGCCTTCGATCCGGAGTCCGCGCCCGGCCAGGGCATGGCCGCCAATGCAGTGCAGTACGGCAAGAACGCTCAGGCCACGATCAACGGCATCTCCGTTTCGTCCACCACCAACGCCTTCACCGACACGCTGCCGGGATTGAGCTTCACCGTGTCCCAGGTCACGACCACGACCGGCCCGGCCGTGGTGACGGTGAGCACGGACACCGACGCGTTGAAGAAAGGTGTCCAGGATTTCGTTACGGCCTACAACGCCTTGAACGATCTGCTGGGTTCTTCTACGAAGTATGACGAAGCGTCCAAGACGGCTGGGGCCTTGCAGGGCGACAGTACGACGGTGGGACTGCAGAACGCTCTGCGCTCGGTGGTTGCCTCCTCCACCGCGGGCGGCGCCTTTGCGCGCCTGGCCGACATCGGTGTGGACATCCAGAAGGGCGGCAAGATGGTCATCAACGACTCCAAGCTCACCGCCGCGCTGAAGAATCCTTCCGCCCTGCAGGCCATGTTTGCCGGCGGCGAGGGCGTCGAGGGCCTGGGGACGAAGGTCAGGTCCTTCGCCACCAAGGCGCTGGGGGTCGAGGGCACCATCGAGAACAAGACCAATGCGCTGAATTCCGCCGTCAAGCGCAATTCCGACGAGCAGGACCGCGTCAACGACCGCGCCAGCCGTGTAGAGAAGCAGCTGCGCGAGAAATACCAGGCACTGGACACCAAGATGGCCTCCCTGACGGCTCTGAACTCCTATATCGGTCAGCAGGTGACCATGTGGAACAAGAGCTGATGGGCTGAGCGCAGCCTGTGGGTTTCGCTGTGGCAGACGATGGTGTTTTACGTCGAGAAGTCTTCAAGTTTCCGACCACTCCGCCGATATGAAAGGTAATACGGAGCATGAAGGAGTCGTCGATGTTTACCCCAGTCAGTTCACGCGCAGCCATGGCCTACCGCCAGGTCGGGGTGCAGTCCCTGGTGGCAGGGGCATCACCGCATATGTTGATCAAGATGCTTTTCGACGGTCTGACGCAATCCCTCATCGCCGCCCAAGGTGCTCTCCAGCGGGGAGACATCAACGAAAAGGGGCGGCAGCTGGGCAAGGCTGTCCGCATTCTTGAAGAAGGGCTGAAGGCCGGCCTGGACCTCAACCAGGGCGGCGATGTCGCGGCCAACCTGGCCTCGCTCTACGATTACTCCAGCCGGCGCCTGACGCTGGCGAATCTCAAAAACGACGCATCCATGATTGAGGAAATCCTCGGTTTGATCGCTCCCGTGGCCCAGAGCTGGGAGCAGATCGGCGCCATGCCAGGCCGGGGAGTTTGAAATGCCCGAAATGCTGATTGACTACTACAAAGCCATCGAAGACAGCAGCGCCAAGATGCTGGAGGCCGCCAAGCTGGAAGACTGGGACGGCGTCGTGCGCCACGAGGGCACCTGCGCGGTGCTGATCGAGCAACTGCGCTTCAAGTCCCAGGAGCAGGAACTGCTGCCCGAGCACCGCAAGGAAAAGACGCGCATCATGCAGCGCATCCTGCGCAACGATGCCCAGATCCGCAGCTTGGCGGAACCCTGGCTGGCCCAGTTCGAACATCTGTTCGAGGGGCAGCCGCAGATGATGCACTGACCCCCAGAGGTCAGGACTGCCCGGAATTTCAAACCAAGTAGGGTGGGAGAGCGAAAGGCCGGCGCCGTGAGGTGCCGGCCTTTTTTAATGCCTGTTGTCAGCCGGTGGTAGACGCCGCAGCCGTGCGTCGTCCGCGATGCGCTTTTTTCAGAGGGTTGCGTGCGCGTCCGCAGGGGTGTTACCGCAGGGCGACGCAGGTCGGGTGCACAGAAGCCGCAGTCCCTGAATGAACGGGGCCGGACCGGGGTGGCGGATGGAGAACTTGCGGTGAAGTGAGATTTTGAGCCAAATCGGTTTCTAGACCAATATGGTAAAGCGCTAATTGCTATAAATAAAATAGCAAATGATCGCGCCCGCCTGCGGGGCGCGCCGGCCGGGCAGGGCGCCCGCTGGCGCCTTCGCCGTCACACCTGCATGTTCATGATGTCGGTGTAGGCCTGCACCATCCGGTTGCGCACGTGCAGCGTCGCCTGGAAGCCGATCTGTGCCTTTTGCATGGCCACCATGGTTTCTTCAATGCTGACGTTAGGGTTTTCCAGCTGCACTTCGCGCTGCAGGTCGCTGGACCGGTTCTGGGCGGCGCTGACCGACTGCAGGGCGCCTTTCAGCGCCGTCGAGAAGCCGGCGTCCTGAGGGGCGTCCTGGGCCGCGGTGACGCGGCGTGCCAGGCCGGTGCCCGTGAGGGGGGCGGTAGGGCTTGCAATGCGGAGGTCCATGGCGGTCGGGTCTCGGTGGTCAGGGGTGGAGCGGGATGGTGCAATCCTAGGCATCCGGGGCGCGGGCATCGTGGTGAAATGATGGACAAAGGCGCGCTTTATCGGGTGAACGTCGGCGGGGGGCTGTCCAATAATCGCTCCACCGCCAGAGTCCCGCCCTGGCTTGCCTACTGGAAAGCACGATGTCCGCAGTCGCTGAAGTCCCTGTCATCCCTCCTGCCCCCGCCGGCCCCTCGTGGCTGCAGCGGGTGTCGGCCCTTGACCGTGCCACGCGCCTGAAGGCCGGGGCCGGCATCGTGCTGCTGATCGCCGGGATCGTGGCCGCGCTGGTGTTCAGCCGCCAGCCGGACTACCGGGTGCTGTTTTCCAATCTGAGCGACAAGGACGGTGGTGCGATCGTGGCCCAGCTGACCACGATGAACGTGCCCTACAAGTACACCGAAGGCGGCGGCGCCATCCTGATTCCGGCCGACCGGGTGCACGACGTGCGCCTGCGCCTGGCCACCCAGGGGCTTCCCAAGGGCTCGGTGACCGGCTTCGAGCTGATGGAGAGCACCCGTTTCGGGGTGACCCAGTTCCAGGAGCGCCTGAATTTCCAGCGCGGGCTGGAAGGGGAGCTGACGCGCTCCATCCAGGCGCTGTCGTCCGTCCAGAGCGCCCGCGTGCATCTGGCCCTGCCCAACCAGAACGGTTTCTTCCGCGAGCAGCAAAAGCCCTCGGCTTCCGTGCTGCTCAGCCTGTACCCGGGCCGCTTCCTCGACCGCACACAGCTGGCCGGTATCGTGCACCTGGTGGCGTCCAGCGTGCCTGAAATGTCGCCCACGGCCGTGAGCGTGCTGGACGACACGGGCAAACTGCTCTCGCAGTCGCCCGACGGCGCCGCCGGCACGGGCGTGGATGCCCAGCAGCTGACCTACGTGCAGCAGATCGAGCAGCAGTACACCCGCCGCATCCTCGACATCCTCGAGCCGGTGGTGGGCAAGAACAACGTCAAGGCGCAGGTGACGGCCGAGGTGGACTTCAGCCAGACGGAGTCCACTTCCGAGCAGCACCGCCCCAACCAGACGCCGGACGCCAGCGCCGTGCGCAGCCAGCAGATCGTCGAAAGCTCCGGCCAGCAGGGCAATGCCCAGCCGCCCACCGGTGTGCCCGGCGCCACGACGAACCAGCCGCCCCAGCCTTCCACCGCGCCCGTCAATGGTGCCAACCCGGCGCCCACGGCGGCCGGCCAGCAGGGTGCCCAGATCGCCAACAACAAGCGCGAATCCATCACCAACTACGAAGTTGACAAGACCACCCGCGTCACGCGCGGCGGCAGCGGCGCCATCAAGCGGGTGAGCGCGGCCGTGGTGGTCAACTACCAGGCCGCCAGCGACGGCGCCGGCAAGCCGCCGGTCACCAAGGCGCTGACGCCCCAGCAACTGGAGCAGATGACCGCGCTGGTGCGTGAGACCATCGGCTTCAACAGCGAGCGCGGCGACTCGGTCAACCTGATGAACACGCCCTTCCTGGTGGAAGATTTGCAAACCGCTGACCTGCCGCTGTGGAAGCAGCCCGAGATGGTGGAGCTGGCCAAGAGCCTGGGCTGGCCGCTTGGCATCTCCCTGTTCGCGGCGCTCATCCTGCTGGGCCTGGTGCGTCCGGCCATCAAGGGCATGGGCAAGCCCCGCGCCGTGCCGGTGGTCGCTGGCGGCCAGGGCGGCCAGCTCGATGCGCTGGAGTCGGAGGCGCTCGAACGCCCGGCCCTGCCCGCGCCCACCCGCGCCGAGGATCTGCCCGCCACGCCCGAGCAACTGCGCCTGGAGGATGCCCGTACGCTGGCCAAGCAGAACCCGGTGGCCGTGGCCAACATCCTCAAGACCTGGGTCAACGGCGATTGATCCGCCACTAGCGAGAGCGAGTTTTCTATGGACGAGCAGGGCCTCAACGACGCCGCGATCATGCTGATGTCCCTCGGCGAGGAAGAGGCTGCCGAGGTCTTCAAGCACCTGTCGCCCAAAGAGGTGCAGAAGCTGGGCGAAACCATCGCCCGCATGAAGTCGGTTTCCAAGGACAAGGTGGACTCGGTCATCAACCGCTTCTCCAACGACGCAGCGGCTCAGAGCCTGCTGGTGTCGGACACCAGCAACTACGTGCGCTCGGTGCTCAAGCGCGCCCTGGGCGATGACAAGGCCGCCCTGCTGATCGACCGCATCCTGCAGGGCGGCGACGTGTCTGGCATCGAAAGCCTGAAGTGGATGGACCCGCTGTCCGTCGCCGAACTGCTGCGCAATGAACACCCCCAGATCGTCGCCGCCATCCTGGTCCATCTGGATCCGGACCAGTCGTCGGCCATCCTCATGCAGCTGACCGACCGCCAGCGCAGCGAAGTACTGCTGCGCGTGGCTACGCTGGAGGGGATCCAGCCCACGGCCCTCAAGGATCTGAACGAAGTGCTGTTCAAGGTGCTGGCGGGCGGCGACAAGGTGCGCAAGAGCTCGCTGGGCGGCGTGAAGGCGGCAGCAGAGATCATCAACCTGCTGGGCTCGGGCATGGACGGCGTGGTGATCGAGTCCATCCGCGGCTTCGATCCCGACCTGGCGCAGAAGATCATGGACAAGATGTTCGTGTTCGACGACGTGATGAAGCTCGACGACCGCGCCATCCAAACCGTGCTGCGCGAGGTCGCTTCGGAAACCCTGGTCGTGGCCCTCAAGGGCGCCCAGCCCGAGCTGCGCGAGAAGTTCCTGTCCAACATGTCGTCGCGCGCCGCCGAGGCCCTGCGCGAAGACCTGGAATCGCGCGGCCCGATGCGGCTGTCCGAGGTGGAGGCGCAGCAGAAGGAAATTCTCAAGACCGTGCGCCGCCTGTCGGACGAAGGCCAGATCGTGATCGGAGGCGGCGGCGATGACGCATTCGTCTAATTCGCGCTACTACACGCGGTTCATTCCCAGCGAAGAGGTCGGCGACGTCACGCGCTGGCACTTCGGCGCCGTGGACGGCTCCGAACCCGTGCTGCCGGCCACCCCGGCCGAGCCGGACGCCCCCCTGCCAGCCCCGGGCATCAGCGAGGCCGCGCACCTCGCGCTGCTGGAGCAGGCGCGCGAGGAGGGGTTTGCGCGCGGCGCCGAGGAAGGTCGGGCCCAGGCCGGCCTGGAGTGGCAGCAGCGCATGGACGACTATGTGGCCGGTCAGGGGCGCGAGGCCGCCGACCGGCTGGCGCAATTGGCCGGCGCCCTGGAGTCGGGGCTGAACGACATGCAGCAGCGCATGGCGCAGGAGGTCTTGGCACTGGCTTGCGACATCGCCCGCCAGGTGGTCCGCCGGGAAGTGTCGGGCAACCCCCAGGCCCTGCTGCCGGTGGTGCGCGAAGCGCTGGGCATGCTGGTGGGCGAGGCTCGGCCGGTCACCGTGCGGCTGAACCCACAGGACTGGGAGGCGCTGGAGCAGCCGCTGCGCGAGGAATTCGCCGCCACCAAGGTGCACTGGCTGGCCGATGCCGCCGTCCTGCCGGGCGATTGCCTGGTGGAGTCGGCCGGCACGGTGGTGGATGGCTCCCTGGACAAGCGCTGGCGCCGTGCCATCGCTGCGCTGGGGCTGGCCTCCGCATGGCAGCAGGACGGCGGCCATGGCGATTAAGGACGCCCAGGACTGGGACCGCTTCATCGGCGATGCGCGCGGCCGCCTGGCCGACGGCACGCCACTGGAGACGCGCGGCACGCTCACACGGCTCACCGGCCTGGTGCTGGAGGCCGCCGGCATCCGCGTGCCCGTGGGTTCGCAGTGCCTGGTGCAGATGCCCGAGCAGGAGCCGGTGCTCGCCGAAGTGGTGGGTTTTTCCGCCGACAAGGCTTTTCTGATGCCGGCCGGCGACATCCATGGCCTGTCCAGCGGCGCGCGCGTCACCCCTGCCGCGCCGTATGTGCCTTCGCCGCGGTTGGGCGAAGAGGTGCGCCCCACGGGTGGGGCCGGCATGCTGCGCCTGCCCATGGGCGACGGGCTGCTCGGCCGCGTGGTGGATTCGCAGGGCACGCCGCTGGACCACGGCGGCCCCCTGCACAACGTTACATCCGAGCCCATGGACCGGCGCCAGATCAATGCCATGGACCGCGACCCCGTCCGCGAGACGCTCGACACCGGCGTGCGCGCCATCAATGCCCTGCTGACCGTGGGCCGCGGGCAGCGGCTGGGCCTGTTCGCCGGCTCCGGCGTGGGCAAGAGCGTGCTGCTGGGCATGATGGCCCGCTACACCCAGGCCGACGTGATCGTGGTCGGGCTGATCGGCGAGCGCGGGCGTGAGGTGAAGGAATTCGTGGAGGACATCCTGGGCGAGAGCGACCGGGGCCGTGCGGTCGTGGTGGCCGCCCCCGCGGATGCGCCGCCGCTGCTGCGCATGCAGGGCGCGGCCTACGCCACGGCCATTGCCGAGCACTTCCGCGACAAGGGCCAGCACGTGCTGCTGCTCATGGACTCGCTCACCCGCTACGCCATGGCCCAGCGCGAGATCGCCCTGGCCATCGGCGAGCCCCCGGCCACCAAGGGCTACCCGCCGAGCTGCTTCGCCAAGCTGCCGGCGCTGGTCGAGCGCAGCGGCAACGGCCTGCACGGCGTCGGCTCGATCACGGCCTTCTACACCGTGCTCTCCGAAGGCGACGACCAGCAGGACCCGATCGCCGATGCGGCGCGCGCCATCCTGGACGGCCATTTCGTGCTGTCGCGGGCGCTGGCGGAGACCGGGCACTTCCCGGCCATCGACATCGAGCAATCGGCCTCCCGCGTGATGCACAACGTGGTCTCGCGCGAACATTTCGACATGGCGCGGCGCTTCCGCGCCACATACTCCCGCTACCAGAAGAGCAAGGATCTGATCCAGGTGGGCGCCTACATGGCCGGCTCCGATCCGCAATTGGACGACGCCATTCGCCTGCAGCCGGCCATGGCGGCTTTCCTGCAGCAGGACATGTTCGAGGCGGCGCCGATGGACGACACCCTCACGGCCATGGCGGCCGTGCTGGAGGCCTGACGCCATGGCTTCGCTGAACACGTTCCTGGTGGCGGTGGAGATGGCAGAGCGCCAGCGCGACGCCGCCCGCCAAGCGCTGCAGGACGCACGCCATGCCCGCTACGCCGCGCAGCAGCAGCTCGACCAGCTGGCAGGCTATGCGCAGGAAACGCAGGGCCGCTGGGGCATGCGGGCCGATGCGGCCATCAAGCCCGAGGTGATGTACCACCACTACCAGTTCATGGATCGCCTTGCGCACGCCATCGGCCTGCAGTCCGGCGCGGTGGGAGACCAGGACGGCCGGGTGGATGCTGCGGCGCAGGCCCTGCTGCAGGCCGAGCTGCGGGTGGCCAGCCTGAAGAAGGTGGTGGAGAAGCGGCGGCGCGACATGGAGCAAGCCCAGTCGCGCAGGGATCAGAAGCAGACCGACGAGCGCGCATCGCTGCAGTTCAGGAATGCCGCCAGCGGCCCGCTGGGCCAGGAGTTTTGACATGGAAAAAGCACGCATCTCCTCTTCGCAACACGCGCACGAACCGCGCGCCGCGCGCGGCGCCGGCAAGCCGTCCGCCTCCAGCCAGAACGCCGAACAGGCGACGGGCACCTCTGGCGGCTTTTCGCTGCTGCTGGCCTCCATGGCCGAGGGTTCCGAACTGCCGTCCGATGGCCTGGCGGCGACGGGGGTGGCCGATCCGGCACAGCTCGCAGCGTTCCAGGGCGGGCAGCCCTACGGACTGCCGCTGGGTGCGCCCTGGCAGTCCGCCGGTGAGGATGCGCTGGCGGCCGCAGGC
>JAEWPH010000267.1 GCA_023460715.1 Pseudomonadota bacterium | reverse complement strand
CAGCGGGCACCGCCGCTGGCGCCTGCCGGCCGGCACTGTCCCGGCGCAGCCTGCGGGCGGAATCGGGCGGGGCGGGCGGGCAAGGCGCGGTGCATGGAGGGCGTATCGGGCCGAGTGGTCTTGCGGCCAATATACGCAGCGCACCCCGATGGGGAGTTGGGTGGAACCCTCAATCAGGCCAAGGAAAACCCTGACCGTGAAGCCACGCGCAAGGGAGGCGCAAAGCCGGCCGCGGCAACGCGCCGCTCAGCCGCTGGCGACCATCTGCAGGGCGCGCGGCTCCGGCAGGTTGAGCACGTTGCCGGTGCCGGCAATCAGGCCGTGCTCGCGCAGATGGCGCAGCACGCGGGACAGGGTTTCGGGCGCGATGCCCAGCTGCGCGGCGATCAGGCGCTTGCGCTGGTGCAGCGTCACGCACAGGCTGCCGTCCGCACCGCGCTGCGCGTGGCGCAGCAGCCACTGGGCGCAGCGCGACTCGGCGTCCTGCGCCAGGCGGCTCACCGCCAGTTCGGTCTGCTGGCAATAGCCCGCCGCCATGTCGCGCACCAGGCTGCGGGCCAGCGGCGGCAGCGTGTCGATGCCGCGCCGGAACTCTTCGACGGGGATGCGGCGCAGTTGCACGCGGGTGTCGGCCACCATGTCGACCGCGCAGGGCTGGTCGAGCAAGGCCGATGCGGCGTCGAGCCAGAACGGGCCCTCCACCACGCCCAGCTGGTGGCGCATCTGGCCGTCCTCGCGGACCCCCAGCAGCACCCGCCCGCTATCGAGATACAGCACCGACACGGGCTGCTGGTGGCGTTGGCGCAGCACCTCGCCGGCAGCAGCCACCTCGGTCTGGGCAGGTTGGTCAAGAGAGGGCATGGGGAACATGGGCTCGACTGTGCCGCCCCGCGGCCCCCGCGGCATTGAGCGAAATCAAATCCCATGCAGGGTTTGCATAGCCCCCCTGGCGCGGGGAGCCGGCGACGTGACGGCGGCACGCAGCAGGGGCCACCGGTGCAGCTCCGGGCGCCCTCTTCCCAAGCGCTGCATGGCACGGCCGGCGCCTTCGCCCAACGACCCGAACGGAGCCGCTGGGGCGGGGGCAGCCCGTCGCGCGGATCCGTCGGCTCGATCATGAAGCCAAAACGCCCTCCAGCCCCCCTACCATCAAGCGCATACAGCTACAAAATCAATAGCACACGAAAGTCATTGACGTTGGTGTGCGTCGGGCCGGTCACGACCAGGTCGCCCAGCGCCTCGAAATAGCCGTAGGCATCGTTGCGGTCCAGGTGGTCTGCCAGCGCGCGCTGTGCGGCTGCGGCGCGCGCCAGCGTGTCGGGCGCGACGAAGGCGCCGGCGTTGTCCTCCACGCCGTCGATGCCGTCGGTATCGGCCGCCAGGCCCCACACATCCGCAACGCCCTGCAGCCCCTGGGCCAGCCCCAGGCAGAACTCCCCGGCGCGCCCGCCGCGGCCGCGCGGGGCCCCCTCGGCCCGCGCGCGCACCGTCACCGTGGTCTCGCCGCCGCTGAGGATGACGCAGGGCCGCGCGAAGGGCTGCCCCCGCAGCGCCACGGCCCGCGCCAGCGCGGCGTGCACGCGGCCCACCTCGCGCGACTCGCCTTCCATCTCGTCGCTGAGGATATGCGCGTCGATGCCGCAGGCCTGCGCGGCGCGGGCGGCAGCCTGCAGCGACTGCTGCGGCGTAGCGATCATGTGCACGGCATGGCCGGCCAGGCGCGCATCGCCGGGCTTGGGCGTCTCCAGCGCGCCGGATTGCAATTGCTGCCGCACGTAGTCGGGCACCTCGATGCCGTAGCGCTGCAGGATGCGCAGCGCTTCCTCGCAGGTCCCCGGGTCGGCCACGGTCGGGCCGCTGGCGATCACGGAAGGGTCGTCGCCCGGCACATCGCTGATGGTGAGCGTGACCACGCGCGCCGGCGCGCAGGCCGCGGCCAGGCGCCCGCCCTTGATGCGCGAGAGGTGCTTGCGCACGCAGTTCATCTCGGCGATGCCTGCGCCGCTTTCCAGCAGCTGGCGGTTGATGCGCTGCTTGTCGGCCAGCGACAGGCCTTCGGCCGGCAGCGTGAGCAGGGCGGAGCCGCCGCCGGAGATCAGGCACAGCACCAGGTCGTCCGGGCCCAGGCCCTGCACCGACTGCAGGATGCGCTCGGCCGCCTGCAGCCCGGCGGCATCGGGCACGGGATGGGCCGCTTCGACCACCTCGATGCGCTGCGCCAGGCCCGCAGGACGCGGCGGCACGTGGCCGTAGCGCGTGACCACCAGGCCGCTGAGCGGCGCATCGGCAGGCCACAGCGCCTCCACGGCCTGGGCCATGGCGCCGCCCGCCTTGCCCGCACCGATGACCACGGTGCGGCCGGGCGGCGGCGCGGGCAGGTGCGGGGCCAGGGTGTGCAGCGGCTGGGCGCTGTGCACGGCCACGCGGAACAGGGCCTGCAGGAACGCGCGCGGCTGGCTGCGCCAGTCAGGCAGGTCGGCGCTCACAGGCGCGGCAAGGGGGTTCGGGGTATCGGACATGCGTACATTGTGCGATGCCCGCGGCGCCGTCACAGTGCCGTCACCAAGCCCGCCTACAGTGCCGGCTGTCACGTTGACGGATGCATGGGATGGATGATTTGGAGCGCCGACGGTTCGATGCCGTCGTGGCGGCCCTTTCGCCGGCGGCGCGCGAGGGCCGCGGGCCCCTGGCCCACCTGATGCGCGAAGGCCGGCTGCACTGCGTCTTCCAGCCGCTGGCCGACCTGCGCACCGGCGCCATCTATGCGCACGAGGCGCTCATCCGCGGCCCGGAGGACTCCCCCTTGCACACCCCCGATGCGCTGCTGGACGGCGCCCGGCGCGAGCACCTCCTGCAGGACTTCGAGCTGCTGTGCGTGGCGACCGCGCTGCTGCAATGGAGCGCGCAGGGCCGCGGTGGACGCATCTTCGTGAACATCAGCGCCGACGCGCTGGTGAGCGCCGTGGCCCTGTGCGGCGCCGGGGTGGGTGAGGCCCTGCGCAGCCTGGGCGTGCCCGCGCGCATGGTGGTGCTGGAGATCACCGAACACGAGCGTGTGAGCGACATGGCCCTGCTGCGCAGCGCGCTCAAGCAGGTGCACGCGGCGGGCGCCCGCCTGGCGCTGGACGATTTCGGCGACGGCCATTCCAGCCTGCGCCTGTGGGCCGAGGTGAAGCCCGACTTCGTGAAGATCGACAAATACTTCATCCGCGACATCGCAGCGCATTCCGAGAAGCTGCAGATGCTGCAGGCCATCAAGGGCATCGCCGACGTGTTCGGCACCACGCTGGTGGCCGAGGGCATCGAGACGCAGGAAGAGCTGCGCGCCCTGCGCGACCTGGACATTCCCTACGGCCAGGGCTACCTGCTGGGCCGGCCGGCGCGCGCGCCGCATGCCGCCATCGCCGGGCCCGCGCTGGGGGCCCTGAGCGACCGGCGCGTGGCCGTGCTGCCCACGCTGGGCCAGAGCGTGCGCCCGGGCATCCTGCGCAGCCTGCCGGTGGTGCCGGCGCCGGCCGTGGCGCCGGACACGCCCAACGACACCGTCGCCGGGCTGTTCAAGAGCCACGCCGAGCTGCACGCCGTGGCCGTGCTGGAAGATGCGCGCCCGGTGGCGCTCATCAACCGCCAGCAGTTCATGAACCACTACGCCACGCTGTACTTCCGCGAGGTGCACGGCCGCAAGCCCTGCGCGGGCTTCGCCAACCACGCGCCGCGTGTGGTGGAGCTCGACTGCGACGTGGAGCAGCTGGTGGGCATCCTCACCTCCCAGGACCAGCGCTACCTGAACGATGGCTTCATCGTCACCGACAACGGGCGGTACGTAGGCCTGGGCACGGGCGACCAGCTGGTGCGCAGCGTGACCGAAGCGCGCGTGGAGGCGGCGCGTCACGCCAACCCGCTGACCTTCCTGCCTGGCAACATTCCGATCAGCCTGCACATGCAGCGGCTGCTGGACAGCGGCACCGAGTTCGTGGCCTGCTATGCCGACCTGAACCACTTCAAGCCGTTCAACGACTACTACGGCTACTGGCGCGGGGACCAGATGATCCGCCTGGTGGCGCGGCTCGCCGTCACGCACTGCGATGCGCAGCGCGACTTCGTGGGCCACGTGGGCGGCGACGACTTCATGCTGCTGTTCCAGAGCGACGACTGGCTGCAGCGCTGCCAGCGCATCGTGGGCGAGTTCGCCCAGGAAGCCCTGGCGCTGTTCGACGACGGCGCGCGCAAGGCCGGCGGCATCTGGGCCGAGGACCGGCACGGCGTGAAGCGCTTCTTCAGCTGCACGACGCTGTCGATCGGCGCCGTGCGCATCGCGCCGGGCAGCATCCACCACGCCGAAGAGGTGGCCAACCTGGCGGCGCTCGCCAAGCACGACGCCAAGCAGTCGCCGCAGGGCATCGCCTGGCATGCTGCCGGCCGGGCTGCGCCCCGCGCTGCCGGTCTGCCCCTGCCGCACGCACCGCAGCACGCACAGCCCGCCACGCAGGCCGGCCGCGCCGTGGCCGTCTGACGGTCCGAGCGCGCGCCCGCACACGCTCCCACCGCAAAGACATTGCGGCGGGCAGGCCCACGCCGCGCCCGGCACGGGCGCAGGGCCGCGCTGCATAGAATCCTCCGCGTGACCGCCGAACTTTCCTCTTCCCCGCCCGCCCCCGCCCGCCGCCCCATCCGCGACCTGCCCGACGAACTCATCAGCCAGATCGCCGCGGGTGAAGTGGTCGAGCGCCCCGCTTCCGCCGTGCGCGAGCTGGTGGACAACGCCCTCGACTCCGGCGCCACCCAGATCACCGTGCGCCTGCTGGCCGGCGGCGTGCGCCTGATCGCCGTGGAGGACGACGGCTGCGGCATTCCGCAGGAAGAGCTGCCCGTGGCGCTGCGCCGCCACGCCACCAGCAAGATCACCAACCTGCACGACCTCGAATCGGTGGCCACCATGGGCTTTCGCGGCGAGGCGCTGGCAGCCATCGCCTCGGTGTCCGAAACCGCCCTGCTCTCGCGCCCTGCGCACCAGGCCAGCGCGTTCCTCCTGGATGCCCGCAGCGGCGAGCGGCGGCCTGCCGCCCGCAGCCAGGGCACGACGGTCGAGGTGAAGGAGCTGTTCTTTTCCACCCCCGCGCGCCGCAAGTTCCTCAAGACCGACGCCACCGAGCTGGCCCACTGCGTGGAGGCCGTGCGCCGCCACGCGCTGGCCCGGCCCGACGTGGGCTTCGCGATCTGGCACGAGGGCAAGCTGGTCGAGCAGTGGCGCGCCACGCTGGCCCCCGGCGCCGAGCCCTCGGACGACGAACTGCAGGAGGCCCTGGCCCGCCGGCTGGCCGACGTGCTGGGCGAGGACTTCATCCGCGAGTCGGTGCCCGTGCGGCACCGCTCCGGCGCCGTCACCGTGACGGGCCGCGCCGGCCTGCCCGATGCCGCCCGATCGCGCCCCGACCAGCAGTTCTGCTACGTGAACGGCCGCTTCGTGCGCGACAAGGTGCTCACCCACGCTGCGCGCAGCGCCTACGAGGACGTGCTGCACGGCCAGAAGCAGCCGGTGTACGCGCTGTACGTGCACATCGACCCGCTGCGGGTGGACGTGAACGTGCACCCCACCAAGATCGAGGTGCGCTTTCGTGACAGCCGCGAGGTGCACCAGGCCGTGCGCCACGCCGTGGAGAACGCCCTGGCCGTGCCCCGCGCGCAGGCGCTGGCAGCTGCCGCCGAGGCGGTGCCGGCCCCTGCGGCCGGATTTGAGTCAAATCAGCCTCCAACGCCCGTCTGGCAAGCGCAGTCAGCTATCAAATTTGATGAGCGGGTCGGACACAAGGTGTCCGATCTGCAGGCCTTGTGGGGCAGCCCGGCGGAGCCGGCCGTTGCCTCTCCGGCCGCCCTGCCTCCCGCGCTGGCGCAGAACGGCGGATCCACCGGTGCGGTGGTGGCCCCCTCCGGCAGTGGGGCGCCAGCCTTGTCGCCCATGCCCGCCGGGGCAGGCCCGGCGGTTGTGTGGGATGCGGCCCGTGCGCCTGCGCCCTCTGCGCAGGCCGCCGACGGCGCTGCCTGGCCCCTGGGTCGCGCCGTGGCGCAGATCCATGGCGTCTACATCCTGGCCGAGAACGCCCAGGGCCTGATCGTGGTCGACATGCATGCCGCGCACGAACGCATCGTGTACGAGCGCCTGAAAGCCCAGGTAGACGACGGCGCCCGCATCGCCAGCCAGCCGCTGCTGATCCCCGCCACCTTCGCCGCCACCCCCGAAGAAGTGGCCACGGCGGAATCGCAGGCCGACACACTCGATCTGCTGGGCCTGGAGATTTCACCCTTCTCGCCCAAGACGCTGGCCGTGCGCGCCGTGCCCACCACGCTGGCCCAGGGCAACCCGGTGGAGCTGGCGCGCAGCGTGCTGGCCGAGCTGGCCGCGCACGACGCCAGTACCGTGGTGCAGCGCGCGCGCAACGAGATCCTGGGCACCATGGCCTGCCACGGCGCCGTGCGCGCCAACCGCAAGCTCACGCTGGACGAGATGAACGCGCTGTTGCGGCAGATGGAAGTCACCGACCGCTCCGACCAGTGCAACCACGGCCGCCCCACCTGGCGCCAGCTCAGCATGAAGGAGCTGGACGCGCTGTTCCTGCGCGGACGCTGAGGCCTACCAGCCTCCTTCAACGGCTGCCGTTGCTCGTGCCAGGAGCTGTGCGATCACGGGAAACGTCTGCAGCGCCGGCCACACAAACGAACTCGGGCTCTTCGCGGCCGAAGTGGCCGTAGGCGGCGGTCTTCTCGTAGATCGGGCGCAGCAGATCCAGCATCTGAATGATGCCCTTGGGGCGCAGGGTACATGGTCTACAGCGACGTCACCCGTCAGACGGCCGCGGAGCAGGCCATCCCAGCAAACGCCGTGGAACCGGCTTCGCCGGGCCACCGGCGTTGTCCCCCTTCCCGGCCCGCGCAGCGGGGCGAGAGAAGGGGGAAGGCGCGCAGCGCCTCAGGGGGTTGCACTCTGCTATTCGCGCACGTTGGCGAACTGCGCCAGCTTCTCGTACTTCACCGTTTCCTCGCCGATGAAGCGCGCCAGGTCTTCACGGCCGGTGGCAGGCACCATGCCGGCGTCTTCCAGCTTCTTGCGCACGGCCGGGTCGCGCAGCGTGTCCTGCAGCGCGGCGGACAGGCGCTGCGCGATCTCGGGCGGCAGGCCGCGCGGCGCCATCAGCGCGAACCAGCCCACCAGTTCATAGCCCTTGAGCTGAGGGTGCTCGGCCATGGCGGGCACCTGCGGCAACGCGGCGATGCGCTGCGCGCTGGTGGCGGCCAGCGGCACGATGCGCCCGCTCTGGATGAACGGGATGGCCGCCGTGGGCGACAGCACGGCCAGGTCGAGGCTGCCGCCCGCCAGGTCGCTGGTGAGCGGCGCCACGCCGCGGTAGGGAATGTGCGCCATGAACACGCCGGCGCCCTGCTTGAACAGCTCGCCCGCGAAGTGCAGCGTCGAGCCCACGCCCGAGCTGCCGTAGCTGTACTTGCCCGGGTTGCGGCGCGCCAGCTCGACGAACTCCGCCAGGTTCTTCACCCCCAGCCGGGGGCCGGCGGCCAGCACCAGCGGGCTGGTGGCCACCAGGCCGATGGGTGCGAAGTCCTTGCGCCCGTCGTACTTCTGCGCCGGGTTCACCAGCCGCGTGGCCACCAGCTCGTTGCTGGAGCCCACCAGCAGCGTGTAGCCGTCGGCCGGGGCCGTTGCCACGCGCTGCGCGGCGATCGCGCCGGCTGCGCCGCCCTGGTTGTCGACCACGACCACGCCCTTCATGCGCGCGGCCATGGCATCGCCCACCACGCGGCCGACCAGGTCCACCGAACCACCGGCCGGGTAACCGATGACGAACTTCACCGGCTTGGTGGGGTAGTCGGCCTGCGCGGCGGCCGGGCCGGCAGCGGCAGCCGCCAAGGTGAGGGCCAGCACCATGCCCAGGGTGTTGCGGCGGCGCAGGCGGGTGGTGGCGGAGCGGGCGAAGGCAGAGGTCATGGTGTGCATGGAGTGGGTCAGAGCGGTGCGGAGGACAGGAAGCGCTCGGCCAGCTTCACCCAGTAGGTGGCGGCCAAAGGCAGGATGCAGTCGTTGAAGTCGTAGCCCGGGTTGTGCACCATGCAGCCACCGGTGCCGTGCGTGTCGCCCACGCCGTTGCCCACGATGAGGTAGCTGCCGGGACAGGCCTCCAGCATGAAAGAGAAATCCTCGCTGCCGGTGAGCGGCTGGAGCCCGGGAATGACGCCCTCCTCGCCCAGCCAGTCCAGAGCCACCTGCCGCGCGAACGCCGTACTCGCCGGGTCGTTCACCAGCGCGGGGTAGCGCCAGCGGTATTCCACCTGCGCTTCGGCGCCCAGCGTGGCCGCCTGGGCCTTGGCCAGTTCGGTGATGCGCTCGCGCAGCAGGGCGCGCACCTCGGGCCGGTAGGCGCGCACGGACAGGCGCAGCTCCACCGCATCGGGGATCACGTTGGGTGCGTCGCCCGCATGGATGGCGCCGACCGTCACCACCGCCATGTCGCGCGGATCGACGTTGCGCGACACCACCGTCTGCAGGGCCAGGATGAGGTGCGCCGCGGCCACCACCGGGTCGGCAGACAGATGCGGCGCCGAGCCGTGGCCGCCCTTGCCGCGCACGGTGATGATCACCGTGTCCGACGACGCCATGAACGAGCCGGGCAGGAAGCCGAACTGTCCGGCGGGAAAACCCGGCATGTTGTGCAGCGCAAAGACCGCGTCGCAGGGAAAGCGCTCGAACAGGCCGTCCTCGACCATCTTGCGCCCGCCGCCCAGGCCTTCCTCGGCCGGCTGGAAGATCAGGTGCAGCGTGCCGTCGAAAGCCCGCGTCTGCGCCAGGTGCTGCGCGGCGGCCAGCAGGATGGCGGTGTGCCCGTCATGCCCGCAGGCGTGCATCTTGCCCGGCTGCCGGCTGGCGTAGGGCAGGCCGGTGGCCTCCTGGATGGGCAGGGCGTCCATGTCGGCGCGCAGGCCCAGCCGGCGCGGGCCCTGCCCCACGCGCAGCGTGCCGACCACCCCCGTGCCGCCCAGGCCCCGGTGGACCTCATAGCCCCAGCCCTGCAGCCGTTCGGCCACCAGATCGCTGGTCGCGAACTCTTCGAAGGCCAGCTCGGGGTGGGCATGGATCTGGTGGCGCAGGGCCACCATCTCGGCTTCCGTGGCCCGGATGCCGGGCAGGACGGGGTCGTGTCGGGTGTCGCTCATGCCGTTCAGTCTAGGAACGCCGTTCCCGCCGCAGAAGACCACCGCCGCTTGCCCCGCCAAGCCCTACCATGCGGCCTCCGCCGCCGCCTTCGGCATGAACCGTGCAACGCCCCCCGCGCCCATGACCACGCTCCCTACCGCCCCCGCGCAGATGAAGCTCCACCAGATCCGCTACCTGGTGGCGGTGGCCGGCTGCGGCAGCGTGCGGGCGGCGGCGCGCTCGCTGGGGGTGACGCAGGCCGCCGTCACACAGGGCCTGCGGGAGCTGGAGAGCGCCCACCGCCTGCCGCTGTTCGAGCGGCAGAGCAGCGGCATGGTGCTGGCCCCGGCCGGCCGCGCGCTACTGCGCCACGCCCAGCTCATCACCGGCCAGATCGAACAGGCCGAGGCCGAAATGGCGCAGCTGCGCGGGTCGCAGACGGCGACGCGGCTGTCGGTGGCTGTCACGCCGTGGATCGCCCAGAGCCTGCTGCCCCACGTGCTGCATTCGTTCCGGCAGGAGCTGCCCGAGGTGCAGCTCGAACTGTTCGAAGGGCTGTCTGCCGTGGCGCACCCGCGCCTGCGGGAAGGCTCGCTCGACCTGCTCATCGGCCGGGTGCCCTCCGACAGCACGCAGGGCGACCTGCATGCGACGCCGCTGTTCCGCTACGAGACGGCGGTGGTCACGCGCATCGGCCACCCCCTGGCGCAGGCGCGCTCGATGGCCGAGCTGATGGAGTGCGACTGGCTGATCAACTACGCGCCGCAGGAAGAGGCCGCCCTGCTGGAGCGGCTGTTCCTGCGGCATGGCCTGCCCGTGCCGGCCCGGCACATCCACCTGGTGCATTCGGCCTCGCTGCTGCTGCACCTGGTGGAGCACAGCGACATGGTCTCGTTCTGCCCCTGGCCGCTGATCGAGACCGAAGGCCCGCACGGCCGGCTGGTGCCGCTGCGCCTGCGTGAGACCTTCGACCCGCACACCGTGGGCGTGGTGCAGCGGGGCCACGGCGCCCTGCCCTGGGCGGCGCAGCGCTTCGTGCACCACCTGCAGGCGCAGGTGCAGGCCTGCCGCCACACCAGCGATCCGCTGCTGCAGCGGGTCTTCCGCTCCATCGACGTGCTGGCGTAGCGCGGAAGCGGCCGAGCGCCGCGGCCCGCCCGCGGCACCGCCCGCTCAGTTGTCGCGCGCGGCCTTAGCCTGGTCGGGGAAGTCCGAGAACACGCCGTCCACGCCCAGGTCGTAGAAGCGCCTGTATTCCGCCCTGGGGTCGCCACGGAAGTCCGACGTGAGCCGCTTGGCCTCGCTGCGGAAGGTGTAGGGGTGCACGAACAGGCCGGCCCTGTGCGCGTCGGACACCACGGAGGTGGGGGACATCAGCACACGGTCGCGCTCGTCGATCAGGCCGTCGCCGTTCAGATCGTCCGGCTTGCCATCGTTGTTGGCGTCTACCTGCCGGGACGGAATCAGGTAGGGCTTCCAGGGCCCCACGCCATCGGCATAGGTCTTCACTTCCCGCAGGCCATCGGGCGTGAGCAGGCTGGCGAAGGTACGCCGGTCGCCGGCCACGGCGAAGTCGTACGGCCGGTCGTAGGGCGCCGTCAGGTCGATGCTGCCGTCGGCCTTCACATCGTTGGCATCCACCAGCTGCACCAGGCGCAGCTGCGTCTTGGTGCGCAGGTACTTCAGGTTGGAGACCTCGAAGGACTGCACGATGGCCGGCGAGTTCTTGGCGGTGTAGCCGTATGCCGCCAGCGTGTCGAGCAGGCGGTCTTCCAGCCGCAGTCCGAGGTTCACGTGGTACGTGGGGTGCTTGGTTTCGATGTACACGCCCACGGTGCGGCCCGCGCGTGCACCCTCACTGCGGGCGAGGTCGATCACCTCGTTCAGCGTCGGGATCTGGAACCGCCCATTGAAGGACTGGTCACGGTCCGCCAGCGGCTGCACGGCGCGCAGGGTCTTGATCTCGGCCAGGGTGAAATCGGAAGCGAACCAGCCTTCTTCCGCCACGCCATCGACCACCTTGGTGGTCTTGCGGCTGGCGAACTCGGGGCGCTGGGACACGTCGGTGGTGGTGGTGATGTTGGGCTCGTGGCGGGCGATCAGCACGCCGTCCCGGGTGGCCACCAGGTCGGGCTCGATGAAGTCGGCGCCCATCTCGATGGCACGGCGGTAGCCCTCCAGCGTGTGGTCCGGCAGGTAGCCCGCGGCACCGCGGTGCCCGATGACCAGCGGCTTGCTGCCGTCGAGCGTGGGGTAGCCGCCATCGTCATTGCCTCCGCAGGCCGCCAGCAGGCCCGCTGCCGTCAGGGCCATGGCGGCCGTCGTCGCACGGTTCATTCGCATCGTTGTCACCTCTCGCTGTGGAACAAAACAGGTGCCGACTGTGCGACGGGCGCGTGACATCCACAAGTCACAAATGCACCAATGCAGCGCAATCAGAAGCACCAAAACAAGGCAAACCCTTGTCAAAACCGGGATTCAGTCCTCCATTTGGTGCATTACGCCATACCGGTTGGACATAATGATCCCGCATCCGCCTTCCTAGCCCTTTGCACTGAAAGCCGTTTTTCCTCATGAAATATGCGTCCGTCGAGCAATTCCTTGAACACGTTGCCCAGCGCAACCCCGGCCAGCCCGAGTTTCTGCAGGCCGTGACCGAAGTGATGGAGAGCCTGTGGCCCTTCATCCAGAAGCATCCCCGCTATGCAGAGCATGGCCTGCTGGACCGGCTGGTCGAGCCCGAGCGCATCGTCATCTTCCGCGTGTCCTGGACGGACGACCACGGCACGGTGCAGGTCAACCGCGGCTACCGCATCCAGCAGAGCATGGCCATCGGCCCGTACAAGGGCGGCCTGCGCTTCCACCCCTCGGTCAACCTGTCGGTGCTCAAGTTCCTGGCGTTCGAGCAGACCTTCAAGAACGCGCTGACCACGCTGCCCATGGGCGGCGCCAAGGGCGGCTCGGACTTCGACCCCAAGGGCAAGAGCCCGGCGGAGGTCATGCGCTTCTGCCAGGCCTTTGCCGCCGAGCTGTACCGCCACGTGGGTGCCGACACCGATGTGCCGGCCGGCGACATCGGCGTGGGCGGGCGCGAGGTGGGGTTCATCGCCGGCATGGTGAAGAAGCTGACCAACCGCGCCGATTGCGTGTTCACCGGCAAGGGCCTGTCGTTCGGCGGCTCGCTGATCCGCCCCGAAGCCACGGGCTACGGCACGGTCTACTTCGCACAGGAAATGCTCAAGACGCGCGGCCGCGCGTTCGACGGGCTGCGCGTGTCGGTCTCCGGCTCGGGCAACGTGGCGCAGTACGCGGTCGAGAAGGCCATGGAACTGGGCGCCAAGGTCATTACCGTCTCGGATTCGAGCGGCACGGTGATCGACGAGGACGGCTTCACGCCCGAGAAGCTGGCCGTGCTGATGGAGGTGAAGAACCACCACTACGGCCGCGTGAACGACTACGCCCAGCGCACCGGCGCCCGCTTCGAGGCCGGCGTGCGGCCTTGGCACATCCCGGTGGACGTGGCCCTGCCCTGCGCCACGCAGAACGAACTGCACCTGGAAGACGCCCAGACGCTGATCCGCAACGGCGTGCTGTGCGTGGCCGAAGGCGCCAACATGCCCTCGACCATCGAAGCCGCCAAGGCCTTCGAGGCGGCCGGCGTGCTCTACGCGCCCGGCAAGGCCAGCAATGCCGGCGGCGTGGCGACCTCGGGCCTGGAGATGAGCCAGAACGCAGCCCGCCTGTCGTGGCCGCGCGAGGAAGTGGACGCGCGCCTGCTGCAGATCATGCAAGGCATCCACGCCGCCTGCCTGCAATACGGCCAGCGCGACGACGGCAGCGTGAGCTATGTGGACGGCGCCAACATCGCCGGCTTCGTGAAGGTGGCCGACGCCATGCTGGCGCAGGGCGTGGTGTAAGAACGATCGGCCTCCAGCGCTTGTCCAACCTGCGCTGGAGGCTATGAAATCAGAAGCAGACCTTGGAATCCCAGCCGACCTCAGACGCAGAGGCCGGTCAAGCGCAGCTCCGTCGGCAGCAGCCCTGCGGCAGGCTACGCCGAGCTACGGGCTGCTTCCTGGGTCACGCAAGCCGGAAGACGGGCGAAGCGCTGCACAAGCCCAATCAGCCCCTAGCGCTTATCTGGCAAGCGCCACCAGCTATCAAATATGAAGCAATACTCCGCCACCCCACGGCCTTCCCCCTCAGAAGGCCGCGGAGCAGGCCAAGCCAGCGCACCCGCGGAACGGGCTTTGCCCGGCCGCTGGGTGCGTCCCCCTTCCCGGCGCAGCCGAGAGAAGGGGAAAGCGGCGCAGCCGCTCAGGGGGATGTCACCTATTCGCCGCCAACAGCAAGCCGCCCGCGCCCATGAAGAACCCGCCGGTGGCCTTGTTCAGGCGCACCACGCCCCGCTGCGTGCGGATGACGCGCCGGATCTGCCGGCCGCAGGTGGCGTACACGGCCGTGGAGACGAACTCGGCCAGCAGGTAGACGGACCCCAGCACCAGGAACTGCCGCGCCGCAGGCTGCGCCGGGTCGATGAACTGCGGAAAGACGGCCGCGAACAGGATGACGGCCTTGGGATTGGTGATGCCGAGCAAAAACTCCTGCGCGACCAGGCTGCGCAGCCTGACGGGTTCGCGCGACGGCACGGGCTCGGCGCCTTCGATCAGTTCCAGCCCGCCGAACTCCCGGCTGCGCCAGGCGCGCCAGCCCAGCCAGAACAGGTAGGCCGCCCCGATCCACTTCACCGCGGTAAAGGCCGCCTCGGACGCCAGGAGCATGGCCCCCAGGCCCACGGCCGAGATCGTCAGGAAGATCGCGAACGCTGCCGCGCGGCCGACGGTGGCGAGCATGGCCGTCCCCACGCCGGCGCGTATGCCGTTGTTGAGGCCGCAGAAGTTGTTGGGGCCGGGCGTCAGCGCGATGGCGACGGCCACCGGGGCAAAGAGAAGGGCATCCACAGACACGCTCCACACAGGAAAGCCAAGGGAGGGGCAGTGTAGAGCGTTTGCAGCGCGCTGTCCGTGCGTGCGCCCCGCCCGTCTGCGCTCTGCCGCCGACGCTGGGGAAGGCCTTCAGACCTCTGCGCCCGCCCGCTACGATGCAGGATCCCCCGGACCGGCCGTGCGTTGCGGCATGGCAGGTCCGGTGCCGTCCCCCGCCTCCGCCTGAAAGGAAAGCCGTCCATGCCATGCCCCTGGTGTTCCCGCGAGATCGGCTACCTGCAGATGGGGCGCGCGCACGCTCACTGTCCCTTCTGCGAACGCAAAGCGGCCTATGCCTTCCACCTGCGCAAGGTGCTGCCCGGCTGGGGCATCACGGCACTGGCGGCGTGGCTGCTGCCCGCCGCTGCCGCACCGGTCGTGCTGGCCGCCGGCTTTGCGCTGTCGCTGCACCGGGGCATGTATCTGAAGAAATCGTATTGACCGGCCATCCGGGCCGCCGCTCAATCGGGCAGCACCCAGATGTCGCGCCACGGCACGCCGGGCAGCGCCTCGTAATGCGCCACCACGATGGCCCGTCCGCCGGCGTGCGCAGCCACCTTGCCGGCCTCTTCCGCCAGGGCGTGCTGCAGGTACTGGATGGACGGCTTGTCCAGGCCCGCCACCGGCTCGTCCAGCAGCGTGAGTGCCGCGCCGCTGGCCAGCCCGGCGGCCATCAGCACCTTGCGCTGGCTGCCGGTGGAGAGCTGGTACATGGGCTTGTGCACGTGGGCCTGCAGGCCGAAGCCGTCCACATGCCGCGCCAGCGCCTCGTCATTCCACCGCGGATAACGCGCAGGCCCTTGCGCCAGCCAGTCGGCCGCCGTGATCTCGTCCAGCCCGGCGGCGCGCGGCTCCACCCAGTACACCTGTTCCCGGTACGCCCCGCCCTGCGCCTGCAGGGGCACGCCCCGCAGCACCAGCGTGCCGGCCTGCGGCGCCAAGGCGCCGGCCAGCAGCCGCAGCACCGTGGTCTTGCCGGCCCCGTCACCGCCCTGCAGCAGGCTCACGCCGGGCCGCACCTGCAGGCTCAAACCCTGCAGCAGCGGGCGCCCCGGATAGGCGAAACCCAGGTCCTGCACCTGCAGAACGGTCGCATCGTTTGGGCTCAATCTGATCTCCCTTCATTGGATGGTCTGCAAGGCCTTGCCGGACAATCGCCGCATGACCCTGCACTACCTGGAATTTGACTACAGCGAGGACGCCGAGGGCACGGGCACCTGGGACGCCATCGCCAGCGTGGGCGATGCGCACCTGCCGGCCCTGCAGGCAGAGATCGTGTCCGTGCTGGCCTGGGCCGAGGCGGAGTTTCCCGCGCAGCGCGCGCCCATCGAAGACGGGGGCCGGTGGGACTACGACCTGCAGAGCGAGCCCGAACACGTGGCGCTGCAGTCCCTCCACTATGACGCGGCCACGCGCCAGCTCGTGCCGCCGATGGCATCCGCCGGCGGCGCGCGCCACACGCTGACCCTGTCGCTCAGCGGCGATGCGGCCTTCGGCGCCGCCTTCCGCAGCCGATTCGACCTTTCCTAGCCCGCTCATTTCCGCCATGGCCTCGCACACCACCAACCCTCCGGAGCCCGGCGCGCCCCGCTCCCTCACGGGCCTGCTGCCTTTCCTGCGGCCCTATGCCGGGCGCATCGCCATCGCGCTGGTCTTCCTGGTGCTGGCGGCGCTGGCCACGCTGGCGTTTCCGTGGGCGCTGCGCTCGCTGATCGACGGCGGCCTGGCGGGCCCGGACAAGGCGGCCCAGGCGATGGCGCTGCGCGGGCACTTCGGCGTGCTGTTCGCCGTGGCGACGGCGCTGGGCATCTTCTCCGCCGCACGCTTCTACATGGTGAGCTGGCTGGGCGAGCGCGTGACGGCCGACCTGCGCAACGCGGTCTATGCGCACGTGCTGCAGCAGAGCCCGCAGTTCTTCGAGACCACGCAGACCGGCGAGGTGCTGTCGCGCCTGACGGTGGACACCACGCTGGTGCAGACCGTGGTGGGCTCGTCGCTGTCCATGGGCCTGCGCAACGCCGTCATGGGCGTGGGCGCCCTCGCCATGCTGGTGTGGACCAACCCGTATGTGATGTCGGTGGTGCTGCTGGCGATCGTCGTCGTGGTGCTGCCGACGATGTGGATCGGGCGGCGCGTGCGCAGGCTCTCGCGCGCCAGCCAGGACCGCGTGGCCGACTCCAGCGCCATCGCCGCCGAGGTGCTCAACGCCATCCCGGTGGTACAGAGCCACACGGCGGAGGCGCGCGAGGCCGCGCGCTTCGACACGGCCACCGAAAACGCCTTCCGCACCGCCGTGCGCCGCAGCGGCGCCCGCGCCGCGCTGGTGGCCTTCATCATCATCGCCAATGCCGCCCTGCTGCTGTGGGGCCTGTACCGCGGCACGCAGGCCGTCATCGCGGGCGACATGTCGGCCGGGCACCTGGGGCAAACAGTGCTGTACGTGATGTTCCTGGCCGGCGCCGTGGCGGTGCTGGGCGAGGTCTACGGCGACCTGCTGCGCGCCGCGGGCGCCACGGAGCGGCTGATGGAGCTGTTGGCCACGCGCTCGCCGGTGGCGTCTCCGGCCCGGCCGGTGCCCTGCCCGCCCGCGGACGAAGGCCTGGCCGTGGCGTTCGAGAACGTGCAGTTCGCCTATCCCTCGCGGCCCGGCACGCCTGCGCTGGCCGACTTCGACCTGCGGCTGCGTCCCGGCGAAACGGTGGCGCTGGTGGGCGCCAGCGGCGCGGGCAAGACCACCGTGTTCCAGCTGCTGCAGCGCTTCTACGATGTGGACGCCGGGCGCATCACACTGGGCGGGATCGACATTCGCTCGCTGGCGCTGCACGACCTGCGCGGCCGCATCGCCACCGTGCCGCAGGACGCGGTGATCTTCTCGGCCTCGGCGCTGGAGAACATCCGCTACGGCCGCCCCGGCGCCACCGATGCCGAGGTGATGGCCGCCGCCCGCAGCGCCTTCGCGCACGACTTCATCACCGCCCTGCCCGAGGGCTACGCCACCTTCCTGGGCGAACGCGGCGTGCGCCTGTCCGGCGGCCAGCGCCAGCGCATCGCCATCGCGCGGGCCTGGCTCAAGAACGCGCCCGTGCTGCTGCTCGACGAAGCGACGAGCGCGCTGGACGCCGAAAGCGAACGGGTGGTGCAAGCCGCGCTGGACGCGGCCCTGCATGCCAACGCCGGCCGGCGCATCACGCTGGTGATCGCGCACCGCCTGGCCACGGTGCAGGGCGCGAACCGCATCCTGGTACTGGAGCACGGCCGCATCGTCGAACAGGGGCGGCACGCCGAGCTGGTGCAGCGCGGTGGTGCCTACGCGCGGCTGGCGGCGCTGCAGTTCAGGGCGCAGGGCTGAGCGGACGGCAGGCACGGGCGCCTTCGAACGCCGAAGGCGTTCAGCACTGCCCGCATGCCGCTATAGAGATGCGAGCAGCTTGCGCAATACGTACGCGGCCTTCAAAGCCAAAACCTATCAGAATCCTGAGCTGGAAAGCGCATCCAGCTCCTCTTTCAGGAGTGAACGTTCGCCATTCCAAGGACGCTAGCGCCCGCAGGGCCGGCCGTCGCCATGTGGGGCCCTGCGGCCGACGCGCCTACTGCAGCGTTTCCTTGGCCGATTCCGGCAGCAGCAGGGGAAGGACGGCCACGCCCTCTTCCAGCAGCTCGGCCGTCTCCTGCGGTGTGGCCTGGCCGCGGATGGCGCGCTCCTCGGATTCGCCATAGTGGATGCGCCGTGCCTCCTGCGCGAAGCGGGGGCCAACGTCTTCGGTGTGGGCAACGATGTGGCGCGCCAGTTGCAGCCAGGCGGCCTGCAGCCGCGGATCGGGCAGCGGGCCGGCGGGCACGACGGCAGAGCCCGGCTCCGACGGGGCGGCATGGGGCGCCGGATGCGCAACGCCTTTCGCCGACGCGGCGGGAGCGTCCGCTCCCGCGGCCCGGGCCGGAGCCTGGGCGCCGAGGTTCAGCCGGGGCGCACTCAGCCCCTTGCGGATCTGGCTGGAGCCGCACAGGGGGCACTGCACCAGGCCGCGGCCCAGTTGGCTCTGGAAGTCGTCCTCGGACCCGAACCATCCCTCGAAGGCATGGTCGTGCGCGCAGAAGAGATCGAGGACTTTCATGGAACGTTGCGGGTCAGGCCGCGCAAGATCTCGAAGGGGGTGCAGCCGGGTTCCACCACCACTACCGAGGGGGGACCCGCTTGGATCAGCCCTTGCGGCGCAGCAGGTAGCGGTACACGAACCCCGGGAAGGCCAGGGTCACGAACAGGGTGCCGGTCACCGCGTAGAACTCCCAGCCCTGGGGCGCGATCTGTCCCGCGCGGCGCTCCAGCAGCAAGGCCAGCGCGCCGACCACGAAGTACAGCACCACCAGTTCCAGCAGCCGGCCAGGTAGCGGCTTGCGCTGGCTCGGGGCCTGCGGACCGACGGCGAACCAGCGCTGGTTGATGAACGGCAGATTGGCGGCCACCAGGGCGGCCACGATCACGAGCCAGATCGATGCGGTCTGCGACATGCGGATAGGGGCGCGGCAGCGTTGGGGTTGCGGCCTGCGGTCAGGTCGCCAGCGCGCGGACGATGGCCTCGGCGCACAGCGACATCAGCCCACCGGGCACGATGCCCAGGATCAGCACCAGGGCGCCGTTCACCGTCAGCACCATGCGCACGTCCAGGGGCGCGGACACGCTGGTGGCCGTCAGCGGCGCGTCGAAGTACATCACCTTGACCACGCGCAGATAGTAGAAGGCGCCTATCAGCGACATGATCACGGCGAACACCGCCAGGGCGATGTACAGCCCCTGGCCGGAAGCCACGAGCGCCTGCAGCACGGCCAGCTTGGCATAGAAGCCCACCAGCGGCGGAATGCCGGCCATGGAGAACAGGCACACGGCCATCACGCCGGCGTACAGGGGGCTGCGCTGGTTCAGGCCGGCCAGGTCGGAGATTTCTTCGCTCTCGAAGCCTTCGCGTGCCAGCAGCAGGATCACGCCGAACGAGGCCAGCGTGGTCAGCACATAGGTCACCACGTAGAACATGGCGGAGCTGTAGGCGTTCTCGACAGCGTTGGCATCCACGTTGCCGTTGATCACGCCCGACAGCAGGCCCAGCAGCACGAAGCCCATCTGCGAGATGGTCGAGTAGGCCAGCATGCGCTTGAGGTTGGTCTGCATGATGGCCGCGAGGTTGCCGACCAGCAGCGAGCCGATGGCCAGCACGGCGAGCATCTGCTGCCAGTCGATCGCCAGGGGCAGCAGGCCGTCCACCAGCAGGCGGATGGTCATGGCGAAGGCAGCCAGCTTGGGCGCGCCGCCGACGATCAGCGTGATGGCCGTGGGAGCGCCTTGGTAGACGTCGGGAATCCACATGTGGAAGGGCACGACACCCAGCTTGAAAGCGAGGCCGGCCACCACGAACACCAGGCCGAACACGAGCACCTGGTGGCGGATCTGGCCCGCGTTGATGGCCTTGAACACCTGGCCGATGTCGAGCGAGCCGGTGGCGCCGTAGAGCATCGACAGGCCGTACAGCAGGAAACCGCTGGCCATGGCGCCGAGCACGAAGTACTTCATGGCGGCTTCGGTGGCGGTGGCGTTGTCGCGGCGCAGGGCCACCAGGGCGTAGCTGGACAGCGTCAGCAGTTCCAGGCCCAGGTAGATGATCAGGAAGTTGTTGCCCGAGATCATGATGAACATGCCCAGGAGCGCAAACATCGACAGCGTGAAGAACTCGCCGCCGCGCAGCATGTCGCGGTCGCCCGCATACGGACGGCCGTAGACAAGCGTGACCATCATGGCGACCGTGGCAAAGCACTTGAGCCAGTTGCCCATGGCATCGCTGACCACCATGTTGCCCCAGCCGTAGAACGTGCTGCCGCTGTTGGCGTACATCGCCTGCAGCACGGCCACCACGGCCAGGGTAAGCATCGTCAGCACATAGGTGCCGGTGCGTTGGGCGCTCTTGACGCCCAGGTCGACCAGGGCGATCACGCAGGCCATGACCAGGAGCACGATCTCAGGGTAGATCGCCAGCCAGCTGATGTTGTCAATCATCTCGTCTCTCTCAGTTCAGTCTGGTCATTGGAGCTTGGACACGGCCACGTGCTTGAGCAGCTCAGCCACCGACACGTCCATCACATCGGTGAACGGACGGGGGTACAGGCCCATGTACAGCACGGCGATGGCCAGGATCGCCATGACCAGGAATTCACGGCTGCCGATGTCCGTCAGCTCCTTCACATGGTCGTTGGCAACGGGGCCCAGGTACACGCGCTTGTACATCCACAGCGTGTATGCCGCGCCGAAGATCAGCGCCGTGGCAGCGGCCATGCCGATCCAGAAGTTGGCCTGCACGGCACCCAGGATCACCATCCACTCGCCCACGAAACCAGCGGTGCCCGGCAGGCCGCAGTTGGCCATGGCGAACAGCAGCGCGAAGGCCGCGAACTTGGGCATGGTGTTGACCACGCCACCGTAGGCCGAAATCTCGCGGGAATGCACACGGTCGTACAGCACGCCGATGGACAGGAACATCGCGCCCGACACGAAGCCGTGGGCGATCATCTGCACCAGGCCGCCCGAGACGCCCAGGGGGTTGAAGATGAAGAAGCCCAGCGTCACGAAGCCCATGTGCGCCACCGACGAATACGCCACCAGCTTCTTCATGTCCTTCTGCACCATGGCGACCAGGCCCACGTAGATCACGGCGACCAGCGACAGCGCGATCATCAGCCAGGCCCACTCGCGGGCCGCATCGGGGGCGATGGGCATGGAGAAGCGCAGGAAGCCGTAGGCGCCCAGCTTCAGCATGATGGCCGCCAGCACTGCGGAACCGCCGGTCGGCGCTTCCACGTGCACGTCGGGCAGCCAGGTGTGCACCGGCCACATCGGCACCTTCACGGCGAAGGCCGCGAAGAAGGCGAAGAAGATCAGCGTCTGGGCCGTGCGCGACAGCGGGAGCTGGTGCCACGTGGCGATGTCGAAGCTGCCGCCCGACTGGTTGTACAGGTAGATGAAGGCGATCAGCGTGAGCAGCGAGCCCATCAGCGTGTACAGGAAGAACTTGAACGCCGCGTAGATCTTGTTGGGGCCGCCCCAGATGCCGATGATCAGGTACATCGGGATCAGCGTGGCCTCGAAGAACACGTAGAACAGCATGCCGTCCATGGCGGAGAACACGCCGATCATCAGGCCCGACAGGATCAGGAACGCGCCCATGTACTGGTTCACGCGCTCGGTGATCGACTCCCACGAAGCGATCACCACGATGACGGTGATGAAGGCCGTGAGCGGCACGAACCAGAACGAGATGCCGTCCACACCCAGGTGGTAGTGGACGTTGAAGCGCTCGATCCACAGCGCCTTCTCCACGAACTGCGCCGCCGCGGTCGTGTTGTCGAAACCGCCGTACAGCGGCAAGGTCACGGCGAGGCCGATCAGGGCACCGACCAGTGCCAGCCAGCGCACCGTACGCGCCTGGTCGTCACGGCCGAATGCCAGCAGCAGGGCACCGAAAGCGATCGGCGTCCAGATGGCAAGACTCAACAAACCCATTTTTCTTGTCCCTCTACTACTTGTTGAGCCACACGAAGTACGTCATGAGCGCGAAGATGCCCAGGATCATGACCAGCGCGTAGTGGAAGATGTAGCCCGACTGGAACCAGCGCACCACGCCGGCAATGCGGCCGATGAGCTTCCAGGAGCCGTTCACCAGCAGACCGTCGATCACGGCCTGGTCGCCGCCCTTCCACAGGCCGGTGCCGAGGGCACGCGAGCCGCGGGCGAAGATGTTCTCGTACACCCAGTCCACGCCGTACTTGCCTTCCAGCGCCTGGTAGATGCCGACCTTCTGCATCGCCGCCTTGATGGCAGCGGGCACCTGGGGCATGACCATGTAGAACAGGTAGGACACCACCACGCCCGCCAGAGCCAGCCAGAACGGTGCAGCCGTGAACCCGTGCAGCGCCATCGGTACCCAGCCGTGGATCTTCTCGGCCAGCTCGGCCATGGCGCCGTGCTTGGCACCGTCCACGAAGATCACGCCCTTGAAGAAGTCGCCGAACAGCATGGGCATCAGCGCGATGGCACCGATCACCACGGAGGGGATGGCCAGCAGCATCAGCGGGCCGGTCACGACCAGCGGCGACTCGTGCGGCTTGGCATCGTGGCCATGGCCGTGGTGGTCATCGTGCGCATGGTGGTCGTCGTGGTGCGCGTCCGGGTTCTGGTCGTAGCGCTCCTTGCCGTGGAAGACGATGAAGTACAGGCGGAACGAATAGAACGCCGTGATGAACACGCCGGCCAAGACCGCGAAGTTCGCGAAGCCCGCGCCGGGCAGGTTGGTCGCGTGCACCGCTTCGATGATGGCGTCCTTGGAATAGAAGCCCGAGAAAAACGGCGTGCCGATCAGCGCCAGGTTGCCCAGCAGGAAGGTGATCCAGGTGATGGGCATGTACTTGCGCACGCCGCCCATCCAGCGGATGTCCTGGTTGTGGTGCATGCCCATGATGACGGAACCGGCGCCGAGGAACAGCAGGGCCTTGAAGAAGGCGTGCGTCATCAGGTGGAACACGGCCACCGAGTAGGCGGATGCGCCCAGCGCCACGGTCATGTAGCCCAGCTGCGACAGCGTGGAATACGCAATCACGCGCTTGATGTCGTTCTGGATGATGCCCAGCACGCCCATGAACAGCGCCGTGATGGAGCCGATGATCAGGATGAAGCTCAGCGCCGTGTCCGACAGCTCGTAGAGCGGCGACATGCGCGAGACCATGAAGATGCCGGCCGTCACCATAGTGGCGGCGTGGATCAGCGCGGAGATGGGGGTCGGGCCTTCCATCGAATCCGGCAGCCAGGCGTGCAGCGGGAACTGGGCGGACTTGCCCATGGCACCGATGAACAGGCAGATGGCGGTCACGGTGACCAGCAGCCAGCCGGTACCCGGGAGCAGCGTGTTCTGGATCTCGGGCAGCTTGGCGAAGATCTCGCCGTAGTTCATCGTGCCGGTGTAGGCAGCGATCAGGCCGATGCCCAGGATGAAGCCGAAGTCGCCCACGCGGTTGACCAGGAAGGCCTTCATGTTGGCGAAGATGGCCGACGGCTTGTTGTAGTAGAAGCCGATCAGCAGGTACGACACCAGGCCCACGGCTTCCCAGCCGAAGAACAGCTGCAGCAGGTTGTTGCTCATCACGAGCATCAGCATGGAGAAGGTGAACAGCGAGATGTACGAGAAGAAACGGTTGTAGCCGTCGTCTTCCTGCATGTAGCCGATGGTGTAGATGTGGACCATCAGCGACACGAAGGTCACCACGCACATCATCATGGCGGTGATGCTGTCGATCAGGAAGCCGACTTCCATCTTCAGGCCGCCCACCACCATCCAGGTGTAGATGGATTGGTCGAAGCGTGCGCCGTCGAAGATGACACTGTGGAAGGTGTAGGCCGACAGCACGAAGGCGATCAGCACGCCCAGGATCGTCAGGGAGTGGCTGCCGCCACGGCCGATCTTGTTGCCACCGAACGCGGTGCCCCAGATACCCGCGAGCGCGGAGCCCACCAGCGGTGCCAGCGGCACCGCCAGGAGCATGGATGCAGAAAGGGTTTGACTCATTCTTGAGAACCTTGCTTGTGTCTGGCGACCATCAACCCTTGAGGGTGTTGAGGTCTTCCGCGTTGATGCTGGACTTGTTGCGGAACAGCAGAACCAGGATGGCCAGCCCGATGGCGGATTCGGCCGCCGCCACGGTCAGGATGAAGAACACGAACACCTGCCCGTGCATGTCGCCCAGGTAGTGGGAGAACGCCACGAAGTTCATGTTCACGGCCAGCAGCATCAGCTCGATGGCCATGAGCAGGACGATGAGGTTCTTGCGGTTCAGGAAGATACCGATCACGGCCAGGGCGAACAGCATCGCGCCCAGCGAAAGATAGTGGCCCAGCGTCAGGGTCATGGCTTCTTCTCCTCAACGGGGGCGGCAGGAGCCACCTCTTCGGCAGGCTTCTGCGTCACGGCAACCTTCACCATGGCGACACGGTCGCTGGCACGCACGCGGATCTGCTGGGACGGGTTGATGGCCTTCGAGTCCTTGCGCTGGCGCAGCGTCAGCGCGATGGCGGCGATCATGGCCACCAGCAGGATCACGGCAGCGATCTCCACGGGATACAGGTACTCGGTGTACAGCAGCACACCCAGCGCCTTGGTGTTGGAGTAAGGCACCACCTGGCCGGCAGCGTCCACCATCGTGGCCACGGCCTTCGGTTCGTCCATGCCGCGGAAACCACCCATCAGCACAGCCGCCATTTCCAGGGCGATCAGCGCACCGATGAAGGCAGCCAGCGGGAAGTGCTTCCAGAACCCCCGCCGCACGGTGTCGATGTGGATGTCCAGCATCATCACCACGAAGAGGAACAGCACCATCACGGCCCCCAGGTACACAAGCACCAGGGCGATGGCGAGAAATTCGGCCTTGAGAAGCAGCCAGATGGCCGCAGCTTGGGAGAAGGCGAGAATCAGATGCAGCACGGCATGCACGGGATTGCGTGCCGTGATGACCCGGAAGGCTGCGTAGAGCAGCACAACCGAGAACAGATAGAAGAAACCGGTCTTGGCGTCCATGAATCGGGTCTTTGGTAAGGGTCAGGCGTGGGGCGGTACCGCTGCGTCAGCGGTACTTGGCGTCCGCGGCCTTCGCTGCGGCGATTTGGGGTTCGTACTGGTCACCGACCGCCAGGAGCATGTCCTTGGTGAAGTACAGGTCACCCCGCTTCTCGCCGTGGTACTCGAAGATCTGCGTTTCGACGATGGAATCGACCGGGCAGCTTTCCTCGCAGAAGCCGCAGAAGATGCACTTGGTCAGATCGATGTCGTAGCGCGTGGTACGGCGCGACCCATCGGCACGCACGTCGGATTCGATGGTGATCGCCAGCGCCGGGCACACGGCCTCGCACAGTTTGCAGGCGATGCAGCGCTCCTCGCCGTTTTCATAGCGGCGCAGGGCGTGCAGACCGCGGAAGCGCGGCGACAGCGGCGTCTTTTCTTCAGGGAATTGCACCGTCACCTTGCGGCGAAACGCGTAGCGCCCCGTCAGGGCCATGCCCTTGACCAGCTCCACCAGCATGAAGCTCTTGAAGAAATCCTTGACCGAAAAAGAAGATGCAGCAGCAACAGCAGCCATGGTTGTCCCCGCTTAATTCCAGATGTTCCAGGGCGAATGCAGCCAGGCGCCCACGATAAGCAGCCACACGAGCGTGACCGGAATGAAGATCTTCCAACCCAGGCGCATGATCTGGTCATAGCGGAAGCGCGGGAAGGTCGCGCGGATCCAGATGAACATGGACACGACCACGAAGGTCTTGATGCCCAGCCAGATCCAGCCCGGGATGAAGCCCAGGAACTCGACCGGCGCCTGCCAGCCGCCCAGGAACATGATCACCGCCAGGATGGACACCAGCCACATGCTGGCGTACTCGGCCAGGAAGAAGACCGCGAAGCCCATGCCCGAGTACTCGACCATGTGGCCGGCCACGATTTCGGCTTCGCCTTCCACCACGTCGAACGGGTGGCGGTTGGTTTCCGCCACGCCCGAGATCAGGTAGACGATGAAGATGGGCAACAGCGGCAGCCAGTTCCACGACAGGAAGTTCAGGCCCATGGCCGCCATCGTGCCCTGCCCCTGGCTGGCCACGATCTCGGTCAGGTTCATGCTGCCGGACACCATGATGACCACCAGGAAGCAGAAGCCCATGGCGATTTCATAGCTCACCATCTGAGCGGACGCACGCAGCGCACCCAGGAAGGCGTACTTCGAGTTGGACGCCCAGCCGGCGATGATCACGCCGTACACCTCGATGGAGGTGATGGCCATGATCAGCAGCAGGCCGGCATTCACGTTGGCCAGCACGGTCTCGGGGCCGAAGGGAATCGCGACCCATGCGGCCAGCGCCGGCATGATCGCCATCAGCGGGCCGAGAACGAACAAGCCCTTGCTGGCGGCAGCCGGCTGGATGATTTCCTTGGTCAGCAGCTTCAGGCCGTCGGCCAGGGGCTGCAGCAGACCGAACGGGCCCACGCGGTTGGGGCCATGGCGCACTTGCATGAAGCCCAGCAGCTTGCGCTCCCACAGCGTGAGGTAGGCCACGGCACCCATCAGCGGCGCAACGATCGCGACGATCTTGATCAGGTTCCAGAGCACGGGCCAGACGGCACCCGTCCACCATGTCGCGGCGAACAGGTTGAGGCCGCCGTTGTACAGCGCGTCGATCATGCGGCGACTCCTTCCGCAGCCGCCAGGCGGGCATCAGCGGTCAGCTGCAGCGAGGTCGCACGGCGCACCAGGCTGTCCAGTTGGTAAATACTGGCAACCACCGGGGCCGCCACGTTGCCGGAACCCTGCGTCACCGCGGCGTTCGTGGCGTTGCTCAGGCGCTCGGCAGGGATTTGCGCCACAGGGGCACCTGCCGCCGCGCCGGTGGCCTTGGCGAGCACGTCCTGCGAGCTCTCGAAATCCATGTCTTGCAGGCCCAGCAGATTGCCGAGCACGCGCAGCACCTTCCAGGCAGGACGGGCATCGCCGAGAGGCTTGACCACGGCGTGGAAGCTCTGCACCCGGCCTTCGGCGTTGACGAAAGTGCCGGAGGTTTCCGAGAAGGGAGCGATGGGCAGCAGCACGTCGCTGAAAGCCATGTTGGCCTTGAACGGGCTCAGTGTCACCACCATGTCCGCTTGCGACAGTGCCGCAGCGGCGCCTTCGCCGGCCGCAGAGTCGTACACGGGCTCGGTGTTGAGCAGCAGGGCCGCCTTCAGGCCACCCGCCAGCATCTGGCCGGCGTTCTGGCCGCCTTGCCGAGGCAGGGCGCCGACGAACTGTGCGCCGACGGTGTTGGCCGCCTCGGTGAGATAGCCCACGCTGGCGCCGGTCTGCGCGCCGATCCACTGCGCCAGGGCCAGCAGGCTGGAGGCTTCGGCGTGGTGCGCCGCGGCGTTGCCCAGCACGATGGCCTTGCGCTCGCCGGCCAGCAGGCTGTCGGCCACGGCCCGGGCACTGTCGCCCACAGTCGCCACATTCACGGGGGGCGTCACGCCACGGGCTGCACCCACGGCGGCAGCCACCTCGGCGAGCGCGGCATTCCAGCCACCGGCCGGTGCCACGATGGACTGCGCCACCGGCATCGCCCAGTCGTACGACTGCGCGTTGATGGCAAGCACCACGCCGCCCTTGCGGGCCGCCTGGCGGATGCGCTGCGCGAACAGCGGATGGTCCTTGCGCAGATTGGAACCGACGACCAGCACAGACTGCAGCGCAGACAGCGAGGCGATGGAGGTGCCCAGCCAGCGCACGCCATCGGCAGCGGCAAACTCGGCGTTGCGCAGGCGGTAGTCGATGTTGTCGCTGCCCAGGCCGCGCAGCAGGGCGCCGGCCAGGAAGAGCTCTTCCAGCGTGCTGTGCGGGCTCACCAGCGCGCCGATGGCGGCAGCGCCGTGCTCGCTCTTCACGCCCTGCAGGCCATTGGCCACGTACTCCAGCGCGGTCTGCCAGTCCACTTCCTTCCACTCGCCGCCCTGCTTGAGCATGGGGCGCGTCAGGCGGTCCTGGCCGTTGAGCGCTTCATAGGAGAAGCGGTCACGGTCGGCGATCCAGCACTCGTTCACGTCTTCGTTCTCGAACGGAACGACGCGCATCACCTGGTGGTTCTTCACCTGGACGATGAGGTTGGCACCCGTCGAGTCGTGCGGGCTCACCGACTTGCGGCGCGACAGCTCCCACGTACGGGCGCTGTAGCGGAATGGCTTGCTCGTGAGCGCGCCCACCGGGCAGATGTCGATCATGTTGCCCGACAGCTCGGAATCGACCGTGTCGCCCACGACCGTGGTGATCTCCGAATGCTCGCCGCGGTGGATCATGCCCAACTCCATGACGCCGGCCACTTCCTGGCCGAAGCGCACGCAGCGGGTGCAATGGATGCAGCGGCTCATCTCTTCCATGGAGATCAGCGGACCCACGTCCTTGTGGAACACGACCCGCTTTTCTTCCTCGTAGCGGGAAGAAGAGCCGCCGTAGCCCACGGCCAGGTCCTGCAGCTGGCATTCGCCGCCCTGGTCGCAGATGGGGCAGTCCAGCGGGTGATTGATCAGCAGGAATTCCATGACCGACTGCTGGGCCTTGATGGCCTTGTCGCTCTTGGTGCGCACGATCATGCCTTGCGTCACGGGCGTGGCGCAGGCGGGCATGGGCTTGGGAGCCTTCTCCACGTCCACCAGGCACATGCGGCAGTTGGCGGCAATGGAAAGCTTCTTGTGATAGCAGAAATGGGGAATGTAGGTGCCGGCCTTCTCGGCTGCATGCATCACCATGCAGCCTTCAGCGACTTCTACCTTCTGCCCGTCCAGTTCGATTTCAACCATATGCGTCTCTCGCGATCAGGCCGAGGCAGAAGCCTGAGGGGTCTTGTTCTGGATCAGCGCTTCGAACTCGGGGCGGAAGTGCTTGATCATGGCGCGCACCGGCATCGCCGCTGCGTCGCCCAGGGCGCAGATCGTGCGCCCCTGGATGTTGTCGGCCACCGAGTTCAGCAGGTCCAGGTCACCCTGGCGGCCTTCGCCGTGCTGAATGCGGTCGATCACCCGCCACATCCAGCCCGTGCCTTCACGGCAGGGCGTGCATTGGCCGCAGGATTCGTGCGAGTAGAAGTACGACAGGCGCAGCAGGCTCTCGACCATGCTGCGGGAGTCATCCATCACGATCACGGCACCAGAGCCCAGCATGGAGCCGGCCTTGGCGATGGAGTCGTAGTCCATCGTGCATTCCATGATGATGGACGCTGGCAGCACCGGGGCAGACGACCCGCCAGGGATCACGGCCTTGAGCTGGCGGCCCTTGCGCACGCCGCCGGCGAGCTCGAGCAGCTTGGCGAACGGTGTGCCCAGAGGCACTTCGTAGTTGCCGGGCTTTTCGACATCGCCGGAGACCGAGAAGATCTTGGTGCCGCCGTTGTTGGGCTTGCCACACTCCAGGTAGGCAGCACCGCCATTGCGGATGATCCACGGCACTGCCGCGAAGGTCTCGGTGTTGTTGATCGTCGTGGGCTTGCCGTACAGGCCGAAGCTGGCCGGGAACGGCGGCTTGAAGCGCGGCTGGCCCTTCTTGCCTTCCAGCGATTCGAGCAGAGCCGTTTCTTCGCCGCAGATGTAGGCGCCGAAGCCGTGGGCCGCGTGCAGCTGGAAGCTGAAGCTGCTGCCCAGGATCTTGTCGCCCAGGTAGCCCGCAGCGCGCGCTTCTTCCAACGCTTCTTCGAAGCGATCGTAGGTCTGGAAGATTTCGCCGTGGATGTAGTTGTAGCCCACGGAGATGCCCATCGCGTAGGCCGCGATGATCATGCCTTCGATGACGATGTGCGGGTTGAACTGCAGGATGTCGCGGTCCTTGCAGGTACCCGGCTCGCCTTCGTCCGAGTTGCACACCAGGTATTTCTGACCCGGGAACGAGCGGGGCATGAAGCTCCACTTGAGGCCCGTGGGAAAACCTGCGCCGCCGCGGCCACGCAGGCCGGATTCCTTGACCGTCGCGATGACCTGGTCCTGTGTCAGCGGTTCGCCGCCGTCAGTTCCCAGGATCTTGCGCAGCGCAGCGTAGCCGCCGCGCGCTTCGTAGTCCTTGATGCTCCAGTTCGTGCCGTCCAGGCCCGCATAGATCTGCGGGTTGATGTGCCGGTCATGGAAGCAGGTCTGGACGCCCGTGGCCTGGAACTGCGAGAGGATCTGTGCAGCGGTGGTCATGCTTGCCCTTCCGCAGCCTTGAGGCCATCGACGAGCTGGTCGAGCTTGTCGTTGTCCATGAAGCTGCACATCGTGCGGTCGTTGACCAGCATGACCGGCGCGTCGGCGCAGGCGCCCAGGCATTCGCACTGCTGGAGCGTGAACAGGCCATCGGCCGTCGTTTCGCCCATGGCGATGCCGAGCTTCTTCTCCAGGTGGTGGAGCGCCTTCTGGCCGTCACGCAGCTGGCACGGCAGGTTGGTACAAACGTTGAGCTTGTACTTGCCTGTCGGACGCTGGTTGTACATGTTGTAGAACGTCGTGACTTCATGCACGGCGATCTGCGGCATGCCGAGGTACTCGGCGATCACATGCTCGCTCTCGGCGCTGACCCAACCCTGCTCCTGCTGCACGATGGACAGGCAGGCCATCACGGCAGATTGCTTCTGCTCGGGGGGGTACTTGGCCACTTCGCGCGCAAAGCGCGCCTTGGTCGCTTCGGTAATCATCGGTCAATCTCTCCGAACACGATATCCATGGTGCCGATGATGGCCACGGCGTCGGCAATCATGTGCCCCCGGGCCATCTCGTCGAGCGTCGCCAGGTGAGCGAATCCGGGCGCACGGATCTTCAGGCGGTACGGCTTGTTCGCGCCATCGCTCACCAGATAGATGCCGAACTCGCCCTTTGGATGCTCGACAGCCGCATAGGCCTCGCCCTCGGGCACACGGAAACCTTCCGTGAAGAGCTTGAAATGGTGGATCAGCTCTTCCATGTTGGACTTCATGGACTCGCGCGAAGGCGGGGCCACCTTGTGGTTGTCCGTGATCACCGGGCCGGGATTGGCGCGCAGCCAGTCCACGCACTGCTTGATGATGCGGTTGGACTCTCGCATTTCCTGCACGCGCACCAAATAACGGTCGTAGCAGTCGCCGGTCTTGCCCACGGGAATGTCGAAATCCACGCGGTCATAGGCATCGTAGGGCTGCTTCTTGCGCAGGTCCCAGGCGATGCCGGAACCACGGATCATGGGACCCGTCATGCCCAGGTTCAGCGCGCGTTCCGGCGTCACCACACCGATACCGACCGTGCGCTGCTTCCAGATGCGGTTGTCCGTGAGTAGCGTCTCGTATTCATCCACGCACTTGGGAAAGCGCTGCGTGAAATCGTCGATGAAGTCCAGCATGGAACCGCTGCGGTTCTGGTTCAAGGCCTCGATGGCCTTGGCATTGCGGATCTTGTTGACCGTGTACTGCGGCATGCTGTCCGGCAGGTCGCGGTACACGCCGCCCGGACGGAAGTACGCCGCGTGCATGCGCGCGCCGGAGACGGCTTCGTACATGTCGAACAGGTCTTCGCGTTCGCGGAACGTGTAGATCAGGATGGTCGAGCTGCCGCAGTCGTTGCCGTGCGAGCCCAGCCACATCAGGTGGTTCAGCAGGCGTGTGATCTCGGAGAACATCACGCGGATGTACTGAGCCCGCAGCGGCACGTCGATGCCCAGCAGCTTCTCGATGGCCAAGCAGTAGGCGTGCTCGTTGCACATCATCGAGACGTAGTCCAGACGGTCCATGTAGGGCAGCGACTGGATGTAGGTCTTGTGCTCCGCGAGCTTTTCCGTCGCGCGATGCAACAGGCCGATATGCGGGTCGGCGCGTTGGACGACTTCGCCGTCCAGCTCAAGCACCAGACGCAACACGCCGTGTGCTGCAGGATGCTGGGGACCGAAGTTGAGGGAGTAGTTCTTGATTTCAGCCATGGTGGATCACTGGGCGCCGGAGCACCTCAGTGCAGGCCTCCGTACTTGTCTTCGCGGATGATGCGCGGGGTCACCTCGCGCGGCTCGATGGTCACCGGCTCATAGATCACCCGGCGCTGTTCGGCGTCGTAGCGCATCTCGACATGACCCGACAGCGGGAAGTCCTTGCGGAAGGGGTGGCCGATGAAACCGTAGTCGGTCAGGATGCGTCGCAGATCGTTGTGGCCGTCGAACACGATGCCGAACAGGTCGAACGCTTCGCGCTCGTACCAGTTGGCGGAGTTCCACAGCTCGGAGACCGAAGCCACCACCGGAAGATCGTCGTCCGGACAGAAGACCTTGACGCGCACGCGCTGGTTCAGACTCACCGACAGCAGGTGGGAGACGACGGCATAGCGCGCGCCCTCCACCCCCACCTCGCCGTAGGACGAATAATCCACGCCGCACAGATCGACCAGTTGCTCGAACTGGCAGCCGGGCGCATCGCGCAGCGTGTGCATGGCGGAGAGATAGTCGGCGGCGGACACCACGACGGTCACCTCGTCCAGCGCCAGCGTGATCTGACGGACCTTGTCGCCGAGCGCGGCGGCAATCGCGTCCCGAAGGGCTTCGGGACGAATGGCAATAGCAGTCATCATCAACCCCTCAGACCCGAGCGATGGTGTTGGTGCGGCGGATCTTCTGCTGCAGCTGGATGATGCCGTAGAGCAGTGCCTCGGCCGTGGGCGGGCAGCCCGGCACATAGACATCGACCGGCACGATGCGGTCGCAGCCGCGCACCACGGAATAGCTGTAGTGGTAGTAGCCGCCGCCGTTGGCGCACGACCCCATTGACAGCACCCAGCGAGGTTCGGACATCTGGTCGTACACCTTGCGCAGGGCTGGCGCCATCTTGTTGCACAGCGTGCCGGCCACGATCATCAGATCGGACTGACGGGGGCTGGCGCGGAACACTTCGGCACCGAAGCGGCCGATGTCATAGCGCGCGGCAGCCGCGTGCATCATCTCGACGGCACAGCAAGCCAGACCGAACGTCATGGGCCAGAGGGAGCCGGTCTTGGCCCAGTTCACCACCGCGTCGTAGCTGGTGGTGACGAAGCCTTCCTTCATCACGCCTTCAATCATCGTGTCATTCCTTTTTCTGGCCGATCATTCCCAATCCAGCGCACCCTTTTTCCACTCGTAGGCAAAGCCCACGACCAGGATGGCGAGAAAGATCACGACGGCAACGAACCCCGCCAACCCCACCTCTTGCAGCGACACAGCCCAAGGGAAGAGGAAAGCGATTTCCAGATCGAAAAGAATGAAGAGGATGGCGACGAGGTAGTAGCGCACATCGAACTTCATGCGCGCATCTTCAAAGGCTTCGAAGCCACACTCGTAGGGAGAATTCTTGGCCGCATCCGGACGATTGGGGCCGAGGAAGTAGCCCAATGCCAGAGGAACGACGCCGACACCGATGCCGACCAAGATAAACAAAAGGACGGGGAGGTATTGATCGAGGTTCATCTGGAGGATGTGTCACCGCTGAGACCACCCTCCGCATGCCCCGAACGGGACACGAGAGGGCAATCTTTTTATATTGGTGCCGTCGGCGAGACTCGAACTCGCACAGCTTTCGCCACTACCCCCTCAAGATAGCGTGTCTACCAATTTCACCACGACGGCTGTTTTGTGCATCTGGATGGCATGAGGACCCGAAGGTTTTGGC
The DNA here is from genome assembly GCA_023460715.1 of Pseudomonadota bacterium. Classification (GTDB taxonomy): domain Bacteria; phylum Pseudomonadota; class Gammaproteobacteria; order Burkholderiales; family Burkholderiaceae_C; genus Paracidovorax. The sequence continues at coordinate 10,086 of JAEWPH010000267.1, read as the reverse complement.
TTTCCAGACAATCCGTGATTCTACTCCGGAAATACCCCGAGGTCGAAGGCGCCGGGGTAAATCGGATCAGTTTATTTGGTCGGGATTTGCGCGGCGCCAGAGGCCGGCTGCGCAGGTGCGGGGGGCACGGCCGACGAGGCATCGGAGGCCGGCATGGAGGCCGCTGGAGCAGCGCCCGCAGGCACCGCGGCAGCCGGGCCTTCAAGCACGCTGCCGGTGCTGGTCGGGCGGACGTTGCCGAAGTAGGCCAAGGCCAGCGTCGCCACGAAGAACACCGCAGCCAGGACGGCCGTGGTGCGCGACAGGAAGTTGGCACTGCCGCTGGCGCCGAACAGGCTGCCGGAACTGCCACTGCCGAAGGCGGCACCCATGTCCGCCCCCTTGCCATGCTGGATCAGGATCAGGCCGATCATGGCCAGGGCGGTCAGCATCTGCACTGCCAGAATCACGTTCACTACTGCGTTCATTCTCGAATCACTCCTGATGTAATTGCTTGCCTGCGGTCCGCTCAAGCGGCCGCAGCGATGATCTGTAGAAAGTCGGCGGCCTTCAGCGATGCGCCCCCGACCAGGCCGCCGTCGATGTCCGGCTGGGCCAGCAGTTGCGCGGCGTTGGCCGCATTCATGCTGCCGCCGTACAGCAGCGGAATCCGGTCGGCCTTCTCGCTGGCGGCAGCCAGCTGCGCACGCAGCACGGCATGGACCAGTTGGGCCTGCTCCGGCGTGGCAGTGCGGCCCGTGCCGATGGCCCAGACCGGCTCGTACGCCACCACGATTTCGCTGATGCAATGGCCGTTGAGGTGAATCACCGCCGCCAGCTGCCGCTTGACCACGGCCTCGGTCTCCCCCGCCTCGCGCTCTGCCAGGGTCTCGCCCACGCACACGATGGGCGTGACACCCGCGGCCAGGGCGCGCTGCGCCTTGGCTGCGACGACGTCGTCGGTTTCGCCGTGGTACTGGCGCCGCTCGGAATGGCCGACCAGCGCGTAGCGCACACCGAATTCGCGCAGCATCGTCGCCGACACCTCGCCGGTGAAGGCGCCCGATTCATGCTGCGACACATCCTGCGCCGCCACGGCGATGGAGGTGCCCGCAGCCAGCGCCTGCACCTGTGCAAGATAGGGCGCCGGCACGGCCACGGCCACGTCGCACGCAGGCCGGCCCAGGCCATCACGCAGCGCCGTCAGCAAGGCCTCGTTGGCGGCCAGGCCGCCGTTCATCTTCCAATTGCCGGCAATGAGTTTCTTTTTCATGCTGTCCACGTCAAAACAATCTTGCCAATGTGCTGATTCGACTCCATGAGCGTATGCGCCTGGGCCGCCTCGGAAGCAGGAAAGGTGCTGTGGATAACCGGGCGCACCGCACCCGATGTCAGCAGCGGCCAGACCTGTTCGCGCAGCGCCTGCGCAATCGCGCCCTTGAAGGCCACGGGACGCGGCCGCAGGGTCGAGCCCGTGATCACCAGCCGGCGGCGCAGCACCAGGCCGGCGTTGAAGTCCGACTTCACGCCGCCCTGCACCGCAATGATCACCAGCCGGCCATCCTCGGCCAGGCATTCGACCTCACGGGCCACATAGTCGCCCGCGACCATGTCGAGCACCACGTCCACCCCCCTGCCCTGCGTGATGCGCTGCACTTCGGCAACGAAATCCTGGGTCTTGTAGTTGATCGCATGGTGCGCGCCCAGCGCCAGGCAGGCGGCGCATTTGTCGTCGCTGCCCGCCGTGACGATCACCGTGGCGCCGCGTGCGCGTGCCAGCTGGATCGCCGTCACGCCGATGCCGCTGCTGCCGCCCTGCACCAGCAGGGTCTCTCCCGCTTGCAGGCGGCCGCGGTCGAAGACATTGCTCCAGACGGTGAAGAACGTCTCCGGCAGCGAAGCCGCTTCGACGTCGCTCAGTCCGGCAGGCACTGGAAGGCACTGCGCCACCGGTGCGACGCACCACTCGGCATAGCCGCCACCAGCCAGCAACGCGCAGACCCGGTCGCCCACGCGCAGGCCCGCCTCGGCCATGGCGTCGGCGTCACCGGATTCGATCACGCCAGAGACTTCTAGGCCGGGCAGGTCGGAAGCACCGGGCGGCGGAGCGTAATGCCCCTTGCGCTGCAGCACGTCAGGGCGGTTGATGCCACTGGCCGCGACACGGATCAGCAGCTCGCCCACGCCCGGCACGGGCACGGGCCGCTCGCCCAGCCGCAGACCTTCCGGAGGACCGAAGTCGGCGATTTCGACAGCACGCATGGTACGGTTCATGGCGATCAGCTTGAATACAAGCAAAAAAGGCTTCCAGCGCCCGCAGGGCAAGCGCCGGAAGCTCTCATTTCAATAGCAATCAGCCGTTGTTGCGGTTGTTGCCGTCGTTGTCGCCGTTGCGGGCGGCGCCCGCATCGACGCCAGCGGCCGCAGCCGGAGCCGCCTGCTCGTGGCGGCCACCGTCACGACGCTCGCCGCGATCACCACCACGGTCGCCACGGTCACCGCGATCGGAACGCTCGCTGCGCTCAGGACGGCCACCGTATTCGCCGGCGGGGCGCTCGGTCAGGGCCTTCATGGACAGCTTGACGCGGCCCTTCTCGTCCGTCTCCAGCACCTTGACCTTGACGATCTGGCCTTCGGACAGGTAGTCGGTAACCTTCTCCACGCGCTCGTGGGCGATCTGGCTGATGTGCAGCAGGCCATCCTTGCCGGGCAGCAGGTTGATCAGTGCGCCGAAGTCCAGGATCTTGACCACGGGGCCTTCGTAGATCTTGCCGATCTCGACTTCGGCCGTGATCTGCTCGATGCGCTGCTTCGCGACTTCGGCCTTCTCGGCATCGGTCGCGGCGATGGTGATCGTGCCGTCTTCCTCGATGTTGATCTGGCAGCCGGTCTCTTCGGTCAGCGCACGGATCACGGCGCCGCCCTTGCCGATCACGTCGCGGATCTTCTCGGGGTTGATCTTCATCGTGTACAGCTTGGGCGCGAAGCTGGACACCTCGGTCTTGGCTTCGCCCATGGCCTCCTGCATCTTGCCCAGGATGTGCATGCGTGCTTCCTTGGCCTGGGCCAGGGCGACCTGCATGATTTCCTTGGTGATGCCCTGGATCTTGATATCCATCTGCAATGCGGTCACGCCATTCGCGGTACCCGCCACCTTGAAGTCCATGTCGCCCAAGTGATCTTCATCACCGAGGATATCGGACAGCACGGCGAACTTGCCGCCGTCCTTGATCAGGCCCATGGCGATACCGGCCACATGCGCTTTCATTGGCACACCGGCATCCATCAGTGCGAGGCAACCGCCACATACCGACGCCATCGAGGAAGAACCGTTGGATTCGGTGATTTCCGATACCAGCCGCACCGAATAGCTGAAGTCTTCCGGAGCCGGCAGCGCTGCAACCAGGGCACGCTTGGCCAGACGACCATGGCCGATCTCACGACGCTTGGGCGTGCCCACGCGACCGGTTTCACCGGTAGCAAACGGAGGCATGTTGTAATGCATCATGAAACGGTCGCTGTATTCGCCCATCAGCGCATCGATCTTCTGTTCGTCACGCGCGGTACCGAGCGTGGCAACCACCAGCGCCTGAGTTTCACCACGGGTAAACAAGGCGGAACCATGGGTACGCGGCAGCACACTGCTACGGATCGAAATCGGACGCACGGTGCGGGTGTCACGACCGTCGATACGCGGTTCGCCATCAAGAATCTGCGAACGAACGATTTTCGCTTCCAGATCAAACAGGATGCCGCTCACTTCACCAGAATCAGGAGCCGAAGTGCCATTGGCAGCAGCTTCTGCAGCCAGATCAGCATTCACCTGGCTAACGGCGTCGCGCAGCTTGGTGGTACGTGCCTGCTTGTCCTTGACGCGATAAGCGTCGCGCAGTTTGGTTTCAGCCAGTTGCGTCACGCGGGAAATCAGCGCTTCGTTCTTGGCCGGCGGCGTCCATTCCACTTCCGGCTTGCCACCTTCGCGCACCAGCTCATGGATGGCATCAATCACTGCACGCATTTGCTCGTGACCGTATACAACACCACCCAGCATCACGTCTTCCGGCAATTCCTTGGCTTCGGATTCCACCATCAACACAGCGGTTTCGGTGCCAGCAACCACCAGGTCCATGTCCGATTGCGCCAGTTGCGACACGGTCGGATTCAGCACGTATTCGCCATTGATATAACCGACGCGTGCGGCGCCGATCGGGCCGCTGAACGGGATGCCTGACACGCACAGCGCGGCGGACGTGCCGATCATGGCTGCGATATCCGGATCGATTTCCGGGTTCACGGACAGCACATGAATGATGACCTGCACTTCATTCAAATAACCTTCAGGGAACAGCGGGCGGATCGGGCGATCAATCAGGCGCGAGGTCAGCGTTTCCTTTTCCGAAGGACGGCCTTCACGCTTGAAAAAACCGCCGGGAATACGGCCGGCTGCATAGGTTTTTTCTACATAGTCGACGGTCAGCGGGAAGAAATCCTGGCCTGGCTTCGCATCCTTGCGCGCAACGACGGTCGCGAGCACAACGGTATCTTCAACCGACACAAGTACGGCGCCGCTTGCTTGGCGGGCAATCTCGCCCGTTTCCATCGTCACGCTATGCTGGCCGTACTGGAAGGTCTTGGTAACTTTATTAAACACGGTGTTTCCTTTCTATTTTTGCCGACAGATTTTCAGGCGCTGTCGTTCACCTCACCACCGGTGCCCGCCTCTAAGACAAGACACTTTTCTTTTACTCTTGCTTAACTTGACTGCTTTGCTTGTTGCTTGCTGCGTGCAATCTCTACCGCCAATAAACAAAATGCCCGCATCAGGTATCTGACGCAGGCATTTTTGCTAACTAAGCCGGGCAGAATCTTGCACCGGATTACTTGCGCAAGCCCAGCTTTTCAATCAGGGTGCGATAGCGACTTGCATCTTTGCCCTTCAGATAAGCCAGCAGGCTTTTACGACGGTTAACCATTTTAATCAGGCCGCGGCGGGAGTGGTGATCCTTGCCATGCGCCTTGAAATGGCCGTTCAGGTCATTGATACGTGCGGTCAGCAGTGCAACTTGCACTTCCGGAGAACCCGTATCGTTAGTGCCGCGCGCATTGTCTGCGATGATGGCGGCTTTGCTGTCTTTTTCCAATGCCATGATTTACCTTTCACATGCGGCATACGGAGTACTTAACCCCATGTGCCGTGAACTTCAGTCAATAAAATAATCTGGCCGGGAAATCGGCCAGGGCGCAAGTATAGCGGAAAGGCCAAGCCAATACAAACACTTGCGAGTGCTGCCGGGAAATATCGAACCAGGCGCGCCACGACAAGCATCCCCCGCACGAAAAGCAGGAAGACCGGAGACCGGAACGAGGAATTCAAGCCCTGTCATTCCCCATGAAAGCAAGTCGAAGTGCGCCCTGGCCTTCAGTCCTTTGCATCCGCCGGATGCTCCTCGTCGGTCTGAATGATGCTGACCGGCTTGCCCTTGGCCATGCGCCAGAAAAATACCGCATAACCGGAGAAGCCGTAAGCGACGAATACGCCGAACAGCACCTTGGGCGGATCGCTCATCACTGCCGCAATGCCCAGCACGATCAGGAACACGGCAATGAAAGGTACGGACTTGCGGTAATCCACATCCTTGAAACTGTAGAAAGGAACATTGCTGACCATGGTCAGGCCCGCATACAAGGTAATGAACCAAGCGAACCACGCCAGGTCGGCACCCGCGATTTGCAAATCATGCATGACCCAGACGAAGCCGGCTACGATGGCCGCCGCCGCGGGGCTGGGCAAGCCCTGGAAATAGCGCTTGTCGACCACGCCTATCATGGTATTGAATCGAGCCAGCCGCAGTGCCGCGCCGGCGCAATAGACAAAGGCAGCCAGCCAGCCCCAGCTTCCCAGGCCGCGCAGCGACCATTCATAAATCACCAGTGCAGGTGCCGCACCGAAGGACATCATGTCGGACAGACTGTCGTACTCGGCGCCGAATTCGCTCTGGGTATTGGTCAGGCGTGCCACGCGGCCATCGAAAGTATCCAGCAGCATCGCAACAAAGATGGCAATCGCTGCGAGATCGAAGCGCAGGTTCATCGCCATCACGATCGCATAGAAGCCGCAAAACAGGTTGGCAGTCGTGAAGGCATTGGGCAGCAGGTAAATGCTGCGCCGGCGCAGCGTTAGCCGATCTGATCCTTCATCGAATTGCGGCGATCGCAGGGATTGCTTGCGCGGCGGCTTCGGAAATTGTGTTGCGGCGCTCTTGGCTTTGCGACGGTTGAAAACGGGCATGTCTATCCTTTGAAGTGTAGGGATATAGAGATAGTCAGAATTCAGCCAAAATCGTTTCCGTGGCAGAGACTTTATCTCCGACCGTTACCTTGGGAGTGGCGCTTACCGGCAGATATACATCAACGCGCGAGCCGAAGCGGATGAAACCGTAGCGCTGGCCCTTATTTAAGCCATCACCCGCCTTCACGTAACAAAGGATGCGACGAGCAATCAGTCCGGCCACCTGCACGCAGGTCACGGTTTCGCCGTTGCCGGCCTTGATCACCAGTGCATTTCTTTCGTTCTCGATGGAAGCCTTGTCCAGATCCGCGTTGACAAATTTGCCGGGGAAATATTCCACGCGCTCGATCAGGCCATCGACGGGTGCACGATTGGAGTGCACATTGAAGACATTCATGAAGACACTGATCTTCAGCGCCTCGCGATCGGCATAAGGATCGCGCGCTCTTTCGACCACGACGATGCGACCGTCAGCGGGAGAAATGACGGCATTTGCCTGTTGCGGCACCGTTCTGGCCGGATCGCGGAAAAATTGCAGTATGAAAAGCGCGATGATCCACAGCGGAATGGACCATGCGACTGAGAACAGGGTAACAAAGAAAGCAAGCGCAAAAGCGGCTGCCAGGAAAGGCCAGCCCTCTCGGGCGATGATGGGATGCGGATAATGTTTCAATGTGACTCCGGTTAATTTTTCTATTGAGCACGCTTCGTGTCAAAAACGCAGCTATTCTAGACGAGCAGCAAACAAAAGTAACCTTTTTTGCCGTGCGGGTGTCGCCTGGAATACTGCCAGACACTTGATCAGCAGCTATTGTTGGACCGGATTAAGAATTCGATGTTCACGGCAGGCACTTATGCCGCCTGCCGTGTCATGGTCGGAAAAAATCAGGGAAACCGCACTCGCGCAACGATATTCATCTGTACCGGCGTTTCGCCAGGTTCAAACTGCGGCGCTTCCACGGCTTCGGCTGCGCCCTTCATCGCCATGTCCATGCGGGCCATCGTATAAGGACGAACGATATCCCCGCCACCGAAATCGACCTGCTCCACTTGCGCCTCGTTCGTCTTGCGTCCCATGATCAGGGCCGCTGACTCGATACGCTCGTTGAGATGGCGATAAGCAGCCTCCATGACTTGCCTGTCCAGCTTGCGCCTTGCTGCATCGGACAAGCCGAAACTCAAGCTCTGCAATGCCAGCTTCTCCTGCGCCTTGGCCACGGTCTGCGGCAACGCTGAAAGATTGGTCGTCACGACTTCCAGCGACTGCCCCACGCGCCAGCCCACAGGCTGCCTCACTTTTCCGCTAGGCGTCTTCTCTTCCGCATAGACGGGGTAAGTGTAGTAATTGCGCGTGGTGAGCAAGCCTTGCGAATCCAGCCGCTTCATCAGCTCGGTGCCCTCTTTCATTCTCCGGTTGACACGCGAAGCAGCGGCAGCCTGGTCCTTGTCCTGTTCTTCCACCATGAAAACCAGGCGCGCCTGGTCGTTGGCAAGACGTACTTCGCCAAACGCAGGAAGCGTCAATATCGTGCCATTGACTTTCGCCGCGGCAGCGGAAGTCGCCGATGCTGCGGGAAGCTGTTGGGCGTGCAGCACTGCCGGCAGGCAGAGAGCAAGGGATAGCATCAGTGTCTTGCGAATCACAATATCCTCCATGTCAAAAATCGGGGGCGCATAGCCGGCCCAGTTTGCAAAATCAATGACAGGCTAACGGCAAGCCAGTTGCACCGATTCGCTTCAAACAATCCGTTACAAAAAAAAAGCTGCGCAAGGCGCGCAGCTTTTTCATGCAGCGAGAAGCTATCAGTTCTTGGACTGATCCACCAGCTTGTTCTTCGCGATCCACGGCATCATCGCGCGCAGCTTGGCGCCCACTTGCTCGATCTCGTGTTCCGCGTTCAGGCGACGACGGGAAATCAGGGTCGGTGCGCCGGCCTTGTTTTCCAGGATGAAGCTCTTCGCGTATTCGCCGGTCTGAATGTCTTTCAGGCATTGACGCATGGCGTTCTTGGTTTCTTCGGTCACGACGCGCGGACCGGTCACGTACTCGCCGTACTCGGCATTGTTGGAGATCGAGTAGTTCATGTTGGCGATGCCGCCTTCATAGATCAGGTCAACGATCAGCTTCACTTCGTGCAGGCACTCGAAATAGGCCATTTCCGGAGCGTAACCGGCTTCGACCAGAGTTTCGAAACCAGCGCGGATCAGTTCGACGAGACCGCCGCAGAGAACGACCTGTTCGCCGAAGAGGTCGGTTTCGCACTCTTCCTTGAAATTGGTCTCGATGATGCCCGAACGGCCGCCGCCAACGCCGCAGGCGTAGGAGAGAGCGAGTTCAAGGGCGTTGCCCGAAGCGTTCTGGTGAACGGCAACGAGGCAGGGAACGCCGCCGCCCTTCTGGTATTCGCCGCGAACCGTATGGCCAGGGCCCTTCGGTGCGATCATGACGACGTCGAGCGATGCCTTCGGCTCGATGAGGCCGAAGTGAACATTGAGGCCGTGCGCGAAAGCAATCGCTGCGCCATCACGGATGTTGCCGGCAATGTCGGCCTTGTAGATGTCGGCCTGCAGTTCGTCAGGCGTTGCCATCATCAGCAGGTCGCCCCACTTGGCGGCTTCGGCAACGGTCATGACCTTGAAGCCATCGGCTTCGGCCTTCTTGACGGTCGGAGAACCGGCCTTGAGAGCGATGACGACGTTCTTGGCACCGGAATCCTTGAGGTTCAGCGCATGGGCGCGGCCCTGGGAGCCGTAACCGACGACGACGACATTCTTGGACTTGATGAGATTGAGATCGGCATCACGATCATAATAAACGCGCATTTTATGGTCCTTCCCTAATGCTTGTCTCTCAGTTGTCTGAACCGGAAGCTTAAGCGACCTTGCCGCCCAGTTCCGAATGTACCTTTTCCGTGCCGTAGAGGGTCAGGAAGGCAATGACAGCCTTCTTCGCCCGGGCAGAAAAATCCTTGTCCGGCGCCTCGCCCAGCAGCATGCGCACATGCAGATCCGAGACGATAAGGCCGTAAAAACTGCGATATGCCTCTTCCGCATCATCGAAACGCAGGTAACCGGAACGGCGACCTGCCTCGATCAGCCCACGGGCGCGGCGGTCGATCTGGCGACGACCACGCTCCAGCAGCAGATCACCGAGCTTCGAGCCATCCCGGCTCGCCTGCCCTATCGCCAAACGGTTAAGCGCCAATGACACGTCGCCTGCCAGCACATCCAGCAGATCATGGGCGAAAACCTCGAGGTGATCGGCAAGCTGCGGTGCGGAGACGCGGTCACCCGCCTTTTCGAAGGTGCGGACCTTGCTCTGCTGAAAGGTGATCATCGCCGCCAGCAGGCCATCGCGATCACCGAACCACTTGTAAAGGCTTTCCTTGGAACAGTTGGCGGCGCGCGCCAGTCCCGATGTGGTCAGCGCTTTCTCGCCGCCTTCGACCAATAGACGCAATGCCTGGTCCAGAACGGCGTTCTGGCGCGGCGAAAATTCCTGCGCTGTGATCGGGTCGGAAGCCAAGTCTTTCCACTCCAAGGGGCTCGATTGATGTACCGTACGGTACGGTTCGAGCGCCATTTAAGCGGAGGCGGCGTTGCGGTCAAGCGGATTCTTTAGAGGGGGATGAGAATTGACGCGGTGCGGCGTGGGATGAATAGCACGCGGGGTACGTCTTCAGGCGGTTGTGTGTGGTAGCGGGTCGTCGGTGGGTGTGGCTTACCCCCCTCTGCCTTGCCGGGCATCTCCCCTCAAGGGGGAGATCGACAAGATGCACTATCGCCACTTCATTCTCTAACGTCGAGATGGGCAAAAC
>JAEWPH010000266.1 GCA_023460715.1 Pseudomonadota bacterium | reverse complement strand
ATCCGGGACGGATTGTGGGACGCCTTCAACAACTACCACATGGGCCAGACCGCCGAAAACGTGGCCGAGAAATGGGGAATCACCCGCGAACAGCAGGATGAATTCGCAGTCGCCTCGCAGAACAAGGCCGAAGCGGCGCAGACCGCAGGAAAATTCGCGGATGAGATCGTCCCCTTCACCGTCAAGACCCGCAAGGGCGACGTGACAGTCGATTCGGACGAATACATCCGTCACGGCGCATCGCTGGACGGGATGACCAAGCTGCGCCCCGCCTTCGCCAAGGAAGGCAGCGTGACGGCGGGCAATGCCTCGGGCCTGAACGACGGCGCCGCCGCCGTGGTGCTGATGAGCGCCAAGAAGGCGGCGGAACTGGGCCTGAAGCCGCTGGCGCGCATCGCGGCCTTCGGCACCACCGGCCTGGACCCTGCCACCATGGGCATGGGCCCTGTCTCGGCGTCGCGCAAGGCGCTTAAGCGCGCTGGCTGGGACGCCAAGGACGTGGACCTGTTCGAGCTGAACGAGGCCTTTGCCGCTCAGGCCTGCGCGGTCAACCAGGAACTGGGCATCGACCCCGCGAAAGTGAATGTGAACGGCGGTGCCATCGCCATCGGCCATCCCATCGGTGCATCCGGCTGCCGCATCCTGGTCACCCTGCTGCACGAGATGCAGCGCCGCGACGCCAAGAAGGGCTTGGCGGCGCTGTGCATCGGCGGCGGCATGGGCGTGTCGCTGACCGTGCAGCGCTGAGCGCTGCCCCACGCCAGGAGCCGCGCGCTGCGCGGCTTTCTTTCGTCTGGCGGGCACTGCATGACGCAGGCATGCAGCAGACATGCGTCCAGGGCATGGCCTGTTGCGCGAAATTTGTGCCGATCGGTGTTTTCCTGAGCGGACCGGAGGGGTTTCTTGGGTAGAGTGGCGCGTGAGATAACGACATCACGCAAAAAAGGAGAACGCAATGGGTCAGAAAGTGGCGTACGTGACCGGGGGGATGGGCGGCATCGGAACGGCCATCTGTCAGCGTCTGCACAAGGACGGGTTCAAGGTGATCGCGGGCTGCGGCCCCACGCGCGATCATGCCAAGTGGCTGGGCGAGCAAAAGGCCCTGGGCTATACCTTCCATGCCTCCGTAGGCAACGTGGGCGACTGGGATTCCACGGTGGCCGCGTTCACGGCCTCGAAGGCCGAGCACGGCAGCATCGACGTGCTGGTGAACAACGCCGGCATCACGCGGGACCGCATGTTCCTGAAGATGTCCCGCGAGGACTGGGACGCGGTGATCGAGACCAACCTCAACTCCATGTTCAACGTGACCAAGCAGGTCGTGGGCGACATGGTGGAAAAGGGCTGGGGCCGCATCATCAACATCAGCAGCGTGAACGGCGAGAAGGGCCAGGCCGGCCAGACCAACTACTCCGCGGCCAAAGCCGGCATGCACGGCTTCTCGATGGCGCTGGCGCAGGAACTGGCCACCAAGGGCGTGACGGTGAATACCGTGAGCCCAGGCTACATCGGCACCGACATGGTCAAGGCCATCCGCCCCGACGTGCTGGAAAAGATCGTCGCCACCGTACCGGTGAAGCGCCTGGGTGAACCCAGCGAGATCGCGTCCATCATCGCCTGGCTGGCCTCGGAAGAGGGCGGCTATGCCACCGGCGCCGATTTCTCGGTCAACGGCGGCCTGCACATGGGCTGACGCGCCGGTGCCCCGGGTTTCCGGGGTCGGGCCCTGGCGGGGCCAAGAAGGACAAAAACCCCGCGATGCGGGGTTTTTTCATGGAGGTCGTGAATCACCGGAGCGGTGGCGCGGGATGGAACTTGTTTGCAGTGAAATGCTCCATCTTGGTGCGCCAGCCGTTCACAGGCGGGCCGGTGCGCGCTTGCGGTCGCGTTCGTCTTCGGGCCAGGCGGACAGGATTGCGGTAGTGTTCATGGCGAAAAACTCCTTGGATGTATCCACAACGCACCTTGGCGGGGCTGCGTTGACAGATCCATGCAAGAAAATGCACTCCTTTGGGCGCACCTTTTGTATGCTATCGAAAGAGGAGCTGTTTGCCCTTGCTGAATAAGCGCTTGAGGTCAAAAAGACCTCAAGTGTTCTTCACCCTCCAGCGGCGGCCGAGTTGAGCTCCTCCAGCGAGCCGGATACATCCAGCCACTTTTCTTCCAACTGGTCGATTTCATCGTTGCACGCTTTCAGGCGCCGGCCGGCCTCCGCGATCTCCGGGGGCGGCAGCGCCTGGGTCAGGCGTTCTTCCAGCGCGGCCTTTTCCTGGCCGAGCGCCGCCAGCCGTTGGTCGATCTTCTCCAGCTCGCGCTTTAAGGGCCGGCTTTTCTCGGCCAGCTGCTGGCGGGCTTGCGCATCCTGCTTGCGCTGCTCGCGGGCGTCGCGCTGGGGTTCGACGGCCGGGGTGGCCGGGCCGGGCATGGCAGGCCGCGCCACCGGGGCGGGCGCAGGTGACGACGGTGCCGGCTTGGCCGCGGGGACGGCGGCTGCCTGTTGCTGGGCCAGCAGGGCCTGCGCGTCTGCCGCCTTGGCCTCTTCGCGCAGGCGTTTGGCTTCGTCCAGCAGGTAGCGCTGGTAATCGTCGAGGTCGCCGTCGAACGGGCCGACCACGCCGCGGCCGACCAGCCAGAACTCGTCGCACACCGAGCGGAGCAGCGCCCGGTCGTGGCTGACCAGCATCAGCGTGCCTTCGAACTCGTTGAGCGCCATGGCCAGGGCCTCGCGCGTGGCCAGATCCAGGTGGTTGGTGGGTTCGTCCAGCAGCAGCAGGTTGGGGCGCTGCCAGACCATCATGGCCAGCACCAGCCTGGCCTTTTCGCCGCCGCTCATGGTGCCCACGGCCTGCTTGACCATGTCGCCGGTGAAGTTGAACGTGCCCAGGTAGCTGCGCAGGTCCTGCTCGCGCGAGGGCTGCTTGGCATCCGCACCCATTTCCCGGGCGAGGCGGATCATGTGCTCCAGCGGCGTGTCCTGCGGGCGCAGCACGTCCAGCTCCTGCTGGGCGAAGTAACCGATGCGCAGGCCTTTGCCTTCGATGATCTGGCCCGCCAGCGGCTTCATGTCGTGCGCCACCGTCTTCACGAAGGTGGACTTGCCCTGGCCGTTGGCCCCCAGGATGCCGATGCGCTGGCCGGCCATCACCGACTTGCTGACGCCGGTGAGGATGATCTTGGGCGGCGCGGCTTCGTCTTCGGCCACGTAGCCGAACGAGGCGTTGTCGATCGACATCATCGGGTTGGGAATGTGGCCCGGCTCCTTGAACTCGAACGTGAATTCGGCCTCGGCCAGCAGCGGCGCCACCTTCTCCATGCGCTCCAGCGCCTTGACCCGGCTCTGCGCCTGCTTGGCCTTGCTGGCCTTGGCCTTGAAGCGGTCGATGAACTTCTGCAGGTGGGCGATCTTGTCCTGCTGCTTGGCGAAGGCGGCCTGCTGTTGCTCCATTTGCAGCGCGCGCATTTCCTCGAACTTGCTGTAGTTGCCGCCGTAGCGGACCAGCTTGGCGTTCTCGATGTGCAGCGTGACGCCGGTGACCGCGTCCAGGAACTCGCGGTCGTGGCTGATGACGATCATGGTGCCGGCATAAGTCTTGAGCCAGGCTTCGAGCCAGACGAGCGCGTCCAGGTCCAAGTGGTTGGTCGGCTCGTCCAGCAGCAGCAGATCGCTGGGGCACATCAGTGCGCGGGCGAGCTGCAAGCGCATGCGCCAGCCGCCCGAGAAGCTGTCCACCGGGCTGTCCAGCTCGCCCACCTTGAAGCCCAGGCCGAGGATCAACGCCTGCGCGCGCGCGGTGGCGTCGTAGTCGCCGGCATCGGCCAGGTCGGTGTAGGCATGGGCGATGGCCATGCCGTCGTCGGCCGCTTCGGCCGCGGCGAGCTGGGCGCGCAGCTCGGTCAGCCGCGTGTCGCCGGCCAGCACGAATTCGGTGGCGGTCTCCGACGTTTCGGGCATGTTCTGCGCCACCTGGGCCATGCGCCACTGGGCGGGAATGAAAAAGTCGCCGCCGTCTTCGTGCAACGTGCGGTTGAGCAGGGCGAACAGCGTGGACTTTCCCGCGCCGTTGCGGCCGACCAGGCCGACCTTCTCGCCGGGATTGATGGTGGCGCTGACGTTGTCGAGCAAAACCTTGGCGCTGCGGCGCAAGGTGACGTTTCTGAGAGTGATCATGGCAATACCGAGAGCAGGCACCTCCTTCTTCAGCAAGGTGCCTCGATTTCAAAAGGAGCCGTGCACGGGCGGCACGCGGGGCGCGTCGGCCCGGAGAGCGCGGGTGGCAGGCCTGTGGCTACGCCATGGCGAGCAGCCGGCACCACTCGTCGCGCGGCAGGGGCGCCCAACGGACGGGATGGAGGGACATCGCCGTGTTCAGGTCGGTGACGCCACGAGCGCCTCGCGGGTGATGAGCAGCACCTGGTCTTCGCCGGCGCTGGTGTCCAGCCAGAACACCGGCAGCTGCGGGAAGGCGGCTTCGAAATACGCGCGTTCGTTGCCGATCTCCAGCACCAGCACGGCGTGTTCGCTCATGCGGGCCGGCGCGTCGGCCAGCAGCCGGCGGATGAAGTCCATGCCGTCGGTGCCGCCGGCCAGGGCCAGTTCGGGCTCGGCGCGGTACTCGGCCGGCAACCGGGCCATACTCTGGGCATTGACGTAGGGCGGGTTGCACAGGATCAGGTCCCACGGGCCGGGCAGGGCGGCCAGGCCGTCGGAGAGCTGCAGCGCGACCCGGTCCTGCAGGCCGTGGCGATCCACGTTGATGCGGGCGACGGCCAGCGCATCGGGGGAGATGTCGGCGCCGGTAACGGCGACCTCGGGGTAGGTCAGGGCAGCGAGCACGGCCAGGCTGCCGTTGCCGGTGCACAGGTCGAGCACGCGGTGGGTGTGCTCGCCCAGGAAGTCGTCGATGCTGCCGTCGGCCAGCAGTTCTGCGATGAAGCTGCGCGGCACGATGGCGCGCTCGTCCACATAGAACGGCACGCCCTGCAGCCAGGCCTCTTGCGTCAGGTACGCGGCAGGCTTGCGGGTGGCGATACGTTGTTCAAAAAGTGTAGCTACCTGCGCTTGCTGTTCCTGCGCTACAGGTCGATTTGCTTCTGAATCCGGGCTGTCGTCCAGCGGCGTGTCGAGCGGCAGGCCGAGGCGCCACAGCACCAGCCAGGCGGCCTCGTCGTAGGCGTTGGTGGTGCCGTGGCCGAAGGCGACGCCGGCCTGCTCCAGGGCCTGCGCCCCGCTGGCCACCAGCGCGCCCAGCGTATCGCCGTGCAACGGCACGGGGGTGTGCGCGGCTGTGCTCATGCCAAGGCCTGCGCGTGCAGGTTTTCCAGCGTGCGGCGGTAGATGTTCTTCAGCGGCTCGATGTCCGCGACCACGATGTGCTCGTCGATCTTGTGGATGGTGGCGTTGGGCGGGCCCAGTTCGATGACCTGCGGGCAGACCTGGGCGATGAAGCGCCCGTCACTGGTGCCGCCGGTGGTCGACAGCTCGGTCGCCAGCCCGGTTTCGGCGGTGATCGCCTGCTGCACGGCGCCGACGAGTTCGCCGGGCGTGGTCAGGAAGGGCTGGCCGCCCAGCGTCCAGACCAGGTCGTATTCCAGCCCGTGGCGGTCGAGCAGCGCGTCCACCCGGCCCTTGAGGCCTTCGGCGGTGGATTCGGTGCTGAAGCGAAAGTTGAAGTCGACGACCACATGGCCGGGAATGATGTTGGTCGCCCCGGTGCCGCCGTGGATGTTGCTCACCTGCCAGCTGGTGGGCGGGAAGAAGTCGTTGCCTTCGTCCCAGACCGTGGCGGCCAGCTCGGCCAGCGCGGGCATGGCCTGGTGGATGGGATTGCGCGCCAGCTGCGGGTAGGCGATGTGGCCCTGGATGCCGCGCACGGTGAGCCGGCCGCTGAGCGTGCCGCGGCGGCCGTTCTTGATCATGTCGCCGGTCTGCTTCACCGAGGTGGGCTCGCCCACGATGCAGTAATCCAGCGGCTCGCCGCGGGTGCGCAGCGTCTCGACCACCACCTTGGTGCCGTCCACGGACGGGCCTTCCTCGTCGCTGGTCAGCAGGAAGGCGATGGACAGGGCAGGCTCGGGCGTGGCGGCCAGGAACTCCTCGACCGCCACGACGAAGGCGGCGATGGAGGTCTTCATGTCGCTCGCGCCGCGGCCGTAGAGCCGGCCGTCCCGGTGGGTGGGCGTGAACGGGTCGCTGCTCCACTGTTCCAGCGGCCCGGTGGGCACCACATCGGTGTGGCCGGCGAATACTATGGTTTTTATAGCGGCATGCGCACTATGGGCGGGCGCTGCAGGCCGTTTTGCCCACAAGTTGCTGACGCGGAAGCTGTCCGGGCCGCTGTCGATGCGCTCGCAGGCGAAGCCCAGCGGCGCCAGGCGCTCGGCCAGAAGATCGAGGCACCCGGCGTCTTCGGGGGTCACGGAGGGGCGGGAGATCAGCTGCTCGGCCAGGTACAGGGTGCGGGACATCGGGTGGGCAATACGGGAAAGAGGGGCGGGCAGGCGGGGACTCAGCCGGGCTTGACGTCGAGCACGATCTCGGTGAACGAGGGGATGTCTTCCTGCGCCTGGCTGGCCTCCTGGTTCGCCTGTGCGGCTTTGGAGGCCAGGGCGAAGTCGTTCTGCAGCCGCCACATCAGGTTGGTGGGCGAGTCGGCATAGGCCATGCCTTCCTTGCGGTCGATCCGGCCTTCCACGATCAGGCGGGCCAGGTCTTCTTCGAAGGTCTGCGAGCCTTCGGCCATGGACTTTTCCATGGAGTCGCGCACGCCCGAGAAGTCGCCCTTCTCGATCAGCTCGGCCACCAGTTTGGTGTTGAGCAGCACCTCGACGGCCGGCACGCGCTCGCCGGTCACCGTGCGCACCAGGCGCTGGGACACAACGGCCTTGAGGGCAGAGGAGAGGTCGCCCAGCATGGTGGAGCGCACCTCGACCGGGTAGAAGGACAGGATCCGGTTGAGCGCGTGGTAGCTGTTGTTGCCGTGCAGCGTGGCCAGGCACAGGTGGCCGGATTGGGCGTAGGCGATGGCGGCGGACATGGTCTCGCGGTCGCGGATCTCGCCGATCAGGATGACGTCCGGCGCCTGGCGCAGCGCGTTCTTCAGCGCCGTCTGCAGGGACTGCGTGTCCGAGCCGATCTCGCGCTGGTTGACGATCGATTTCTTGTTGCGGAATTGGTATTCGACCGGGTCTTCCACCGTCAGGATGTGCCCGGTGACCTGCGTGTTGCGGCTGTCGATCATGGACGCGAGCGTGGTGCTCTTGCCCGAACCCGTGGCGCCCACCACCAAAAGCAGCCCGCGCTTTTCCAGGATCAGGTCGCCCAGAACGGGTGGCAGATTCAACGAAGACAACTCGGGAATGTGCTGCGCGATGAAGCGCACCACCACGGCGTAGCTGCCGCGCTGGCGCATGGCGCTCACGCGGAAGCGGCCCACGCCGGTGAGCGGCACGCCCATGTTGAGCTCGCCTGTCTCCTCCAGCTCCTCGATGCGGTCGGGCGGGACGATCTCGGACAGGAGGTTCTTGGGCGCATCCGGCGGCAGCACCTGCGTGTTGATCGGCACGCATTCGCCGTTGATCTTGATCAGCGCAGGCGCGTTGGCCGACAGATAGACGTCGGAGGCACGCTTCTCGGCCATCAGCCGGAGAATCCGTTCCATCGTGCTCATGGGTGTTCCCTCGTGTGATCTATCTGTCTGTCTGTATGCAGGTCGCTGAGATGCAGGGTGCAGGGCCGCGGATCAGCCGGCGAGCCCTGGCAGCCGTCAGTCGCGCAGCAGGTCGTTCAGGCTGGTCTTGGAGCGCGTCTGCGCGTCCACGGTCTTGACGATGACGGCAGCGTAGGTCGCGTAGTCCTGCCCGGTCTTGGTCTTCTTGGGCAGGCTACCGCTGATGACCACGGAGCCCGAAGGCACGCGGCCATAGCTGATCTCGCCGGTGTCGCGGTTGAAGATGGGGGTGCTCTGGCCGATGTACACGCCCATGCCCAGCACGGAGTTCTCTTCGATGATCACGCCCTCGACCACTTCGGAGCGCGCGCCGATGAAGCAGTTGTCTTCGATGATGGTGGGGTTGGCTTGCAGCGGCTCCAGCACGCCGCCCAGGCCCACGCCGCCGGAAAGGTGCACGTTCTTGCCCACTTGCGCGCAGGAACCCACCGTGGCCCAGGTGTCGACCATGGTGCCTTCGGCCACATAGGCGCCGATGTTCACGTAGCTGGGCATGAGGATGGCGTTCTTGGCGATGAAGCTGCCGCGGCGGGCCACGGCCGGGGGCACCACGCGCACGCCCGTGGCGCGGATGGCGTCTTCCGACAGGCCGCCGAACTTGGTGGGCACCTTGTCGAAGAACGACAGGTCGCCCGCTTGCATCAGCACGTTGTCCTTCAGACGAAACGACAGCAGCACGGCCTTCTTGATCCACTGGTGCACCGTCCACTGGCCCACGCCCTCGCGGGTCGCCACGCGCAGGCTGCCCGCATCCAGTTCGGCGATCACATGCTCGACGGCGTCCACCACTTCCTTGGGAGCGGAGGCGGGCGAGAGGCTGGTGCGGTTGTCCCAGGCGTTGTCGATCAGGGTCTGCAGTTGTTGGGTCATGGATTGCTCAAGTACGGGATTGGATGAACTGGACGATGCGCAGCGCGGCTTCGGCGCATTCCTCGGCTTGCGCGACGAGGGCCATGCGCACGCGCTGGGCACCGGGATTGAAGCCGCCGGCCTCGCGGGCCAGGTAGCTGCCGGGCAGCACGGTGACATTGTATTGAGCCAGCAGCTCCCGGGCGAACTCGGCGTCGGTCATGCCCAGGGCGTCAGGCACCTTGGCCCAGAGGTAGAAGCCGGCGTCCGGCAGAGCGACTTCCATCACGCCCGCCAGCAGCGGGGTCACCTGGGCGAACTTCTTGCGGTAGAGCGCGCGGTTCTCGGTCACGTGCTGCTCGTCGTTCCACGCGGCGATGCTCGCGCCCTGTACCGCCGGTCCCATGGCGCTGCCATGGTAGGTGCGGTAGAGCAGGAAGGCCTTGATCAGCGCTGCATCGCCCGCCACGAAGCCGCTGCGCAGGCCTGGCACGTTGCTGCGCTTGGACAGGCTGGTGAAGGCGATCAGGTTGCGGTAGTCGCTGCGGCCCAGCTTGGCTGCGGCTTCCAGGCCACCCAGCGGCGGCTCGCCCTGGAAGTAGATCTCGCTGTAGCACTCGTCCGAGGCGATGACGAAGCCGTAGCGATCGCTCAGCGCAAACAGCTTCTTCCACTCGTCCAGCGGCATCACGGCGCCCGTGGGGTTGCCGGGCGAGCAGACGAACAGCAGCTGCGTACGCTGCCAGACCTCCTGCGGCACGCTGTCCCAGTCCACGGCGAAATTGCGCCCGGGATCGCTGGGTGCGTAGTACGGCGTGGCGCCGGAGAGCAGGGCGGCGCCTTCGTAGATTTGGTAGAACGGATTGGGACAGACCACGGTAGCGTCGGCGCGCGTGGGATCGATCACCGTCTGCGCGAAGGCGAACAAGGCCTCGCGCGAGCCGTTGATGGGCAGCACCTGCGTGGCGCTGTCGGCGGCAATGCCGTAGCGGCGCTGCAGCCAGGCGGCGCAGGCCTCGCGCAGGCGCGGTTCGCCGGCCGTGGCAGGGTAGCTGGCCAGGCCGCCGAGGTTCTCGGTCAGGGCTTCCTTGATGAAAGCCGGCGTGGGATGGCGGGGCTCTCCCATGCCCAGGCTGATGGCGCTGTAGCCGGCGGGGGGCGTCACCCCTGCGAAGAGTTGTCGCAGCCGCTCGAAGGGATAGGGCTGCAGGTGCGAGAGCAGGGGATTCATGGGGCGCAATTATGGTGGATGGGCGGGGCCGCCTCCGTGCGGCGCGGCGCCGGCGCAACAGCGCTGTGTTCTCCCTTGCGCGGCGCGCCGTCCGCCTGCTGCCGCGCCCGGTGGCCCCCGGTGGACATTCCGCAGGCCGGGCGGGCTCCTTGTTTACCCGGTCTTGTCAGGGGACCGTAAAACCCGGCCAATAGCATGCTGCGCTCCGACCGACGCGTGTCGCCGGGAACGTAAGGCGCGCGGCACTGCGCTGGGCCTGGACGGTGAGCCGTGGCGTTCGCCATGCGTAAGGGCGAGGGGCGGCGACGAGGTGAGGATCTGCATAACAACGTGATTGGAGGCACTGCATGGCCGGTTCCCTATTCCTGCGCCCCGGCGTAGGGCTGATGCGTGGTTTGCCCTGGGCGGCCAAGGTGGGCGTGCTGGGCGGGGCCGCACTGGCGGGGTTGCTGCTGTTGGCGGCGTGGCCCTCAGGTGCAGGGCGCTGGGCTGCAGCGGCACTGGCTGCAGGGGTGGTGGCCTACGCGGCGCTGGCGCTGTACGCCAGCGTGGCGCAGGACCTGCAGCGCCTGCTGGAGGTCATGGAGCGCGCCGCGCAAGGGGATCTGCGCTCGCCGGCGCCGCGCCGCGGTCGGGACGAATGGGCCCGCATGTCGCGCGCCATGGAAGGCATGGTGCTGACGCTGTCGTCCATGGTGGCCGACATCCGCAGCAATGCCGCCCTGGTGGCGCATGCCGGCAAAAGCCTGTCGTCCGACAACCGTGATCTGGCCGACCGCACCGAGCAGCAGGCCGCGAACCTGGAGCAGACGGCCGCCAGCGTCGAGCAGCTGTCCTCCGCGGTGCAGCAGAACGCCCAGACCGCGGGCGGCGCGAGCCAGCAGGCGGTGCAGGTGCGCGAGGCGGCCGATGCGGGCGCCCGGTCCATGGCGCAGGCGGTGGATTCGGTCGAGGCCATCCAGCAGAGCGCGCGGCAGATGAACGAGATCATCGGGGTGATCGATGGCATCGCGTTCCAGACCAACATCCTGGCGCTGAACGCCGCCGTGGAGGCGGCGCGGGCCGGCGAGCAGGGGCGCGGCTTCGCCGTCGTGGCGACCGAAGTGCGCACGCTGGCCCAGCGCTCGGGCACCGCCGCTCGCGAGATACGGGAATTGATCGGGGCCTCCGTGCGGCAGGTGGAGGGCAGTGCCACCCTGATTCGTGCGGCCGGGGAGGGGATCGCGGCGATGGCCGACGGCATCCGCTCCGTGGCGGGCCATGTGCAGGAGATCGCCCATTCGGGCGCCGAGCAGAGCGCAGGGTTGCAGGAGATCACCCAGGCCGTGCAGCAACTGGACGAAATCACCCAGCGCAACGCGCAGATGGTGGGCCAGGCCGTGGCGCAGGCCGAGGCACTGGAAAGCCGGGCGGCCACCCTGTCCCGCGCCGTGCTGTCGTTCCAGCTGCAGCAGGGCACGGCCGAGGAAGCCGTGGCGCTGGTGGAGCGCGCCGCGGCCCTGCGCCGCACACTGTCGCGCGACCAATTGCTGCGCACCATCACCGACCCGGGCCAGCCGTTCCACGACCGCGACATGTACGTATTCGCCCTGGACGCCCAGGGCGCCTACCAGGCCTTCGGCGGCAACCCGCAGAAGGTGGGAACGCGGGTGCAGGACATTCCGGGCATCGCTGGTGACCAGCTGGTGCGCGACATCGTGGGCCAGGCGGAGCGTGGCCCCGGCTGGGTCGAGTACGACATCACCAACCCGGCCACGGGCCGCGTGCAGACCAAGATGTCCTTCGTGCAGCGCGTGGACGATCTGTACCTGGGTTGCGGCGTCTACAAGTCTCTGGCGGCGCGCGCCTGAACGGCGGCGCGGCGTTGCGTGGCGCCGGGCGCCCGGGGAATCTCCGCACGAAACGAGCGGGACCTGTGTGCTGCGGATCGGGCGCGACTGCAAGGCGCGAACCGCAGCCATAGCGCGGCTGTCGTGCGGTTGGCAACGCCGCAGGCTGGCCGATTCCGCAGAGGCGAACGGCTCGGTGATTCGTGAAAGGGTTTCCTAGCGTCCCGACTGCAGACGGCGCTCCCGGGCACGGGCCATCGCGGCGGCAATCGCGGCCTGGCGCGGGTCGGCGGGCGGCTCCGATGCGACCGTGTGGACGCTGGCTGCAGCGTTGGATGGCGCTGGTGGTACTTCGGTTGAAAGAGGGACCGCCGCGCGGGCTTCGCCTCTGCGCAGCCGCTGCTGGTGGGCGTCATAGCGCTGGCGCGCATGGTCGGCCTGCGCCTCGGACCAGGCCGACCAGCCGGTGGCCGCGCCGCTCGCGTTGTCCAGGCGGATGCAGTCCACGGGGCACACGGGAATGCACAGCTCGCAGCCCGTGCAATGGTCCGGCAGCACCGTGTGCATGCGCTTGTTGGCGCCCAGGATGGCGTCGGTGGGGCAGGCCTTGATGCACAAGGTGCAGCCGATGCACCAGTTCTCGTCGATGACGGCCAGCGCGCGCGGTGCTTCCAGGCCGTGTTCCGCACTCAAAGGCCGCGGCGGGCGCCCCGTGATGGCGACCAGGCGCGCAATGCCCTCCGCTCCGCCCGGGGGGCACTGGTTGATGTCGGCCTCGTTGTCAGCGATGGCCTGGGCATAGGCCGCGCAGTCGGGATAGCCGCAGCGCGTGCACTGGGTCTGCGGCAGCGCCGCGTCGATGCGGGCGGCCAGCCCGGACAGCGCCGGTGCCCTTGCAGCGGCGCTGTCGGGCATGGCGGGGGTCAAGCCTTGCGTGGCGTGCGCTTGGCACGCGGCGCGGCGTCGGCGGTGACGACCGGCAGGGCACTGGCCGCATCGCTCAGGGCTTGGGCCGATGCCGCCGCGCCGGTGCGGCCCTTGGCAGCGGGCGCCGGTTGGTGGGCCAAGATGAAGCTGCGCACCTGCGGGTACACCAGGTCGCGCCAGCGGCGGCCGCTGAAGATGCCGTAATGGCCCGCGCCCTTGACCTCGTAATGCTGCCGGTCCTTGGCCGCGATGCTGGTGCACAGGTCGTGCGCGGCGCGCGTCTGGCCCGAGCCGGAGATGTCGTCCAGTTCGCCTTCGATGGTCAGCAGGGCGGTGTCGCGGATGGTCTGGGGCTGGACGCGCTCGACTTCGCCCTCGGGGTTGCGCACGTCCCAGGTGCCGTGCACCAGGCTGTAGTCCTGGAACACGGTCCTGATGGTTTCCAGATAGTAGTCAGCATCCATGTCGAGGACTGCGTTGTACTCGTCGTAGAACTTGCGGTGGGCTTCGGCGCTGGCGTCGTCGCCCTTCATCAGGTCCTTGAAGTAGTCCCAGTGGCTTTTGGCGTGGCGGTCGGGGTTCATGGCCACGAAGCCCGTGTGCTGCAGGAAGCCCGGGTACACACGCCGGCCGGCGCCAGGGAAGTTGTCGGGCACGCGGTAGATGACGTTGTTCTCGAACCACTCGAAGCTGCGCTGCGTGGCCAGGTTGTTCACGGCGGTGGGCGAACGGCGGGCATCGATGGGACCGCCCATCATGACCATGGACAGCGGCGTCTGCTCGCCCCGGCCGGCCATCAGCGAGACGGCCGCCAGCACCGGCACCGTCGGCTGGCACACGCTCATCACATGGCAGTTGCCGTGCGTGGCCTGGATGTGGCGGATGAATTCCTGCACGTAGTTGACGTAGTCGTCCAGATGGAAGGAGCCATCTTGCAGGGGCACCAGGCGGGCGTTCTTCCAATCGGTGACGAAGACCTTGTGGCCCTGCAGCAGTGTGCGCACCGTGTCGCGCAACAGGGTGGCGTAGTGGCCCGACAAAGGCGCCACGACCAGCACCACCGGCTGCTGCTTGGTCTTGTTCAGGGTGTCCAGATCGTCCGAGAAGCGCTTGAACCGGCGCAACTGGCAAAACGGCTTGTCGATCTCGGTTTGTTCCATCACCGCGACCGGAACGCCGTCCACCTCGACCGTGTGGATGCCGAACTCGGGCTTCTCGTAGTCCTTGCCCAGGCGGTGCAGCAATTCGTAGCCGGCCGACATGCGCTGGGCGAACACGGTTTGGCTGAAGGGGGAGAGCGGATTGCTGTAGAACTTGGCCGCGGTCTGCGCCATTTCTGCAAAGGGCTCCATCAGCGAACGCTGGGTTTCATAGAGGTTGTACAGCATGGGGAGGGGCGCCAGGGGCTCGTTATGTTGCAGTGCAATATATCAGCAGATGGCGAAGCGCGTCTGGCGTGAAACTACTGACATCCGGTCGCCAAGGCGACAAAATTCGCGGGTTTCCGTAGCGCAGAATTGCTATTGAAATAATAGCTAAATGCGCTGGTATTTATTGGCGTGGTGGCAATTTTTGCCCCGATTCGATCAGGCGTTTTCCTGCAGCCATGCCTCGAACGCCTCGCGCGAGGTATTGCGCAGCGCGCGGTAGAACGTCACCTTGTCGCCCAGGTACAGGCAGTGCCGGATGACCGTGTACGGGTTGAAGCTTCCCTGCGGGTTCAGCTCTTCGAAATGCTGTTTGTAGCGCTTGACGATGCCGATCGTGGCGCGCATGACCGCATTGAACCGCGCGCGGGTGATGCCCGGCGACCAGGCACGGATGTCGTCCACGAAGAGATCGACCTTGTGCGGGTCGAATTCGCAGTCCTTGAAGAAATGGTTGGCGATCTTCAGGAACGTGAAGGCGTTGAGTTCGCTGCCCTGCGCCGGTTGGCGCTCGGCCTGTGTGGCACCGCCGCTGGCGTCGGGCTCGCTGGCCTCGTCGGTCTCATCCGGGGCCTGGCGCAGTTCGGCCTCGGTGGCGTCGCGGATCTGGCGGAATTCCCGGTCGGCCAGTTCGAACAGCGCGGACAGCACGTTGATGCGCCGCTTGAGTTCGCCCGGGATCGACTTCTTGTACTTGATCTTGTGGTCCAGCACGCTCCAGGAGTCCTGGATGATCGTGCGCACCTGCAGTTCGAACGGCCGGCCGGCGTAGGCCGCATGCTCGGGCAGGGCGGCCTGGGCGGCATTGAGTCGCAAATCCAGGTGCAGGCCCTTGTAGCCGAACGAGGCCTCGGTGCTCTCCACCGCGGTGACCTTGTCGGTCACGTCGATCACGTCGAAGTGCGAGCGCACGATGTCCGCCACCTTGGCCAGCTCGTCCTCGTACAGGCACACCACCCGCACGCCCACCAGGTCGGTGATGTAGTGGCGGATCTCGTACGGCGTGTTGCTCTCTTCGAGCGAGGCCCGGTACTTGCGCGAGAACTTGCGGATGCACTCGTCACGGTCCTTGACGCGCCCCTCCACCTTGGCGATGTCGATATGCCGGGCCCGCGAGAGGATGGACTGCAGCAGCGCGACATAGAACGCGCAGGCGTGCTCCATCGCCGGCAGCTCCTGCGCATAGAAGCTGTGGAAGGCGGATTCTTCCCGGGAGAGATCGAGCGACGACATGGCAATGAGCGGGTGCAAGGAAACCAGGTGGGCAGCAGGCGCCCAGCCGGGGCCTCCAGGGCATGATGGTAGTCCAGCCGGCGGAGGCGGATCTGCGGTGCCCGGTAGGACGGCGCCGCAACCGCCCCAGGGGGCCATGCGGTGCGCCCCTCTTGTCTTGTGGCAGGCCGCATGCCACTCTTGCAGGACATGATGTCCGGCCCCGTTGCTTCCTCTTCTCCGGCTGCTCAGACCGGTCTGGCCCACGTGCGGCTGTTCTTTGCGCCGCTGCTCACCGCCACGCTGCTGTCCTTCACTTACCTGTACTGGGCGCACGAGGAGGGCGTGGCGCAGGAGCAGCAGCGCCAGACCTTCGATCAGGCGGCGGACCGGATCACCTCCCGCCTCGCCGAGCGCATGGCCGCCTATGAAATCGTCCTGCACGGGCTGAAAGGTTTTCTGGACGGATCCGACAGCGTCAGCGACGAGGAATTTCGCGCTTATGTCGACGCCCTCCAATTGCCCCTCAAGCGCCCCGGCCTGCAGGGCGTTGCGATCCTGGGGCAGCCGCCGGCTGGCAGCTCGCAGGCCATGGCAGACGCTGCCATCACCCACATCGAACCGCGGACCGAAGAGAACCTGCGTTGGCTGGGCCAGGACGCGGCGGCGCAGCCCCTGCTGCGGGATGCGTTGGAGCGCACCCGCGACACCGGCCAGCCCGTGATGAGTGCACCCGTGGAGCGCGCGGACGACGGGTCGGCCTTCCTGGCCCTCTACCTGCCGCTGTACCGCAAAGGTGAACGGCCCCTGGCCCCTGCCGAGCGGCGCGAGCACCTCGTGGGATGGGTGGCGGCGCTGTTCCGCATGGGCGACGTGGTTGACGGGCTGGCGCGCGAGCTCGATGGCGACATCGCCCTGACCATCTTCGACGGCGCCCCGGGCGTGCCGGGCCTGCCGTTGTACGGCGCGTCCCGTGCCGAAGCCGGGGCCTCACGAGGGGAGGGGATGGAGGCCGTGCGCACCCTCGATACCGGGGGGCGGCGCTGGACGCTGGAGATGCATCCGCTACCGGCCTTCGAGCGGCATGCCGACCGCGTGCGCCACGATGCGATGGCGTTCATCGGGGTGGTGTTCAGTTTGCTGGCCGGGTGGTTCCTGACGCTGCAGGCCTCCGGCCACGTCCGGGCGATGGCGCTGGCGCGCGACATGACCCGCGAGCTGCAACGTACCAAGGACGATCTGGAAAGCACGCTGAACGCCGTGCCGGACCTGTTGTTCGAGATGGACCTGGCGGGCCGCATCCACCACTACCGCTCCGGCCGGTCCGATCTGCTGGTGGCAGAGCCGGCGGCGCTGATCGGACGCCGGGTGGGCGATATCCTGCCCGGCCCGGCCGCGCAGGAATGTCTGCTTGCGCTCCAGGAGGCCCACGCTTCTGGCTATTCGTTCGGACGCCAGTACGGGCTGGAGGTGCGCGGTAGCTATCTCTGGTTCGAACTGTCGGTAGCACGCAAGGAGCAGGCGCGGGCTGGCGGCGGGGCGAGCATGGAGCCGGTCGCGCACGGAGGGTCCCCTTCACCGCGCTTCATCGTGCTGTCGCGTGACATCACCGGCCGGCGCCAGGCCGAGGCCGCCATGCACCAGCTGGCCTACTTCGATGCGCTCACCGGGCTGCCCAACCGCCGCCGGCTGATGGACGAGCTGCGATCCGCGCTGGACGCGGCGCACGCCGGAGGCTTCGCTGGCGCCCTGTTCTACGTGGACCTGGACAACTTCAAGCAGATCAACGACGCCAGGGGCCACACGATCGGCGACAGCCTGCTGCTGCAGGTGGCCGAACGCCTGGCGCGGCTTGCCCGTGCCGGGGGGGCGGCTGCGCGGCTGGGGGGAGATGAGTTCGTCGTGCTGATCCCGCGGCTGGCGCCCAGCCTGCAGGGGGCGCAGCAGGCCGCGCAGGCCCTGGCCGCTCAACTGCGGGAGAGCCTGGACGTGCCCTGCAGCGTGGCGGGCGCGCTCTACAGCATCACCGGCAGCATCGGCGTGACGCTGTTTCCGCGCGGCAGCGCTGGCGTGGAAGACCTGCTGCGCGAGGCCGATACGGCCATGTACCGCGCCAAGGCCCTGGGCCGCAACCGGGTGTGCTTTTTCGAGCCCGGCATGCACGCTGATGCGCAGGAGCAGCTGGCGCTGGAGCAGGATCTCAAGCAGGCCGTGTCCGAGGATGCTCTGCAGGTCTACCTGCAGCCGCAGGTGGATGCGCAGGGCGTGGTGACGGGCGGGGAACTGCTGCTGCGCTGGCACCACCCGGTGCGCGGCCACGTGCCGCCGGCCCGCTTCATTCCGGTGGCGGAGGAATCCGGCCTGATCCTGCGCATGGGAGCGCGCGTGCTGCACAAGGCGTGCGAGGCCTTGGCCATGCTGCATGCGGCGGGGCAGGCCCTCAGCATCTCGGTGAACGTGAGCCCTCGGCAGTTCCGCCAGGACGATTTCGTGCCGCTGGTGCGCGACGCGCTGGAGGCGTCCGGCGCGCCGCCTTCGCTGTTGATCCTGGAGGTGACCGAGAGCCTGCTGGTCGACGACTGGGAGGACGCCGTGCGCCGCATGACGGAACTGGTGGCCATCGGCGTGCGCTTTTCGATTGACGATTTCGGCACCGGCTATTCCAGCCTGGCCTACCTGAAGAAGCTGCCGCTGTTCGGGCTCAAGATCGACAAGAGCTTCGTCCAGGATGCGCCGACGGACGCGAACGACGCCGCCATCGTTCAGGCCATCCTGTCGATGGCGCGCCACCTGCGGCTGCACGTGGTGGCCGAAGGCGTGGAGACGCCGGAGCAGGCGGCCTTTCTGCGCGCCAACGCCTGCGAGGGGCTGCAGGGTTATCTGTACGGTCGGCCGGAGCCGCTGTCCGGCTGGCTGGTCAAGCGCCTGCGGTGAGCGGTTCGGGGCGCTGCGGCGCCAGCGCGCCACGTGCGTGGGCGGCCACCTCGCGCGCGGGCAGATGCTTGAGGCGGTGGTCGCTCCACACCTGACGCCAGCGCCGGGCGCCGGGCAGCCCATGGCGCAGCCCCAGCATGTGCCGGGCGATGGCATACCAGTGGGTGCCGTGCTGGGCCGCCTCCCGCTCCATGTAATCCACCATGCGCGCCTCGACCTCGTCCCGGGTGAGGGCGTTGTCCGTAGCGCCGTAGAACAGGCGGTCCCACCGGGCCAGCCACCAGGGGTTGTGGTAGGCCTCGCGCCCCACCATCACGCCGTCCACCTGTGCCAGCTGTTCGAGCACCACCTCGTCCGTGGCAATGCCTCCGTTGATGGCAATGGTCAGGTGCGGAAAGTCCTGCTTGAGCTGGGCCACGGTGCCGTAGCGCAACGGTGGAATCTCGCGGTTCTCCTTGGGAGAGAGGCCCTTGAGCCAGGCATTGCGTGCATGCACGATGAAGACCTGGCAACCCGCTTCGGCCACCGTGCCGATGAAGTCGCGGACGAACCCATAGTCCTCGTTCTTGTCGATGCCGATGCGGTGCTTGACCGTGACCGGCACGTCGACCACATCCACCATGGCCTTCACGCCGTCGGCCACCAACTGCGGCTCGTTCATCAGGCAAGCGCCGAAAGCGCCGCGCTGCACCCGCTCGCTAGGGCAGCCGCAATTGAGGTTGATCTCGTCGTAGCCCCATTGCGCACCGAGCCGGGCGGCCTGCGCCAGGTCGGACGGCTCGCTGCCCCCGAGCTGCAGCGCCACGGGATGCTCCTCGGCGGAAAAGCGCAGATGCCGCTCCACATCACCGTGGATGAGCGCGCCGGTCGTCACCATCTCGGTGTAGAGCAGGGTGCGCTGCGTGAGCAGGCGGTGCAGATAACGGCAGTGCCGGTCCGTCCAGTCCATCATGGGCGCAACAGACATGCGCCAGGGGCTGTGCGGGGCGTCAGGGGCCTGGGGTTGCGCGGGGTTCGGCGCCATGGTCAATCTCGGGTCCGGGTCGGGGCGCTGCCCCGGTGCCATGCCCATCGCAGGAGGCGAGGGCCATGGCGGTCGGTGGTGGGTGGGCAGGCGCCAGAAGGCAGCCTGTCAGCAGCGGCGAAGGCCCCGATTATCTCAGGCAGCGCTCTACGCCTCCCGGCGAGGGATATTGCGCGGCAGCCTGGAGCGAGGTGTCCTGCTTTCCGAGAGGACGTACGGACGCGCTCGGAGCGTTGGACTGCGGTCTGGACGTTGAGCGCCTGGCGATCAGCCGGCGGGGACCCTCACAGCCGAGGCGGCGCGCCTACCGGGTCTGCGGCTTCGTTCTCGACCTCGCCGGAGTAGGGGTTCGGGCCGGCGGGCGATGCCAGACCGGGCTGCGGTGCGGGTGCTGGAGCCGGCGGAACCGGTTGGCCGGGCGGCTCGCTCGATGGCGGCAGATCTCCTGGCGGGCGGGGGAGTTCATCGGGAACGGCGTGGACGGGATGGTCTTTGGGGTCGGTGGCCATGGAGCAATCCTTGTAAGGAAAGAGGGTAGGGTGGATAACCCATTCGGCCCCGTTCGCACCGCCCGTTCCGTGGGACGCCGCGCTGGGAACGCGTAGGTGCGTGCACAGCGCAAAAAAAGCCCACCTTCACGGCGGGCTGAACTCGCGATGGTCACGAGGGTCACCGATGGACATCGGCAGCTCCAGTCTGCGATGGGGCGAGCGGGCTGGCCGTAGGAGCCTATCCCAAAAGAAGGCCCGCGACAGACGCGGGCCGGACCTGCGGACACGGCCGCAAGAGAGGGAGTGCCGACACGTCGGCGTATTGAAACTGCGCCGCCCGCCATGGCGCCACCTGTAGGACAAGCGCCCCAAAAAGAAAGGCCCGCACGGGGCGGGCCAAATTTGCTCTCGTCGAGCAAAGGGAGGGTGTCGGCACGAGGTACCGACGGGAGTCATCGTATCCCTCCCCGTGGGGCATGGGTGCCGGTGTGCGGAATCGGTGGAAATAGCGCCGGAGTGCGGAGCGCCGCGTGTGCAAGCCGCTCCTGATGCCAGGGCCGCTGCGGGGGCTGGCGAATGCGGCATTGGCCTACGCTGCCGAACGGCGCCGCCTGTGGGCGTCTCCTACAATGCCGCAGCCTCATGCCTCTCCGGGTATACCCGCTATTGTCACAGACGATGCGGCAACCTCTGCACTGACCGCCTGTGCTGCCGCTCTCCCAACCAGAAGGATTTCTCGTGCAACCGACTCCTGCGATCTTCAAGGCCTACGACATCCGCGGCATCGTGCCGAGCACTCTCAATGAAGACGTGGCCCGTGGCCTCGGACGGGCGTTTGGTACCGCGGCGCGGGCCGAAGGCCAGTCCGTGGTGGCGGTAGGCCGCGATGGACGTCTTTCGGGCCCTTCGCTGTCCGCCGCGCTGATCGAGGGCCTGGTCGACGCCGGCGTCGAAGTGATCGACATCGGTGCCGTGACCACGCCCATGCTGTACTTCGCGGCCCACACGCTGTGCCAGAGCGGCATCCAGGTGACGGGCAGCCACAATCCCAAGGACTACAACGGCTTCAAGATGGTGCTGGCCGGCCGCGCCATCTACGGCGACGAAATCCAGGCCCTGCGCCGCACGATGGAAGAGGAAAGCTGGCAGCTGGCGCCCGGTGGCAAGGTCCGCCAGGCCGATGTGCTGCAGGACTATGTCGCCCGCATCGTCGGCGACGTGAAGCTGGAGCGCCCGATGAAGGTCGTGGTGGACAGCGGCAACGGCATCGCCGGCGCCTCGGCCCCCGGCATTTTCCGCGCGCTGGGCTGCGAGGTGATCGAACTGTTCTCCGAGGTGGACGGCAACTTCCCCAACCACCATCCCGACCCCAGCAAGCCCGAGAACCTGCGCGATCTGATCGCCACGCTGCAGTCGAGCGACGCCGAACTGGGCCTGGCCTTCGACGGCGACGGCGACCGTCTGGGCATCGTCACCAAGGACGGCCAGAACATCTTCCCCGACCGCCAGATGATGCTGTTCGCCAAGGACGTGCTCTCCCGCGTGCCGGGCGGCTCGATCCTGTTCGACGTGAAGTGCACGCAGCGCCTGGCCCCTGCCATCGCCGAGGCCGGCGGCACCCCGGTGATGTTCAAGACGGGCCACTCGCTCATCAAGGCGCGCATGAAGGAACTCGACTCGCCCCTGGGCGGCGAGATGAGCGGCCACATCTTCTTCAAGGAGCGCTGGTTCGGTTTCGACGACGGCACCTACGCCGGCTGCCGCCTGCTGGAGATCCTGAGCCGCGAAAGCGACCCGGGCGCCGTGCTGAACGCGCTGCCGACCAGCCACTCGACCCCCGAGCTGAACGTGACCTGCGAAGAGGGCGAACCCCACCGCCTGACCGCCGAGTTGCAGGCGCTGGCTGGGGAGTCCTTTGCCGCGCCGGCCCAGATCAGCACCATCGACGGTCTGCGCGTGGACTGGCCGGACGGCTTCGGGCTGATCCGCGCCAGCAACACCACGCCGGTGCTGGTGCTGCGCTTCGAAGGGCACACGGCTGAAGCCCTGCACCGCATCGAAGCCGCCATGCTGGCGCTGCTGGAGCGGGTGAAGCCGGGCGCCAAGGTGGGCAGTGCGGCCCACTGAGGCGCCACCGCCCAGCGACACGACCGGGCGGGCAACCGGCCTGCCCATGGAAGAACACCCCACCACCATGGAACGACTGGCGCTGGCCGCCTATTCGGCGGCGCTCTGGGCTGCCCAGCCGCTGCTGCGGCGCAAGCTGGCGCGCCGCGCGCGCACCGAGCCGGGCTACGCCCATGCCGTGCCCGAGCGCTTCGGGCACTATGCCGCCGCGCTCGACAGCGTGGCGCCGCCCGATGAGGACGCCGGCGGCTTCGTGTGGATCCACGCGGTTTCGCTGGGAGAGACCCGCGCGGCCGCCATCTTGCTGAAGGAACTGCGGGCGCTGCTGCCCGCCATGCGGCTGCTGCTCACGCACGGCACGGCCACCGGCCGGGCCGAGGGCGCCAAGCTGCTGCAGCCGGGCGATGTGCAGGTCTGGCAGCCCTGGGATACGCCCGGTGCGGTGGAGCGGTTCCTGGACCGCTTCCATCCCGTGATCGGCGTGCTGATGGAAACCGAGATCTGGCCCAACCTGGTGGCAGGCTGCGGCGACCGCGGCATTCCGCTGGTGCTGGCCAATGCCCGGCTGAACGCCAAGTCGCGCGACGGCGCGCTGCGGCTGTCCTGGCTGTCGCGGCCGGCCTACGCGGGGCTGGCCTCGGTGTGGGCGCAGACCGACGCGGACGCCGAAGGGCTGCGCGCCGTGGGTGCCCCGGTGCGCGGCGTATTCGGCAACCTCAAGTTCGACGTGGTGCCGGATGCGGCCGCGCTGGCGCAAGGCCGCGCCTGGCGCGAGGCCAGCCGCCGCCCGGTGGTGCTGTTCGCCAGCAGCAGGGAGGGCGAGGAGGCGCTCTGGATCGAGAGCTTCAGGCAAAAATGGCCTCCAGCGCCCGTGGATCAAGCGCAGGGTGCTATTAATAGAGGAGTTGGTGGCTCCGCCAGTCCCGTCCAGTGGCTCATCGTGCCCCGGCACCCGCAGCGTTTCGATGAGGTGCAGCGCCTGCTGGAACAAGCCGGGCTGCGCGTGGCGCGCCGCTCCACCTGGACGGACGCGCCCCCGGAGGCGGACGTGTGGCTGGGCGACTCTTTGGGCGAGATGGCGCTGTACTACGGCATGGCCCATGCGGCCCTGCTGGGCGGCAGCTTCGAGCCGCTGGGCGGCCAGAACCTGATCGAAGCCGCGGCCTGCGGCTGTCCGGTGGTGATGGGCCCGCACACCTTCAACTTCGCCGAGGCGGCCCGCCTGGCCGAGGAGGAGGGCGTGGCGCGGCGCGTTCCCGGCATGGACGAAGGCATCGCCGCCGCCATGGCGCTGGTGCTGGACGCGCCGCGCCAGGCCGCACTGCAGCAGCAGGCCGTGGCCTTCACCCAGCGCCACCGGGGGGCGGCGCTGGCCACCGCGCTGGCCGTGGTGCAGACCCTGCGCTCCACCGTCCATCCCCTGGTGCCGTGATCTGGATCGGCCCCGTGCGCTGACGCAGAGCAAGCGGAGTGGGGCGGGGTGGGCCTCCGGCCTCGCCAGCGGCCGGGCTATGCCGGAGAATCGACAGCATGCCCACTGACCGCTCCCCCTGGACCGCCTTCGCATGATGGACAAGCACTACCTCACGCCGTTGTTCGCGCCACGCTCCGTCGTGGTGCTGGCGGGCCGGCCGGACGAACCCGCTTCCCTCACGTCCTGCGCCCGGGCCCTGCACGATGCGCTGGGTGCCCAGCCGTTTCAGGGCTCGCTGCAGTTCCTGGACATCCACACCACGGGCACGCTGGCCGATCTGGCGCAGACCCGCGCCGATCTGGCCGTGATCGCGCTCCCGCCGGAAGACACCATCGCCGCGCTGGAAGTGGCCGGCCGCATCAACTGCCGCGCGGCCCTCGTGCTGTCCAACGGCCTGGATGCCGAGCATGCCGCCCGGCTCAAGAAGATCGCCCGGCGCGAGGGCGTGCACCTGCTGGGGCCCAATTCGCTGGGCCTGCAGCGGCCGCACCTGCAGCTCAACGCCAGCGCCGCGGGGCCGCTGGCGCGCGACGGCTCGCTGGCCCTGGTGTGCCAGTCCGGCGCGCTCACCTCGTCCATCCTCGACTGGGCCAACAACAATGCGGTGGGCTTCTCGACCGTGGTGTCGCTGGGCCCGAACACCGATGTGGATCTGTCGCAGGTGCTGGACTTCCTGGCCAACGACGGCCGCACGCAGAGCATCGTGGTCTACATGGAGGGCATCGTGAACGCGCGCCGCTTCATGAGCGCGTTGCGCTCGGCGGCCAACGCCAAGCCGGTGGTGGTGCTCAAGGCCGGCCGCAAGCCGGCTGGCAACGAGGCGGCGCAGACGCACAGCGGCACCATCGTCGGCAGCGACGATGTCTTCGACGCGGCCCTGCGGCGCGCCGGTGCGGTGCGGGTGCGCTCCTTCGTCGAGTTGTTCTCGGCCGCCAAGTGCCTGGCCTCGCGCTACCGCCCGGTGGGCCGGCGCCTGGCCATCGTCACCAACGGCGGCGGCCCGGGCGTGCTGGCCGCCGACTGGGTGAACGAGATCCTGCTGGACCTCGGCCGGCTCTCGCCCGATGCAGCAGCGGCCCTGGCGCCCCAATTGCCGCCGCTGGCCTCGCTGGCGGACCTGATCGACCTCTCGGAAGAGGCCGGCCCCGAGCACTACCGCCTGGCCATCGAGGCCGCCAACAAGGACCGGCAGATCGACGGCGTGCTGGCCATCTTCTCGCCCAAGGCCGGTACCGACGCGGCCGCGGTGGCGACCGTGCTGGCGGAGGTGAACCGACTGCGCGCCAAGCCGCTGCTGTGCTGCTGGATGGGGGATACGTCCGTGGTGCCGGCGCGCGAGATCCTGCGCGCGGCGCAGATCCCCAACTTCCGCACGCCCGAGGCCGCCGTGGGCGCCTTCGGCAACATCGCGTCGTTCTACCAGAACCAGCAGCTGCTGCAGCAGACGCCGCCGCCGCTGTCGGCCCTGGCCAAGCCCGATATCGAGGGTGCGCGGCTGGTCATCGAAAGCGTGCTGGCCGAGCGCCGCAACGTACTGACCGAGATGGAGTCCAAGACGCTGCTGGCGTCCTTCCACATTCCCGTCACCAAGACCATCCTGGCGCGGTCCGCGCACGAGGCGATGATGATCGCCACGCAACTGGGCTTTCCGGTGGCGCTCAAGATCGACTCGCCCGACATCAGCCACAAGTCCGACGTGGGCGGCGTGGTGCTGAACCTGCACACCGGCCCGGCAGCGCGCGACGCCTATACCGACATGGTGCAGCGCGTGGCCCGGCTGCGGCCCGACGCGCGCATCAACGGCGTGACGGTGCAGAACATGGCGCGCGCCCGGCGGGGCCGCGAGATCTGCATCGGCCTGGTGACGGACGACCCCTTCGGCCCGGTCATCACCTTCGGCGCCGGCGGCACCATGATCGAGCTGATCGACGACCGGGCCATGGAACTGCCGCCGCTCAACCAGTTCCTGGCGCGCCGGCTCATCGAACGCTCCCGCGTGGCCGAGACGCTGGGCGAATGGCGCGGCGCGGCCGCCGTGGACCAGGAGGCGCTGGAGCACGTGCTGCTGCGCGTGTCCGAGATGGTGTGCGCGTTGCCGCAGCTGCGCGAGATGGACATCAACCCGCTGATCGCCGACGAACTGGGCGCCGTGGCCGTGGACGCGCGCATCGTCATCAGCAACACCGCGCAGGCCACGGGCGGGCGGGGCGACAGCCATTCGTACAGCCACCTGTCCATCCTGCCGTATCCGGCGCGCTACGAGCAGCTGTGGCCCATGCGCGGCGGCGGCGAGTACCTGGTGCGCCCGGTGCGTCCGGACGATGCCCACATGCTGCAGCGACTGGTGCGGGAGCTGTCGCCCGAGAGCCGCTACTTCCGCTTCATCTCGCAGATCGCCGAGCTGCCGGCCAGCATGCTGGCGCGCTTCACGCTCATCGACTACGACCGCGAAATGGCTCTGGTGGCCGTGCACCGCGAGCGCACCGTGGGGCCGGACGGCGAAACGGTGGAGACGGACCGCATCGTCGGCGTGTCGCGCTACGTGACCAACCCGGACCAGACCAGCTGCGAGTTCGCCCTGGTGGTGGCGGACGACTTCAACGGCCGCGGCATGGGCTCGCGGCTGATGATGAGCATCATGGACGTGGCCCGCGACCGCGGCCTGACCGAGATCGACGGCCTGGTGCTGGCCGCCAACCCGAGCATGCTCAAGCTGATGCGGCGGCTGGGCTTCGAGGTGAAGGCCTATCCGGAAGACCCGGACTTCAAGTGGGTGACCCACCAGCTGTGAGGGCGCGGTGCGCAGGCATCGCGGCCGCGGCGGTCTCAGCCCGGCGCCCGTGGCGCCCATGGGCTTTTTGGGGGTAAAAGTGCCCTCTAGCGCTTATCCATCAAGCGCACTAAGCTATTGAAATAGGAGCATTTGAGGTGCGCCGCAGAGGGCGCCGCTGCGCCCAGCACGAGCGGCTCCTTCACCTGGGGCGGCGGCGCCTGGTGCCGCCGCCGTTACGGCCGGGCGAGCAGGCTGTCCAGCGCGCGCACATCCTCGTCGGTGAGCGTGCCTGCCGCCTGGCGCAGCTTGAGCGACCCCAGCAACACGTTGTAGCGCGCCAGGGCCAGGTCGCGCTGCGTCTGGTAGAGCTGGCTCTGCGCGTTGAGCACGTCGATGTTGACGCGCACGCCCACCTGGTAGCCGAGCTGGTTGGCCTCCAGCGCGCTGCGGCTGGACGCCTCGGCTGCCTCCAGCGCGGCGACCTGGCTGGTGCCGGACTGCACGCCGAAGTACGCCGATCGGGCGGCCTGGGCCACGCTGCGGCGCGCGTTGTCCAGATCGGCCACGGCCTTGTCTTCCAGCGACAGGGTCTCCTTGATGCGGTTCTGTACGGCAAAGCCGGCGAACAGCGGCAGGTTCAAGGAGACGCCCACCGTCGCGTTCTTCACGCGGGAGTTCACGTTGGGGATCGTGGGCGTACCGTTGGGGTTGCGCTGGACGGCGTAGCCGGCCTGCAGATCCACCGTCGGCAGGTGACCGGTCTCGGCCTTGCGGGTCTCCAGCCGTGCCACATCCAGGGCCACGGTGGCCTGCCGCACCTGGGGCTGCTGTTCTTCGGCGCGGCGCACCCACGCGTTCACGTCCGCCGGCAACACCGGCGGCAGGCGCACGGGCTGCGCGAGGGGCAGGGGGGCGACGGCCGGGCGGCCCACGATCTGGTCCAGCGCCAGGCGGCGGACCTGCAATTCATTGGTGGCGGCGATCTCTTGCGCAGTGACCAGGTCGTAGCGGGCCTGGGCCTCGTGCGTGTCGGTGATGGTGGCGTTGCCCAGCTCGAAATTGCGCTGCGCGGACGCCCGCTGTTCCGACACGGCGGCTTTCTGTACCTGCAATACGCCCAGCGTGTCCTGTGCGGACAGCACGTCGAAGTAGGCCTGGCTGACGCGTACCAGCAGGTCCTGGCTGGCAGCGTCCAGCTGGGCCTGGGCCAGCTCGATGCTGCGCTGGCCCTGCTCGAAAGTGATGCGGTTGGCCGGGCGGTACAGCGCCTGCGAGGCCTGCAGGCCGGCCGACTGGGACGGCGCGCTCAGGTCCAGCGGCGGCCGGTTGACATCCGTATGGGCGTACGAGGCGCTGCCGGTGAGCCCGACGCTGGGCAGCAGCCCGGCACGGGCCTGCTCGGCGCGGCTGACCATGGCGTCGTACTGCGACCGGGCGGCCTGCCACGGCGCGTCGTAGGCACGCGCCCACTCGACCAGTTGCGACAGGCTCTGCGCCTGGACCGGCATGCTGCCGAACAGGAGGCAGGCCAGCGCCGTAGCCAAGCCCATTCGCCCGACGGCGGGCCGGCGTCTGGAGAAGCTGGGGCGGGGGAGGGTGCCATGAAGCGCGCGCGCTGGCAGCGCGACAGGAAGCCGCTTGCGGAGGGTCATGAAGTCCTTCGGAAGGTCTGCGTGATCGGGCGCCAGCCCATCCCTCAGTAGCGCGGGACGGCCGGGTCGCGCTCGTGCGACCAGGCGTCGATGCCACCGGTGATGTTGGCGATCTGCTCGTAACCGTGGTGTTCCAGAAACTGTGCGACCCGCAGGCTGCGCATGCCGTGGTGGCACAGGCAGGCGATGGGGCGGGCGGGATCGAGCTCGGCCAGCCGTTCGGGCAACTGGCCCATGGGAATGGCGGCAAGCTCGAAGCCTTCGGGAGACACGCTGGCGGTCTGCAGTTCCCACGGTTCGCGCACGTCCAGCACCACCGGGCGGCTGCCTTCAGGGGTGGCGGCCAGCCAGTCGGCGAGCTGGGCGGGGCGAACGTGGTCGATCATGCGGTGTGCTTCCAGAAGGACAGGGTCAGAAGGTGAAGCGGGACGGTTCGGGGAAGCTCTGCAGGCGCGGAGCGATGGTGTCCCACGGCGTGGTCGTCTCGAAGCGGTCGCCGGTGCGGCGCACGAAGGTGGCGCGCATCATCGGCTCGCCGCCCACGACGGCCGCCAGCCGGCCGCCATCGCGCAGCTGGGACAGCAGCTGCTGCGGCACTTCGGCCACGGAGCCGCTCAGCACGATCACGTCGAACGGACCGTCCGCGGTCTGCTCGAGGGCACCGTCGGCCTGGCGCACGTCGACGTTGTGCACGTTGGCGCTGCGCAGGTTTTCGCGGGCGAACTCCACCAGATCGGGAACGATCTCCAGCGTCACCACGCGCTCGGCGCGATAGGCCAGCAGCGCGGCCATGTAGCCCGAGCCGGCGCCGATTTCGAGCACGCGGTCGGTGGGCTTGACCTGCAGGTCCTGCAGCAGGCGCGCCTCGACGCGCGGTGCCAGCATGACCTGGCCCAGGCGCACGGCCTCTTCAGTGGAGCCGTTGAGGGGGATTTCGGTGTCCATGAAGGCCATGCCGCGGTAGGCCGGCGGCACGAAGTCCTCGCGGCGCACGATGGACAGCAGCTCCAGCACCAGCGGATCGAGCACGTTCCACGGGCGGATCTGCTGCTCGATCATGTTGTATCGGGCTTGCGCGACGGGATCGCCAATATCGGCGGACGTGTTCAGAGGCATGTTCATGGGGTACTCCGGAGGTCGTATCGCTGTTCAGACAAACCGCTGATTTTAGGCCGGCCGGGTGGCCAGGCCCAGCAGGATGTTGTCCACCTGGACACGGATGTACTCCTGGGGAGAGAAACGGTCGGCGTCGGGCATGCACAGGCCGAAGGAGTGCTGCCACATCATCAGGAAGGCGAGGGGGGCCTCGACCAGGTAGACGGCGTACTCGAGATCCATGCGCCGGAACTCGCCGCGCTCCATGCCGCGCTGCAGGATGCGGCGGACCAGGTCACGTGCCGGCTCCACCACTTCCTGGCGGTAGAACCGGGCCAGCTCGGGGAAATTGTTGGCTTCGCTGAGCATCAGCTTGTCGAGCGCGCCGGCCTTGGTGGCGCCCACGTGCTCCCACCAGGTGGCGAAGCAGTAGCGCAGCAGTTCGGAGGTGTTGTCCTCGTAGGCCTCCAGCTCCAGATCCCATTCCACGAAGCGGTCGGCGATGTTGCGTCGCACCACCTCCTTGAACAGCTCTTCCTTGCTGGGAAAGTAGAGGAACAGGGTGCCCTTGGAGACGCCCGCCCGCGCGGCGACTTCTTCGACCTTGGTGGCGGCGAACCCCTTCTCGACGAACAGGTCCAGCGCCGCACT
The DNA here is from genome assembly GCA_023460715.1 of Pseudomonadota bacterium. Lineage (GTDB taxonomy): Bacteria > Pseudomonadota > Gammaproteobacteria > Burkholderiales > Burkholderiaceae_C > Paracidovorax. The sequence continues at coordinate 4,667 of JAEWPH010000266.1, read as the reverse complement.
CAGCAGCTCGCCGGGGCGGGCCTCCTTGCGGCGGCCTCGCTTCGGGGCGGCGTCCGTCGCCGGTGCGGGAGAGGGGGAACTGGATGGCATCTCGTTAATGACTGACTGGTTAGTAATGTAGCAATCCCGTCCGGGAGCGTCAATTGCGGGCCGCTTCCATAATGGCCACATCACACGACTTTGCAGGAAACGGACCATGAGCGAGCAGACGATCACCCTGGGCGGTGGGTGCTTCTGGTGTACCGAGGCGGTGTTCGACCGGGTGCGCGGCATCAACGACGTAGAAAGCGGCTACGCCAACGGCGACCTGCCGGCGCCGACCTATGAGCAGATCTGCACCGGCACCACGGGCCACGCCGAGGTGGTCAAGCTCACGTTCGACCCCGCGGTGATCGGCGTGCGCGAGATCCTGGAGATCTTCTTCGCCACCCACGACCCGACCACGCTCAACCGCCAGGGCAACGACGTCGGCACGCAGTACCGCAGCGGCATCTACTACAGCGATCCCGCCCACAAGCAGGTCGCCGAAGAGCTGCTGCGCCAGATCGGCCAAGACCGGCTCTTCGGCGCCCCGGTGGTGACCGAACTGGAGCCGCTGCGCAGCTACTGGCCGGCGGAGGCCTACCACCAGGACTACTTCGCCAACCACCCGAACCAAGGCTACTGCGCCTTCGTGGTGGGACCTAAGGTGGAGAAGTTTCGCAAGACCTTCGCCCACCACCTGAAACCGGACGCCTGACGCACACCAGGGACGCCGCGGGGCAGGGCGGGCACCGTTGTTGCCTCGCGATACGCATCCCGACACGCATCCTGATACGCCGGCAGCAGCGAGGCACGCGCGATATGCAGCGATAATGCAACCCGATTGCGTTATCTCTGCGCCCGATGCCCCGGTCCCATCCTCTCCTCCCGTCCTTGACTCTGCCGCCCGGCCTGCGTTCCACGCGGGCCACGCGCGCGGTGCTGGCCCTGCTGCAGTCGCAGCCGGGCGTGTCCTGGTCGGAGTCCGAGGTCGAGGCGGCGCTGGTGCACGATGGCGTGGCGGTCAACCGCGTCACCGTCTACCGCCTGCTGGACCGGCTGGCCTCCGCCGGCTTGCTGCGCCGCCAGGTGGACAGCCAGCGGGTGGCGCGCTTCGCGTTGGCCGCTGCGGATGCCGAAGGGCCCACACCCCATTTCGAATGTGACGACTGCCACCGGCAGTTCGCCCTGGCCGAAGGCTCCGAGCGCATGCAGGGCGCCATGCGCCAGATGCTCAAGGCGCTGGCCTCCGCGGGCCACCAGGATCTGGCGGTGGATATCGCCGTGCGCGGCCGGTGCGCGGGCTGCGCCCATCCGGACGGTGCGGCCGCATGATCCGTACCCACGCGCTCTCCTTCGCCTACCGCGGCACGCCGCAGACGCTGCGGTTTCCCGATGTGGACGTGCCGCAAGGCGGCCGGCTGCTGCTGCAAGGCCGTTCCGGCGCCGGCAAGTCGACCTGGCTGGCGCTGGTGGCCGGGCTGCGCACCCCTGCGCAGGGCATGCTGGAGGTGGCGGACCAGGATGTGGCCGCACTGCCCGCGGCGCGGCGCGATGTCTGGCGGGCCGCGAGCGTCGGTTTCCTGCCGCAGCGGCTGCACCTGAGCGCCGCCTTGACGGTGGCCGGCAACCTGTCGCTGCCTTTCTTCGCCGCAGGGCGGGTGGTGGATGACGCCGCCATCCAGGCCGCGTTGCAGCGTCTGGATCTGGCTACGCTGGCCGGCCGGCGCCCGCACGAGTTGTCGGGCGGGCAAGCCCAGCGCGTGGCGCTGGCGCGGGCCGTGCTGCTGCAGCCCCGCGTACTCCTGGCCGACGAGCCCACGGCCAGCCTGGACGACGCCTCTGCCGCCACGGCCCTGGACCTGCTGCAGGAGAGCGCTGCGGCCTGCGGCGCCACCCTGGTCGTTGCCACCCACGATCAGCGCGCTGCGCGGTGGCTGCAGCGCCAGGCGGGCACGCAGACCCTGTCGCTGGATGCGGTTGCAAGCCAAAATGGCCTGGAGCCCTTGTCTGAAAAGCGCGAGTAGCTATGAAAAGCATAGTTTCCATCGCCGCGCTGTCCTGGCGCTATCTGTGGTCCCGGCCGCTCGCCGCAGCGCTCAACCTGCTGCTGCTGACGCTGGGCCTGGCCGCCATCACGCTGGTGCTGCAGGTCAGCACGCAGATCGACCAGGCTTTCGAGCGCGACGTGCAGGGCATCGACCTGGTCGTCGGAGCCAAGGGCAGTCCGTTGCAGCTCATCCTCGCGGGCGTGTTCCACATCGATGTGCCGCCGGGCAATATCGCCCTGGCGGATTTCGAGGCGCTGCGCAGCAACCCCCAGGTGGCGCAGGCGATTCCGCTCAGCCTGGGCGACAGCTTTGCCGGCTACCGCATCGTCGGCACCACGCCCGAATACCCCGCCCATTACCAGGCCACGATGGCGGAGGGCGCGATGTGGCAGGCGCCGATGCAGGCTGTGCTCGGCGCCACCGTGGCGCGCGCCATGGCACAAGGCTCACCCAGCGCGGCGCCCGGCGGGCCGCTGGTGGGACGGCAGTTCGTGGGCAGCCACGGGCTGGCGGGCGGCGGCCACGCGCACGGGGACCATCCCTACACCGTCTCTGGCGTGCTCGCCCCCTGCGGCTGTGTCATCGACCGCCTGGTGCTCACGTCCACCGAGTCGGTCTGGCAGGTGCATGAATCGGCGCAGGCCGACGACCCCGAAGACCTGGCCGTGCTGCGCGAAGAGCGCGAAGTGACCCTGGCCCTGGTGCGCTACCGCACGCCACTGGCGGCGGTGATGCTGCCGCGCACTATCAACGCCAACACCCCCATGCAGGCCGCCGCCCCGGCCATTGAGATCACCCGCCTGGTGCGGCTGCTGGGCGTGGGCGCCGACGTGCTGCGCGCCCTGGGCGGCGTGCTGCTGGGCGTGGCGGCGCTGAGCGTTTTCATCGCCCTGTGGAATGCGGTGCGCGAGCGCCGGGCCGATCTGGCCATGCTGCGCATGCTCGGCGCCCCGCCGGCGCGCGTCGGCAGCCTGCTGCTGTGCGAGGCGCTGTGGCTGGCGCTGCTGGCCAGCCTGCTGGGCCTGGCCGGCGGCCATGCGCTCACGGCCGTGGTGGGGCAGCTGCTGCAGGCGCAGAACGCCATGCCCGTGTCCGGCGCCGTGTGGCTGCCGCAGGAATGGGCCGTGCCGGCGCTGGCCGCGGGCGTGGCCGCCGTGGCCGCGCTGGTGCCCGCCGTGCAGGCCTACCGCGTCGATGTGGCGCAGCTGCTGTCGCAGCCCTAGTGGATGCGGGTCTGCGCACCGTACCGTTTCCATCCCTCCCTTTGAAAGGACCTTTTCCATGATCCAGAAATCCTTGCTGTCCGCCCTGGTGCTGGCACCGCTGCTCACTCTGGCCTCTGCCGCCCACGCGCAAGGCCACAGCGACAAGGAAACCCAGGCCGACATCGAACGCCACCGCGCCATGGCCGCCGCGCACGAGGCTGCGGCCAAGTGCCTGGAGTCGGGCAAGGGCCACGACCAGTGCCAGAAGGAACTGCAGGCCGCCTGCAAGAATCTCGCCATTGGCAAGTACTGCGGCATGCGCCACGTCCACTGAAACCCCTGAAGCGTGCCCTGGCGTGCGTGCCTGCGCCAGCGCATTCCTCGTTTTTCGGAGCCCGTCCATGATGACCTTGTCCCTCCCTCGCCGCCACTTGGCCGTCGCCGCCGTGCTTGCCGTCCTGGCGGCAGAAGCCGGCAGCCAGCCGGCAGCGGCCCAGGCGCCGGGCGCGCCCGTGCTGTCGGCTCCGGTGGCCGGCGGGTGGCCGGCCGGGCAGGGCGCGGGTTACCACAGCCCCCAGAGCCCGATCAAGCCGCTGCCCCAGCGGGCTGATGTGGTGGCCTGGTCCACGCTCACCAACCTCGACAAGAAAACCCTGAAGACGCGCATCGAGCCCGTCTTCAATGCCGAGCAGAAGGCGCTCGACAAAACCGTGCAGCGCGTGCAGGGCTTCATGGTGCCCATGGATACCAAGCCGGGGCAGAAGCATTTCCTGCTGACCTCGGTGCCGCTGACCTGCGCGTTCTGCATTCCCGGCGGGCCCGAGAGCATGATCGAGGTGAAGGCCCGTTCGCCCGTGCGCTATTCGCTGGAGCCGGTCGTCGTGGAGGGCAAGTTCTTCACGCTGCTGGACGACCAGTACGGGCTGTTCTACCGCATGGTGGACGCGCGCCAGGTGGAATGACCGCCTCCGCTGCGCTGTGCCCCTGTCCGGTTCCTTTCCGCCACTTTCGCATCCGATCTGACATGTCCCGCCCGCGGTCCGCACCGGTCATGACGCCACGCCCGTGGGCGGCGCGCCTGGCGTCATGGCTGCTGGCGCTGTGCCTGGTGCTCAGCCCGGCACTGGGCCGCGTGCACCAGGTCGTGCACGGCGGCCCCTTGGGTACGGCCGTGCCCGCAGCGCCGCAGGCCCATGGCGCCACGGCGCAGACGGCGAACCCCGGCCATGCCCACGGCAGCGGCATGCTGGAGGCGCTGTTCCACGGCCACGCCGGCAGCGACTGCAATCTGCTTGACCAGCTGCTCTTCGGCATGGCGCTGCTGCCCGTGCCGGTGCTGGCCGTGCTGCCGGGCGCCGAGCCGGCCCCCCACACCCCGCCCGCCACGGGC
>JAEWPH010000265.1 GCA_023460715.1 Pseudomonadota bacterium | reverse complement strand
GGCGGTTTCCTCCAGCGCGCTGGCCTGCTGTTCGGTGCGGGCCGACAGGTCGTTGTTGCCCTGCGAGATCTCGGCGCTGGCCGTGGCCACGCTCTCGGCGTTGCTGCGCACGCCGGACACCACGCGCGTGAGGTTGTCGCGCATGTCCACCAGCGCCTGCGTGAGCTGGCCCAGTTCGTCCTTGCCATGCACCGTGAGGTCGACCGCCAGGTTGCCCTGGGCGATCTCGCGGGTGGCCGCCACGGCCTGCACCACGGGCCGGGTGATGAGGCGTGTGATCCACAGGCCCAGCAGCGCCGCGATGGCGACAGCGGCGATCAGCACCGCGGCGACGGCACCCCGCGCCTGGCCGTAGGCGCCCTGGGAATCCTGATAGGCCTGCGCCGACCCGTCGGCGTTGATCTTGGCCAGCTGCCCGATGGTTTCCGCCAGCGCCACAAAGGCTTGCTGAGAGTCTTGCTTGAGCAGGCGAGCGGCGTCCGCGTAGCTGAAATCGCCGGCCGCGACCAGTTCGACCAGCTGCGCCTGCACCTTGAGATAGGCGTCGCGCTGCGTCTTGTAGCGTTCGTAGGTCTGCGCTTCCGAGGGGGTGATCATCTCGGCATAGCGCTTTTCGCTCTCGGCTAGCGCCTGCACGTTGCGCTTGAGTTCGTCCTCCAGCCGCATCTTCTCGGAAGCATCCGGCGTCAGCACCAGCGCGACTTCGGTGGCGCGCATCTGGTTGGCCGTGGCGCGCATGTCGCCCAGCGCCTGGATGCTGGGCAGCCAGTTGGTGGCGATGTCCCGGGTGTCCCCGTGGATCGATGTGAGCTGCAGCATGGCGATGCCGCCCTGCAGCGCACTCAGCAGCACCAGGGCCAGAAAGGCCAGGCCCAGTTTCACCCCCACGCGCATGTCCGACAGACCCATGGCGACACCCCTCTACGACACAACAATGATGGAACGCAAGAACGGAAAAAGTCAGGGACGGCGGCGGCCGCCCCGCTGGCGCCGGTGGCTCAGGCCTGGGTGGCCGAGCGCACCAGCCCCATGTCGGCGCTGCTCAGCAGGGACTCGATGTCCATGACGATGAGCATGCGCTCGCCGACGGTGGCGATGCCGCGGATGAAGGCCGCGTCCACCTGGCTGTCGAACTGGGGCGCGGGCTTGATGTCGCTGGCCTGCAGCGCCACCACGTCGGCCACGGCGTCCACCACCGCGCCCAACACGGCATTGCCCACGTTGAGGATGATGACCACGGTGAAGTCGGTGTACTCGGCCTGCGGGCAACCGAGCTTCAGACGCAGGTCGATGATGGGCACGATCACGCCGCGCAGGTCGATCACGCCCTTGATGAATTCCGGCGCGTGAGCCATGCGCGTGGGCTGCTCGTACGAACGGATCTCCTGCACGCGCAGGATGTCGATGCCGTACTCTTCCTGGCCCAGGCGGAAGGTGAGGTATTCGCCAGGAGACTGGCCCGCGCCTGCGGTGCTGCCGGAGGTGCGGGGGGTGGATGAAAACGACATGGCTATCCTTCTAGCTTCGATGGGAACCCCGCCCACGGTGGCCCGTCAGGCGGCAACAGGCCAGCATAGCAGCCCGCCGTTACGTTCGCTGACAATTTACACATTCCCGCAGGCTGTGGCGGGCCTTGGGTGCCGCGCACTTCCGGCCCGCCAAGAAAAAAAGCCTGCAGGCGAACCTGCAGGCTGTCACGGGAGCGCGCGCAGGCAGGCGATCAGGCCTGTTGCGCCTTCTCGTAGTTGGCCACGCCGTCCAGGATTTCCTTGTGGGCGGCCTCGATGCCTTCCCAGCCCAGCACCTTGACCCACTTGCCTTCTTCCAGATCCTTGTAGTGCTCGAAGAAGTGGCTGATGGCCTTGAGCTTGCCGGGCTCCACATCGTCCAGCGACTGGATGTGGGCGTACGACTTCAGGATCTTGGTGGTGGGCACGGCCAGCACCTTGCCGTCCACACCGGCTTCGTCTTCCATCTTCAGGATGCCCAGCGCGCGGCAGGGCACCACCACGCCCGGCGGCAGGCGGTAAGGGGACAGCACCAGCACGTCCACCGGGTCGCCGTCGCCCGACAGCGTCTGGGGCACGTAGCCGTAGTTGCAGGGGTAGTACATGGCCGTGCTCAGGAAGCGGTCGACGAAGACGGCGCCGGTTTCCTTGTCGACCTCGAACTTGACCGGATCGGATTCGGCGGGAATCTCGATGACCACGTTGAAGGCGTCGGGAAGCTTCTTGCCAGGGGTGACGTTGTTGAGGGACATGCGTTCTCGAAAAGAAAGGTGGATGGGAAAGCGAAATCGCTCCCGGCACCGGGCCGGGATTCCTCCGGGATTTTAGGCGTTCGCACCCGCCCCCCCGGCGCCGCCCTCGCCCCAACGGCGGCAGGCGCCTGTGCCGACGCCGGCCGCAGCCGCCATGCGCCAGCACCGCAAAGTCGCACCGCTACTTAATTGATAGCAACTTGCGCTTGCTGTATCTGCGCCAGCAGCCTGAAAGGCTTCAAACGCCGGCGACGGCGGGCTGCGGACGCAGCCGCACCGGCCCCGAACGCGCTTCGATCTGCTGCCGCACTTCCTCGCGCAGGCCCAGCGCAAAGCCCAGTTCGGCCGCCACGAACAGGGGCCCGATGAGCAGGCCCACCAGATCGTCCACGAAGGCCGGCTTGCGCCCCTCGTAGTGATGCCCGACGAACTGGATCACCCAGCCGATCACGAACAAGCCCATGCCTGCGCCCAGCCACAGCGCGGTCGCCTGGCCGGCCAGCCACTGGCCCACGGCCAGCATCGCCGCCAGCACCAGGGCCATGGTGGCGCCGTAGCGGGTGTCCAGGCGGAAGTAGAACAGGCAGCTCGCCAGGGCCGCCAGCAGCGCCAGCGACAGCGGCAGGCCGCCCACCGTCCACGCCGGCCGCGACAGCAGCACGGTCACGGCCAGCATGATCATGGGCACGCCCACGAAATGGGTGCGGATGTTGCGCGGGTCGCGGTGGTAGTCCGCGTACTGCGACAGGTGGTCGATGAGGTTCTTGCGCATGCCGGTCTCCTGTGTCGTGTCGTCGTTGTGCCCGGGCCTGCCCCGGGATCGCCCTCTGTCCCGGGGCGGCTGGGTGGCCGAATAATCGGCCGTGGCAGGCCTTGATGTCTGTCAGGCAGCCGACACAACCCCTCCCGCCTCCCACCCGATGAGCACCGTCTCCGATCACCTGCCCACGCTGGCCCGCGGCCGCTGGTTTACCGGCCTGCCCGCCGAGCTGGCCCAGGCGCTCCTGGGCATGGCGCAGCTGCGCACGCTGCAAGCGGGCGAAGCGCTGTTCCTGCGCGGCGATCCGGCCTGTGGGCTGTATGCCGTGGTGCGGGGGGCCGTCGACATCTCCGGCGCAGGCGGCCACAGCGACCAGGGCCGCGCGGCGCTGCTGACACGGCTGGAGCCACCGGCCTGGTTCGGCGAGATCGCGCTGTTCGACCGGGCCGTGCGCACCCACGACGCGCGTGCCGCGGCAGCGTGCACGCTGGTGCATGTGCCGCAGGAACCGCTGCTGGCCTGGCTCGACCGCCACCCGGCGCACTGGCATGCGCTGGCCCTGCTGCTGACCGACAAGCTGCGCACCGCCTTCATCGCCATCGAGGAGCTGGCCCTGACGCCCGCACCCCAGCGCCTGGCACGGCGCCTGGTGATGATGGCCGAGGGCTATGGGCAGTGGAGCGGCAGCGCACCGGCATCGCGCCGCAGCATCGCGCTGTCGCAGGAGGATTTGTCGCTGATGCTGTCCATCTCCCGCCAGACAGCCAACCAGATCCTGCGGGACCTGCAGGCGCGCGAACTGGTGCGCGTGCACCGGGGAGCCATCGAGATCTGCGACCTGGACGGTCTGCGCGCCGCGGGCGCGTAGCCGCACGCGCCCGTCAGCGGGGAAAAGCGGAAAGA
>JAEWPH010000264.1 GCA_023460715.1 Pseudomonadota bacterium | reverse complement strand
CGCATCGAGGCCATGCGCGGCCTTGCCGAACAGCGTGCGCGACAGCGCGTCGATGCCGACGATCTCGCCGCGGAAGGGCACCAGGTTGAGGTAGGCCTCCAGGATCTGGTCCTTGCGCCAGCGCCGGTCCAGCACCTGCGCCGCCACCGTCTGGCCGATCTTCTGCGTCACGCTGCGCCCGCCGGGGCCCTGCCGCCAGTCGCCGTCGAGCAGGCCGGCCAGCTGCATGGTGAGCGTGCTGGCGCCGCGCGTACGCTGATTCCACAGGTTGCCCCAGGCGGCGGCGGAGGCGGCCCGCCAGTCCACGCCGCTGTGCTCGTAGAAGCGCTTGTCCTCGCTCAACACCAGCGCCGTGCGCAGCGCGGGCGACACGTCGGCCAGCGGCACCCACTGCCCGCGCCGCACGGTGGCGTCGGTGCGCAGGCGCTGCACCACCTCGCCCTCGCGCGAGAGGACCTGTGTGTCGGACGGGCGGAAATCGCGGCGCACCTCGTCATACGACGGCAGGGCCTGCGCCGCCGGGACCAGGGCCGTCCAGGCAACCGCCACGGCCGCGGCGCGCGCCAGCCAGGCCCACGCCCGGGGCCGTTGCGAACCTTCCGGAGCAACCGTCATGCGGGGTCGTGGCACACGGCTTCGATGTTGTGGCCGTCCGGGTCGAGCACGAAGGCGCCGTAGTAGTGCGGGTGGTAATGCGGACGCAGGCCGGGCGCGCCGTTGTCACGCCCGCCGGCCGCCAGCGCGGCGGCATGGAAGGCATCGACCTGCGCACGGGATGGTGCACGGAAGGCCACATGCACCCGCGTCTGCATGGCCGGGCCGTCGCTGATCCAGAAGTCGGGCTTGGGGGCCACGCCGAAACCTGCGTGCGCATGGGCGCCGCTCTGCTCGGCCGTCACCTCCATGAGCAGCGTACAGCCCAGGGGCGCCAGCGCCTGCGCATAGAAGGCGCGGCTGCGCTGGAAGTCGGAAGCGGCGATGCCGATGTGGTCGATCATGAAGCACTCCAATCGAAAAACAGGGCCGTATCAGCGCGCCTGGCGCAGGCGCGCGGCCTCGCACCAGCGTTCGGCCACGCGCGGGGAGGTGGTGCAGACGGCGTCGTGCGAGCGGGTGGTGACGGCCCGCTCCAGCAGCTGGATGTCGGCCTCGTGCTGGCGAGCGACGTGGGGGTCCTCGAAGAAGATGGCACGCTGGCAGCGGCGCGCCAGCACCAGGTCGGCGATCTGCGCGTCGCCGCCCAGCGGGCCGCTCTGGTAGCGGTCCACCCAGGGCGTGCCGGCGGGCCAGCCCTTGCTCCAGGCCAGCTCGTTGAGACGCTGGCCCGTGGTGCCAGTGGCCACGCGGCGGCGGAAGCGGCTGAGCACGTCGAAGTGGCGGTCGGCAAAGGCCACCATGGCCTCCTTGAGCGCGTCGTGCGCGATCAGGGCCAGCGTCTGCTCGGCGTGGTCGTGCAGGTCGTCGGCCTGGCGGTCCGCAGGCAGGCCGGCATGGATGCGCTCCATCTCGATCCAATCGCGCGCGCTGGCCACGGTGGAAAGGAAGGGCTTGCCGTGGATCACGCACTGGCGCTTGAGCGCCAGCGCCTCGGGGAAGATGGAGGACGGATCCACCGGGTCGGTGAGGTAGATGGCGCCGTCCAGCGTGCGCCCTTCCTCGTGCGGCATGCCGACCACCTCGGCCACCAGCTTCATCAGACCGCCTTCGCGGCCATACGGGTAGCGCACCAGCGAACGGTAGCCCCGCAGCATGCCCGCGGCGACGATGGCATCGTGCGTGCGCCCCACGGCGTGCAGGCCGAGCTGCAGCTCGCGGATGCCGGGCTCACAGGCGCGCAGCAGCGCGAACAGGGCGGAATCTTGCGAGCGGTGGTGCAAACGATTGGCGGCAAGGCCCATCAGCATGGCGTGTGGCTTCCTGGCGAAAGGACAAAGAGGGCGAGAACGGTGCGGCCGCAGAGGGCACGGCGCGCGGACAGCCGCAAGCATAGTCCGGGATCGGCCCGGTGCCGGTTGCCGCAGGTCAGCCGGCCACCGGTTGCCGGGCCGTGGCCCGGGGTCAGTGACCGGCCGCCGCCGGGGTGCCCTGGTGGTAGCGCAGCTGCCAGCCTGCCGCCGAGCGCACCCACAGCGACGAGCGCCAGGTGTGCACGGGCGGCGCGCCAAGGCCCTCGCGGTGTTCTGTGCTGCGGTAGGTGAGCAGCGCCACGTCCGGCCCCAGGCGGCTGACCGCAAAGCCGTGCGACTGCACCGGGGGCACCGCGGGCCGATGCGCCAGGTAGCGCAGCACCGTGGCGCGGTCATACGGCAGGCCGGACCGGCCCACCTCGTGGAATTCAGGGTGCAGCAACTGCTCCAGCCGCTGCGCGGTACAGGCTGCGCCCGGATGGTGCAACTCGATCTCCAGCGCGCGCAGCGTGGCCTGCAGGGCGCCGAGATCGTCCGGCAACTCGGGTGACTGCGCGCTCAACGCACGGCCCCCGTGGTCAGGCAGGCGGCAGACGCGTCGCGTCCGCTGCGTGCGGACACCACCTGAAGAAAGAAGGTGCTGGGGAATGGCATGGCGCTGCCATCATAGGCCGGCGCCAGCGCAGCCCCGCTGCCGCGCGCAGCAAAGAAAAAAGGAGAAAGGCCGGCCGCGTGCGCCACGGGGGTGGCGG
>JAEWPH010000263.1 GCA_023460715.1 Pseudomonadota bacterium | reverse complement strand
GCCTGCACTTCGGGCGCGGCCGCGCCCGGGTTGCGCGCAGGGGTTGCGGCGGCCGACCGCAGCTGTGCGACCTCCACCGGCGGCAGCGCCTGGCGCGCGTCGATGGCGGCCTGCAGCGCCTCTTTCTGCGCGGCACGCGAGAGCTGCCAGCGCCCGAGCGAGGCCGTGACGGCCATCGTGGCCAATGCGGCCAGGGTGATGAGCCAGAAGCGGAAGGACGAGGCGGCGGGGTTCACCGGATAATGGGTTCCATGAAATACGCAGTGGCACTGGCTTTTCTGGCGATCCTGGCCAGCCTGGGGTCGGCGCTCTTCTTCATGATGCGCACCGGCCGCAACGACAAGGCCCGCAGCGGCCACATGGCGCGCGCCCTGGCCGTGCGCGTCGGGTTGTCGATTGTGCTCTTCCTGTGCCTGCTGGCCGCCTACAAGCTGGGCTACATCCAGCCGACCGGCCTGCCCGCCACCCGCTGAGCCGGCGGCCCGCAGCGGCGGGCACATCTTGGCTGCTATCAAAATTCATAGCTGCATGCGCTTGATGGCTAGTCACTTCGATGCTCTGGAGCCTTGAATTCGGCCTGGATATTGCGCAGGCAGCTATTGTTTTTGAGGCGCGCATCTGTGTGCCCATGAAAAAGCAAAAGCGCCCTGCGGCGCCTTTGCAAAGAGCGCGGGCAGCGCTGCGTGTCACATCCAGTAGACCAGCACGTACAGGCCCAGCCAGACCACGTCCACGAAGTGCCAGTACCAGGCGGCCCCCTCGAAGCCGAAGTGCTTCTCGGCCGTGAAGTGCCCCTTGTGCAGGCGCAGCGTGATCACCAGCAGCATCAGCATGCCCAGGAACACGTGGAAGCCGTGGAAGCCGGTGAGCATGAAGAAGGTGGAGCCGAACACCCCCGAGTTGAGCTTGAGGTTCAGGTCGGTGTAGAGGTGGTAGTACTCGTAGCCCTGCACGCACAGGAAGACGAAGCCCAGCAGCACCGTCGCCCACATGAAGGCGATGGTCTTGCCGCGGTGGTTCTCGCGCAGCGCATGGTGGGCGATGGTGAGCGTCACGCCCGAGGTGAGCAGCAGCGCGGTGTTGATGGTGGGCAGCCAGAAGGGACCGACGGTCTGGAAGGGCTCGACGGTGCCGGCCGGCGCCGCGGTCATGCCGGCGGCCACGCTGGGCCACACGGCCTTGAAGTCGGGCCACAGCAGCGCGTTGTCCAGGCTGCCCAGCGCCGGCACCGAGTGCGAGCGGGCCCACCACAACGCGGTGAAGAACGCGCCGAAGAACATCACCTCGGAGAAGATGAACCAGCTCATGCTCCAGCGGTACGAGAGGTCGATCTTGTGCCCGTACAGGCCGCCCTCACTCTCGCGCGCGGCATCGCGGAACCATTGGTACAGCACGAACAGCCACCAGGCCAGGCCGAAGATCAGCGAATACTTGCCCCAGTCATGGCCGTTGATCCACTGGCCTGCGCCCAGGATCACGAAGAACAGCCCCGCCGCCGCCATCACGGGGTGGCGGGATTCGGCCGGTACGTAGTAGTAAGGCGTGGTGCCAGGGGTGGGTGCGCTCATGGCTTTCTGCTCCTCAGTCTCTAATCTCTAATGGTTGTTGTGTGCGATCGGTGGGGGGGCGGCGCGCGTCATGCGATCCATCGCACCAGCGCGATCAGCGCCGCCACGAACAGGAACGCGGCCAGCAGGCCGACGATGACGACGTGGATGGGATTGATCTTCTCCAGGTCCTGCCGGTACTCCGACCCCTTGCGCAGCCCGATGAAGGACCACGCCACCGCGCGGATGGTGCGCAGCAGCGAGCCCTTGCGCTGCGGCGCAGGCGGGCGCTGCGACGATCCGGCGGGCCCGTTCACGAGCCGGCCTCCGCCGTGGCGGCCGCTGGCAGCGCGGCGGTGGACTCCGGCGCCGGGGGCGTCTTGCCACCCACCTCGAAGAAGGTATAGGACAGCGTGATCGTCGTCACGTCCTTGGACAGCTTGGGATCGATGACGAAGGCCACGGGCCATTCGCGCTTCTCGCCCGGCTCCAGCGTGTACTGGTTGAAGCAGAAGCACTCCAGCTTGTTGAAGTGCGCGGCCGCCTGGCGGGGCGCGTAGCTGGGAATGGCCTGCGCGGCCATGCGGCGGTTCTGGATGTTCTGGAACTCGTACATCACCGTGGTCAGCTCGCCCGGATGCACCTTGATGGAGCGCTGGGCCGGCTTGAAGTCCCACGGCCCGCGTGCGTTGGCATCGAACTCCACGGTGATGGTGCGGCTGGTGTCCACCTGCGTGTTGGCCGGCACCTTGACGTCCTTGCCGGCCACGCCGTTGCCCGGCACCTGGCGTTCGGAGAGCGACAGGATGTTGATGCCCGTCATCTCGCAGATGTGCTTGTAGATCGGGATCAGCACGTAGCCGAAGGCGAACATCCCGACCGAGATCACGGCCAGCTTGCCCACCATGCGGAAGTTCTCGCGGCGCAAGCTCATGCCGTCGGCCCTCCCGGCACAGCAGCGCCCTGCCCGGGGAGGGACAGAGGGGCGGGACGGTGCAGCACGGCGCTCATGGCTTCACCGGGTCATGCGGAACAGGAAACCGATGAAAAACGCTGCAGCGATGGAGGCGAGGATCAGCGCCATGCGCAGGTTGGCCTTCTTCTGCTCGGGGGTCGCCATGCGGTGCTCCGGTTCAGCCGATCACGCGCGTGGCGGAAGAGTCGAGCTTGGGCGGCACTTCATACGTGTGGAAGGGCGCCGGCGACGGCACTTCCCACTCCAGCCCCTCGGCAGCTTCCCACGGACGCTGCGGCGCCTTCTCGCCCTTACCGCGCATCGCGGGCACGACGACGCAGAGGAAGAAATACACCTGCATCAGACCGAAGCCGAACGCACCGATCGACGCCAGCATGTTGAAGTCGGCGAACTGCATGGGGTAGTCGGCATAGCGGCGCGGCATGCCGGCCAGGCCCAGGAAGTGCATCGGGAAGAACGTGACGTTGAAGAAGATCAGCGAGCCCCAGAAGTGGATCTGGCCACGGCGCTCGGAATACATCACGCCCGTCCACTTGGGTGCCCAGTAGTAGTAGGCCGCGAACATCGAGAACAGCGAGCCGGCCACCAGCACGTAGTGGAAATGGGCCACCACGTAGTAGGTGTCCTGCAGCTGGATGTCGATGGGCGCCATCGACAGGATCAGCCCCGTGAAGCCGCCCATGGTGAACACGAAGATGAAACCCACGGCGAACAGCATGGGCGTCTCGAAGGTCATGGAGCCGCGCCACATGGTGGCGATCCAGTTGAAGATCTTCACCGCCGTGGGCACCGAGATCAGCATGGTGGCGTACATGAAGAACAGCTGGCCCGTGACCGGCATGCCCGTGGTGAACATGTGGTGCGCCCACACGATGAACGACAGGATGGCGATGGACGAGGTGGCATACACCATGGAGGCGTAGCCGAAGAGCTTCTTGCGGCTGAAGGCCGGCACGATCTGGCTGATGATGCCGAACGCCGGCAGGATCATGATGTAGACCTCGGGGTGGCCGAAGAACCAGAAGATGTGTTGGTACATCACCGGGTCGCCGCCGCCGGCGGGGTTGAAGAAGCTGGTGCCGAAGTGGCGGTCGGTCAGCGTCATGGTGATGGCGCCGGCCAGCACGGGCATCACGGCGATCAGCAGGTAGGCGGTGATGAGCCAGGTCCACACGAACATGGGCATCTTCATCAGCGTCATGCCGGGCGCGCGCATGTTCAGGATGGTCACGATGATGTTGATCGAGCCCATGATGGAGCTGGCGCCCAGGATGTGCATGGCGAAGATGCCGGCGTCCATGGACGGGCCCATCTGCAGCGTGAGCGGCGCGTACAGCGTCCAGCCCGCGGCGGGCGCGCCGCCCGGCATGAAGAACGACGACACCAGCATGATGGCCGCCGGAATCATCAGCCAGAAGCTGAAGTTGTTCATGCGCGCGAAGGCCATGTCGGACGCGCCGATCTGCAGCGGGATCATCCAGTTCGCGAAGCCCACGAAGGCCGGCATGATCGCGCCGAATACCATGATCAGGCCGTGCATGGTGGTCAGCTGGTTGAACAGCTCGGGGTTCACCAGTTGCAGGCCCGGCTGGAACAGCTCGGCGCGGATCAGCAGCGCCAGCACGCCGCCGATCATCAGCATGGTGAACGAGAACAGCAGGTACAGCGTGCCGATGTCCTTGTGGTTGGTGGCGAACACCCAGCGCCGCCAGCCCGTGGGGCCGTGGTGGTGGGCATGGTCGTCGTGGTGGCCGGCGGCATGTCCGTGGTTGTCGAGAACTGCGCTCATCTTGGATTCCTCAATGCATTGGGACGGCTACCGCCGGTTCACTTGCCGCGCTGGGCCACGACTTCCGAAGGCTGCACCAGCTGGCCGGTCTTGTTGGACCAGGCGTTCTTGGTGTAGGTGGCCACGGCGGCCAGGTCGGTGTCGCTCAGCTGCGCCCACGATGGCATGGCACCGCCCGCGGCGCCCTTGAGCAGGATCTGGAGCTGCTTGGCATGGTCTTCGTCCTTGACGATGGCCGAGCCGTCCAGCGGCTTGATCGGGCCTGCGCCCTTTCCGTTGGCCTGGTGGCAGGCCGCGCAATTGGCGGCATAGACCTTCTCGCCCCGCGGCAGCAGGGCCTCCAGCGTCCAGACCTTGTTGGGGTCGTCCTGCTTGGCGGCGGCCTTCTTCTTCTCGGCCTCGACCCACTGGGTGTAGTCGGCAGCGGAGACGACCTTCACGTGGATGGGCATGTAGGCGTGCTCCTTGCCGCACAGCTCGGCGCACTGGCCGTAGTAGTCGCCCACCTTGTCGGCGCGAAACCAGGTGTCGCGCACGAATCCGGGGATCGCGTCCTGCTTGATGCCGAAGGCCGGAACCATGAAGGAGTGGATCACATCGTTGGCGGTGGTGATCACGCGCACCTTCTTGCCCACGGGCACGACGAGTGGGTTGTCCACCTTGAGCAGGTAGTCGGGCGGCGCGTCGGCCACCTTGCCGCTGTCGGACATCTGGCGGTGGCTGCTATCTAGCGTGGAGATGTAGGCCAGGCCTTCACCCTCGCCAGTAATGTAGTCGTAGCCCCACTTCCACTGGTAGCCGGTGACCTTCACGGTGAGGTCGGCATTCGTGGTGTCCTTCTGCGCCACCAGCACCTTGGTGGCGGGCAGGGCCATCAGGATCACGATGATGAAGGGGACGATGGTCCAGATCACCTCGACGGTGACGGACTCATGGAAGTTGGCCGGCTTGGCGCCCTGGGATTTGCGGTGCTTCCAGATGGAATAGAACATCACCGAGAACACGGCGACGAAGATCACCGTGCAGATGATGAGCATCATCCAGTGCAGGAAGTGCTGTTCCTCGGCAATGCGCGTGACGGGCGGGGCCAGGTTCAGCTGGTTGACCGCGGGGCCGCCGGGAAGGTCCCGCGCCGCATGGGCCGCGGTGCCCCACCATGCACCAGCCACCAGCAGCAGAGAAGCCAGCTTGTTGGAAATGCTCTTCATAGTTCTCACTTAACTTATGCCTCAATTTGACCCATCCCTGGCGCAGCTGCGTGGGGTCAGGCTGCGCGCAAGGCCATGCGAACTCCAATTGCCAGACCGGAGGATGGCGGCAGCACACGCCGCACACGCCCCGGACCGCCCTGGGCTCCACATGAACCCGGCTTCCATCGAAACCGGACCGCACCTTGCGGTGCAGCCCGTTGTCTCCGCCATCCATCGCAGGACGCACAGTCCCTGCCATGAACTCTCTTCAGCGAAAGCAGCATGCCGGGCCTCGGGCACTATTGCAATACGCACAAGCCCTGCAATCTGCCAGCGTAGCGCTCCGGAGAGCGCACGGAAAAAAGCCTGCCGACGGGTGCAGGCAGGCCGGTACAGGCGCACGGAACGGTGGAACGGATCGATGGCGCGCAGGCGGGGCGGAGGGGAGGCACCGGCCTGCGGTCACCGCCCATTGTAGCCAGCCTTGATTTTTGTCATTGACAGCGTCGCCAATGCGCCACGCTTGCAGCGGTGATGCCTGCCGAAAGGCCCGCTTTCAGCTCAGACCACGCAGCGCCCCATCCGGTCTGCCATGGCCGGCCACCCCGCCAGCTTTCAGGCACCACCCGGACGCCCGCCCTGCAACATGGCCCGCATGTCCTGCAGCGAGACGGCGCTGCTGGAGCTGACCTTTACGCGCGGCGCCGGCTTGAAGGCGTGGCCGTAGACGATCTCGAAGGTGAGCGCCAGTTGCCCGCCCTGCGACGGGTCCGCCAGCTGGTCGCCCAGGGCCTGTTCCAGCCGGTCGCGCCAGCGCCGCCCGCGCAGCGCTGGAAACCGCTGCGGATGCAGGTTGCAGCCCAGCTCGCGCAGTTCCTGCAGCAGGCGCTGCGGGGTCGCGAAGGTGAGCGTGATGCGCTCCATGTCCATCACCGGTTCGGCAAAGCCAGCATGCACCAGCATGTCGCCCCAGTCGTGCATGTCGGTCATGGCGTGCCCGGCCGGGGGCCAGCCCAGCGCGGCATACAGACCGTGCAGCTCCCGCACGGTGTCCGGCCCCAGGCACGAGAACATCAGATAGCCGTCCACCGCCAGCGCCCGGTGCCACTGCGCGATCAGTGCCTGTGGGTTGGCAGCCACGTGCAGCGCCATGTTGGACCACAGCAGCTGCACGCCGCCGTCCTGCGGCAGGCCGAAGCGCGGCGCCTTGCCGGCCCAGCGCGTAGGGTTCCACCACGGCATGGCGAACCGGGCCTGCGCCTGGGCACGCCCGGCGTCGGACGAGGTCTCGGCGATCAGGCAGGCCGCCTCCGGATAGCGGCGCGCCACCAGGTTGTGGCCTTCGATGCCGCCGCGCAAGGGGTCCCAGTCGCACCAGGCGGTGGGTGCCTGGCGGATCCACTGGAGGCGGTCGTCCATGCGCCGCGCCACCTCTTCGTGCAGCCACGGCGAAGTGGCCGGCGCGCCGGCATGCCAGCGCGCTGCGGCGACCGGGTCGATGGTGGGAGGAAGCTGTTCTGCCATGGCAAGCGAAAGTGGCCGCGAGTATATTGACCCGATGCTTCACAACGCTCGTGCAGGGATATGGCGCCCGTGGCGGGGGTGGCTCGCCAGCCTCCCCAGCCAATGCGCGGTGTGCCACGCCTGGCCGGCGCGCCGCGTGTGCGACGACTGCGTGGCGCGTTTCGCCGCCCCCTGCCCGCGCTGCGCCACCTGCGCGCTGCCGGTACCCGCGGGGTTGGCGCAATGCGGGGCCTGCGTGCGGCATCCGCCCCCCATCGATGCCTGCCTGGCGGCCGTGGACTACGGCTACCCCTGGGCCCAGGTGCTGGCCGGCTTCAAGTTCCAGGCCGATCCCGGCTGGGCGGGCACCCTGGCTGGGCTGCTGCGGCAGGCGCCCGGCGTGGAGCCCGCCCTGGCCGCGGCCGACCTGCTGGTGCCCGTGCCGCTGTCGCGCGAACGGCTGCGCGAGCGCGGCTTCAACCAGGCC
>JAEWPH010000262.1 GCA_023460715.1 Pseudomonadota bacterium | reverse complement strand
GGCCTTGGCCAGGGGCGCGGCCACGGCGGCCGGGGCCGCGGTTGGGGTGGCAGCCACGCTGGGCTTGTAGCCCGGCCCGGCGTTGGCGGCGATGATGCGCGCCACCTCGGCGCCTGCGCCCTGGTCCAGCGCCTCGTACACGGCCGTCTGCGCGACGGCCTGGGTGCGCGGCGCATCCGCCAGCAGGGCGCCGGCACGGTCGCTGGTGTTCACCGTCACGTCCATCGACAGGCCCACGCGCAGCGGGTTGGCCTGGAGCTGGGCGGCATCCAGCGCGATGCGCACCGGCACGCGCTGCACCACCTTGATCCAGTTGCCGGTGGCGTTCTGCGCGGGCAGCAGCGCAAAGGCCGAGCCCGTGCCCACGCCCATGCCGGCGATGGTGCCCTGGTATTCGACCTTCTTGCCGTACAGGTCGGCCGTCAGCGTGGCGGGTTGGCCCAGGCGCAGGTTGCGCAGCTGGTTCTCCTTGAAGTTGGCATCGACCCACACCTGGTTGAGCGGCACCACGGTCATCAGGGGCGTGCCGGCGGCCACGCGCTGGCCGAGCTGCACGGTGCGCTTGGCGACGTAGCCGTCCACGGGCGCGGGCAGGGCGGTGCGGCGGTCGGCCAGGAAGGCCTCGCGCACCTTGGCGGCGGCGGCCAGAACGTTGGGGTGCTGGTCCACGGCCACGCCCTGTGTCAGCGACTGGTTGCTGACCAGCTGCTCACGGGCCGACACCACGCCGGCCTGCGCCGCGGCCAGCGCGGTACGGGCGGATTCGAGCTGGCTCTGCGCGTGGTTGAGCTCTTCCTTGCTGACTGCGCCATTGCCGGTCAGCGCCTGGCGGCGGCGCAGGTCGTCCTGTGCGCGGGCCACATCGGACTGGGCCTTGGCCACGTCCGCCTGCCGCAGGCTGACCTGCGCGGCCAGCGAGCCGTTGTTGGCGTACAGCGTGCGCGCCTGGCGCACGGCCTGGGCCAGGTTGGCCTCGGCCTGCTCCAGGGCGACGCGGGCGTCGGCCGGGTCCAGCTGCACCAGCGGCGCGCCGGCCTTCACGAAGTCGGTGTCGTCGGCCAGGATGGACATCACCGTGCCGCCCGTCTGCGGCGTGATCTGGATGACGTTGCCCTGCACGTAGGCGTTGTCGGTGTTCTCGTAGTGGCTGGCTACCAGCCATTCATACAGGCCCCAGGCGCCGCCGGCCAGCACGACGGCGGCGGCCAGGGCGGTGAGGGCCTTGCGGCGTTGCGGATTGCCGGCAGCGGGGGCGGCGGATGCGGTGTTTTGCGATGCGGTCATGGTCAGGGGCTCCTGCGGGAGGACGGTTCTGTCTGTCTTGTTCTGGCGAGCGGTGGATGCGGCGTGGAGCCGGCGCTCAGTGGGCTGTGGCCGTGATGGCTGCTGCAGCGGCGGTGGCCACCGGGGCGGCTTGGTAGCCGCCGCCCAGCGCGCGCATCAGCGCCACCTGGTTGTCGAGCCGACGGGCGTCCAGGTCCACGGCCTGGCGGCGCTGGGCCAGCACATTGGTCTCGGCCGTCAGCACGTTCAGGTAGTTGCCCAGCCCGGCTTCGTAGCGCTGGCGGGCGATGGCGTAGGCGCCTTCGGCGGCTTCCTGTGCCTGGGCCTGCTCCGCCCGCTGGCGGTCGATGGACGCCGTGGAGGCCAACTGGTCGGCCGCGTCGTGCACGGCGTCGATCAGCGCGCTGTTGTAGCTCTCGATGGCGGCGTCCAGGTCGGCGGACTTGCCGCGCAGGTTGGCGCGCAGCCGGCCCGAGTCGAAGATCGGCAGGCGCACGGCCGGGCCCAGGCCCCACTCCTTGCTGCCCGCTTCGAGGAAGTGGTCGATGCCGAGGCTGGACAGGCCGACGAAGGCGGTCAGGCTCACGTTGGGATAGAACTGCGCCCGGGCCACGGCCACGTCCTGCGTGGCCGCCTCCACGCGCCAGCGGGCGGCGGCCACATCGGGCCGGCGGCCCAGCAGGTCGGCCGGCAGCGTGGCGGGTATTGCTACCGATTGGATAGCTGTCAGCGCAGGTGGAACAAGCGTTTGTGCGGCATTTGGGTCACCCACCAGCGCGCCCAGCGCGTTGCGCGTCAGCGCCATCTGCTCGCGCAGGGCCTCGATCTGCTGGCGCGCCTCGGGCAGGCCGCCCTCGCTCTGGCGCAGCTCCAACTGCGTGTCCAGCCCGGCGTCCAGGCGGCCTTGCACCAGCTTCAGGGTCTCGGTGCGCTGGGCCAGCGTGCGCTCGGCCACCTGCAGCTGCGCCTGCTGGCGGGCCAGTTGCAGGTACTGGTGCGCCACGTTGGCGGCCAGCAGCAGGCGCGCGGCCTCGGCATCGGCCTGGGCGGCGTTGGCTCCGCCGATGGCGGCTGCCAGGGCCGACCGGTTCTTGCCGAAGAAGTCGATCTCCCAGCTGCCGGTGAGCCGGGCCGTCTCCACACTCAGGATGCGGCCGGCCTGGGTGGCGGGGTAGGCGCCGTTCTGGCTGTAGAGCTGGCGGTTCGCGTCCAGGCTGCCATTGAGCTGCGGGCCCTGGGCGGCGCGTGCGGTTTCGGCAAACGCGGTGGCGCGGGCGATGCGGGCCTCGGCGCCCTTCAGGTTGGGGCTGGTGGCCAAGGCCTGCTGCACCAGCGCGTCGAGCTGCGCATCGCCGAAGCCGCGCCACCAGTCGGTGGACACGGCGCCATCGACCTGCAGCGTGCCCGGTGCGGCCGCGGCCGGTGCGGATGCGCCCAGGCCCACCGAGGCGGCATCGCGCATCTGCGCCCTGGACGCAATGCCGGACATGTCGGCGCAACCGGTGAGGCCGGGCAGGGCGATGAGCGCCAGGGCCAGCGTGCCGAAGTACAGCGCGGCGCCTTCGCGCCAGCGCCCTGCCGGCGCGGGCGCCGGGGTTTCAGGGTGAGAGAGGGTGTGGTTTTGCATGTTGTTGGGCTCTCGGTGACAAAGGGGTGGGCGGAGCGCGCCTTACGGCTGGGTGTCCGGCTCCATGCAGCCCCCCGTGCCGAAGGTCTGCACATTGGCGTACAGGCGTTCCATGAAGCCGGACAGCTGCGCGCGTTCCTCGGCCGAAAAGCCCTGGAGCGCCACGGAATGGATGCTTTCCAGCTGCTCGGGGATCTGAGCGGCCGCAGCGTGGCCTTCTTCGGTAAGCGCGATGTGGACGACGCGGCGGTCTTCCTGCGAGCGCTCGCGCTGGCACAGGCCCTTGGCTTCCAACCGGTCCAGCAGGCGCGTCATGCCGCCGGCATCCAGGTGGCACAAGCGCGCCAAGTTGGCGGCCGTGGCGCCGTCCTGCAGGCTCAGCCGTAGCAGCGGCTTCCACTGGGCATCGGTCAGGCCCAGTGGCTCCATGCGGCGTTCGACTTCCAGGCCGATCAAGGTGACGATGCGGCGCATCTGGTAGCCGACGCTTTCTTCCGGGACGAAGCGGGGCTGGGCACGCTTGGATGCTGTTGTGTCAGTCATGGCCGCAACAATAATTGACTAGACAAGTATTGTCAAGTCAAGGGCTGGGCCGAGGTGCTGGTCGGGCACCTTCAGGTGAGACTGGTCAGCCGGAGTGAGGGGTCAGGCCGTGGCGGCACACAGCCGCGCGAAGCGGCCGAGCAAGGCCGCCGCCTCGGGCGTGGCTTGCACGCCCGCGCGCAGGACCGCGGCGCGGTGGCCGGCGGCGTTCAGCGTGGGCTCCAGCG
>JAEWPH010000261.1 GCA_023460715.1 Pseudomonadota bacterium | reverse complement strand
GTGCGCTGACGCTGTCGGAAGTGCGCGTGGCCGCCCAGGCCGAACGCAACGACGGCACGACCGAGGGCACCGGCAGCTACACCGCCGCCGGCCCGAGCGCCGCGGCCACCGGCCTGCCGCTCACGCTGCGCGAGACGCCGCAGTCCGTCTCGGTGATGTCGCGCCAGCGCATGGACGACTTCCAGCTGCAGACGCTGAGCGACGTGCTGGACCAGACGCCGGGCGTGACCGTTTCGCGCCAGAGCGACATGACCACCTTCAACGTGCGCGGCTCCACCGTGAACCTCAAGGTGGACGGCAACCGCCTGCTGGCCAGTGGCTGGGGCTGGAACAGCCACATCCTGTATGCGCTCGACGACATGGCCGAGATCGACCGGGTGGAGGTGCTCAAGGGCTCCTCGGGCCTGATGAGCGGCGACGGCAACTACGGCGGCACGGTGAACCTGATCCGCAAGCGCCCCACGCGCGACTTCCAGGCCCATGCCAGTGCCGGCGTGGGCAGCTGGAGCAGCTACCGGGCCGACGCGGACATCAGCGGACCCCTGAACGAAGCGGGCACGCTGCGCGGCCGCCTGGTGGCCGCGCACAAGGATGCCGATGCCTTCCGTGACCGGCAGCACCACCGCAACACCACGCTGTACGGCACGCTGGAGGCCGACATCACGCCCGACACGATGGTAGGGGCCGGCATCACCTACAAGGAACGTTCGCTGCGCGGCGCCACCGGCACCACGCCCATCCAGGCGTTCTCGGGCGATGGCGTGGCCGTGCCGCGCATGCCGCGCTCGTTCAACGTGGGTGCCTCCTGGGCGGGCTACGAACAGGAGTCGCTGGGCCTCTTCGCCCGGCTGGAGCACCGCTTCACCGGCGGCTGGAGGGCCAAGCTGCAGGTGGCGCGCGACAGCGTGGACACGCCGGACATGCGCATCGGCTACCTGCGCTACGCGCTGCCGGGCCAGATCCAATACAACCGCTACGCCGGCATCGACGACCGCAACGACAGCATCAGCCTGGACGTGCAGGGCCCGTTCCAGCTCTTCGGGCGCACGCACGACCTGCTGATCGGCGCCGGCAGCACCCGGGCCCGCACCACGCTGCAGCGCGGCAGCGGCGCCAGCTCCACCCTCACCGCGGCCGGCATCGACTATGCCGACGGGGGCGCCGGCGTGCCGGAGCCGGACTGGAACAGCATGGCCTATTCCAACGACCTGTTCAGCCGCAAGAACCGCTACCTCTACGCAGCCAGCCGCTTCAACATCGCCGACCCCGTCAAGCTGATCGCCGGCGCCCGCGTGAGCGACTACGACCAGAAGGACGTGACCGACATCGGTTGGTACAACTACGACATGCGCGAGCGGGGCGTGGTCACGCCCTATGCCGGCTTGATCGTGGACGTGGCGCCCCAGGTCTCGGTCTACGGCAGCTACGCCAGCATCTACCAGCCCCAGAGCGCGAAGGACGCCGGCGAACGCACGCTGCCCCCCGAGGAAGGCCGGACCTATGAACTGGGCGCTAAGGGCGAGTTCTTCGACAAGCGCCTGAACGCCAGCATCGCCCACTTTTGGATGCGCACCGACAACACGGCCGAGGAGGTGGGGCTGAACGCCAACGGCGACAGCATCTACCGTGCCGTCAAGGGCGCGACGCGGCGCGGCTACGAGCTGGAACTGTCCGGCGAGCTGGCCCGCGGCTGGCAGGCCCAAGGCAGCTATGTGATGAACAGCAGCAACCTGGACAGCGCTTCCACCACGCCCAGGCACCAGTTCAAGCTGGGCAGCAGCTACCGCGTCGGCGACGGCGCCCTGCAGGGTCTGACGGTGGGCGGCGCGCTGCGCTGGCAAAGCGCCATTGCCACAAGCCGCGGCTCGGCCACGCTGCGCCAGGACGCCTACTGGCTGTTCGACCTGATGGCGCGCTACCAGGTCAGCCGGCAGCTCAGCATCTCGGCCAACCTCAACAACGTGTTCGATAAGCGGTACTTCGCCGGCGTGACCAACTTCAGCGCACAGGGCCTGTTCTACACCTGGGGCGCGCCGCGCAGCGTGAACGTCAGCGCCCGCTACGACTTCTGAGCCGCCACGCGCCCGGCCCGCCGGGCCGCAGGCGCGGGGATCGGCATGGCGGCATAAAATGCGACCAATTCGCATTTGCAAAACCACCATGCCTGCGCCCGCCCCCACCCTCCACGCCGAGGCCACCCAGGCCCTGTACCTGCAGCACCACGGCTGGCTGGTCGGCCGGCTGCGGCACAAGCTGGGCTGCGCGTGGGACGCGGCGGACCTGGCGCAGAACACCTTCGTTCGCGTGCTCACCGCCACCGGCCAGCGGCTGGACGAGGTGGCCGAGCCCCGCGCCTACCTGACGACCATCGCCCAGCGACTGCTGGCCAACCACCTGCGGCGCCGCCAGATCGAGCGGGCCTACCTTGATGCGCTGGCCCTGCTGCCCGAGCCCGTGGCTCCGCCGCCCGACGCCCGCCTGATGGTGCTGGAAACCCTGGTCGCCATCGACCGCCTGCTGGACGGCCTGCCCGCCGTGGCGCGCAAGGCCTTTCTGCTGTGGCGGCTGGAGGAGCTGACGCAGGAGCAGATCGCGGCGCAGCTGGGGCTGTCCCGCACCACCGTGCGCCGCCACCTGGCCGCCGCGGCCGAGCGCTGCTACTTCGGCGATGCAGCGGCAACCCCCTGAGCCGCTGCGGGGCTTCCCCCTTCTCTCGCATCGCTTCGCGTTGCGGGAAGGGGGACGGCACCCTCGCTGCGGGACGGCCCTTGCTCGGTGCCTGCTGGCCTGCGCCGCGCCCACCGCATCCACCGCGCCTCTTGGCCACACCTGACATGGCACCCAACGATATTTCTCCCGCCATTGCGCGCCAGGCCGTGCACTGGCTGCTGGAATTGCGGCCCGAAGACGGCTCACCCACCGCGCCCGCCGCCGCACGGCACGCGCGCCAGCAGTGGCAGGCCTGGCTGGACGCCGACCCGCGGCACGCACGCGCTTGGCAGCGCATTGCCGAGGTGGACGGCCAGCTGCGCGGCGTGCCGGCCTCCGTCGCGTTGCAGACGCTGGCCGCGCCCGGGCTGCAGCGCCGCCATGC
>JAEWPH010000260.1 GCA_023460715.1 Pseudomonadota bacterium | reverse complement strand
ACGCGGGCTTGAACACGGCAACGGGGAACCCGCGAATCAGCGCGGGCGGCGGGGCTTCATGCCCATGGACGCCTTCTGGCGGTCGATGCGCTCGCGCTTGCGGCGCTCCATCTTCTCGATCGCCTTGCGCTTGGTGTAGCCCTGCGCATCGGCCCAGGCCCACCACGCCGCGGCCACCGCGAAGGGCGAGAGAACCCACCACCACGACCAGCCGGCCACGGGGCCCACCTCAAGAAACTTCAGCAAGGCCAGAAGCAGCCCCAGGCCCAGTGCGTACATGGTTCCTCCTCGGCGCAGCGGGGATTGCGGGAAAGGCCCGTCAACCCACGCCACTACAATTTCATTGAGATAAATGTACTGCAACCACCACAGGATCCCCCGATGAAGCGTACCCTGGTCACCCTCGCCGTCACACTGTCGGTTGCCGCCCCTGCCCTGGCAGACCAGGCACTGGCGATGTCCAAGAACTGCATGACCTGCCACGGGGTCGACAAGAAGCTGGTCGGCCCGTCGTTCAAGGATGTGGCGGCCAAGTACGCCGGCCAGGGCGGTGCCGCCGACAAGCTGGCCGCCAAGATCATGAAGGGCGGTTCCGGCGTCTGGGGCCCCGTACCCATGCCCGCCAACACCCAGGTCAACGAGGCCGAGGCCAAGAAGCTGGCCGCCTGGATCCTGACCGTGAAGTGACGCCGTTGCCGCGCAGGGCCCCCGGCTCTGCCGCGCGCCCATATGAAAAGCCGCAGGAGCCAAGGCCCCTGCGGCTTTTTTTTGGGGTATCGGCACGCGGCCGACGTGCGTCAGATCCGCAGATCGGGGTCGGCCCGCAGGGGGGGCTCGGGGCGCAGTGGCGCAGGCGCGACGGCACGGCCAAGCAACTGGTCCTCCAGCTGGCCCACGTAGGCGGCGGTGGTGTTGTCGGACTCCTGGGCGCGGGCGGCCAGATGGGCCTCCAGCGTGTCCAGCCGCGCCAGAACGGCCTGCTGGCCCTCCACATGCTGGCCCTGCAGGAAGGCGCGCAGTTCGGTGAAGCGCGATGCTTCGGCCTTGTCGGCGAGGTCGCGCTGTGCCGCCATTTCCTTGGCATGGCGGCGGGTTTCCAGCAGCACGGAACCCTGCAGCGACAGCACGTAGGCGATGAAGAACACGCCCAGCAGGAGGGTCAGGCCCAGCATGATCAGACCGAGCGGCGCCTGGAACGACGTGATGCCCAGCGAGATATAGGACGGCGTGGCGAGGGTGCCCCAGTTCAGGGCGGCCAGGGCGGCAATGGCGAGAACGATGAGCAGCAGCAGGATGGTTCTGAGATTCATGGGAGACACTCCGTAGCAGAGTTATGGGGGCTGGCCAGGCGCAGCGGCCCCGGCGGTCGCCCGGTTGTACCCCATCCCGCCATCCACCCCGCAGCCCCGCAAGGCGATTCCGGTGCCGTCCTACAGCGCCCCGCACGTAAAAAAAGCCACCGCGGACGGGCCGCGGTGGCGTGGGTGGCGCCGCGCCATGAACGGCGCTCTAGTTTCTCGCGAGCAGCGCTGCGCCTCAGTTGGCCTGTGACAGCTGGTCCAGGATGGCCGGGTTCTCCAGCGTGCTGGTGTCCTGCGTGATCTGCTCGCCCTTGGCAATGGAGCGCAGCAGCCGGCGCATGATCTTGCCGCTGCGCGTCTTGGGCAGGTTGTCGCCGAAACGGATGTCCTTGGGCTTGGCAATCGGCCCGATCTCCTTGGCCACCCAGTCGCGCAATTCCTTGGCGATGGCCTTGGCCTCGTCGCCGGACGGGCGCGGGCGCTTGAGCACCACGAAGGCGCAGATGGCCTCGCCCGTCACGTCGTCGGGGCGGCCCACCACCGCGGCCTCGGCCACCAGATCGGTCTTGGCGACCAGGGCGGACTCGATCTCCATGGTGCCCATGCGGTGGCCAGAGACGTTCAGCACGTCGTCGATGCGGCCGGTGATGCGGAAGTAGCTGCGGTCGGCACTGCGCACGGCGCCGTCGCCGGCAAGGTAGTAGCCCTTGAGCTCTTCGGGGAAGTAGCTCTTCTTGAAGCGCTCCGGGTCGTTCCAGATGGTGCGGATCATGCTGGGCCAGGGGCGCTTGATGACCAGGATGCCGCCCGTGCCGTCGGCGATGTCGTTACCGGCCTCGTCCACGATGGCGGCGGTGATGCCCGGCAGCGGCAGCGTGCACGAGCCCGGCACCAGCGGCGTGGCGCCCGGTAGCGGCGTGATGACGTGGCCGCCGGTTTCGGTCTGCCAGAAGGTGTCCACGATGGGGCAGCGCTCCCCGCCCACGTTCCGGTAGTACCACATCCAGGCTTCGGGATTGATGGGTTCGCCCACGCTGCCGAGGATGCGCAGGCTCGACAGGTCGGAGCTGGACGGGTGCACCGCCTTGTCGGCCTCGGCCGCCTTGATGAGCGAGCGGATAGCCGTGGGCGCCGTGTAGAAGATCGATACCTTGTGGCGCTCGATCATCTGCCAGAAGCGGCCGGCGTCCGGGTACGTGGGCACGCCCTCGAACACGACCTGCGTCGCGCCAGCGGCCAGAGGGCCGTAGGCCACGTAGGTGTGGCCGGTGATCCAGCCGATGTCGGCGGTGCACCAGAACACGTCTTCGGGCTTCAGGTCGAAGGTCCAGTCCATCGTGAGCTTGGCCCACAGCAGGTAGCCGCCCGTGGCGTGCTGCACGCCCTTGGGCTTGCCGGTGGAGCCGCTGGTGTAGAGGATGAAGAGCGGGTGTTCGGCGCCCACCGGTTCGGGGGCGCACTGGGCGCTCTGGCCCGCCAGCGCCTCGTCGAAGGTCTTGTCGCGGCCGGCGACCATATTGCAGGCCGTGGGGGTGCGCAGGAATACCAGGATGCTCTTGAGGGTGTCGCAGCCGCCCATGGCCAGCGCTTCGTCGATGATGGCCTTGAGCGGCAGCTCCTTGCCGCCGCGCATCTGGTAGTTGGCAGTGATGACGGCCACGGCGCCCGCGTCGATGATGCGTTCCTGCACGGCCTTGGCGCTGAAGCCGCCGAACACCACGCTGTGCGTGGCGCCGATGCGCGCGCACGCCTGCATGGCCACCACGCCCTCGATGGTCATGGGCATGTAGATCAGGACGCGGTCGCCCTTCTTCACGCCCTGGGCCTTGAGCGCGTTGGCGAAGCGGCCCACGCGCTCCAGCAGTTCCTTGTAGGTGACCTTCGTCACCGCGCCGTCGTCGGCCTCGAAGACGATGGCCGTCTTGTGCTCGACCGGCGTGCCGATGTGGCGGTCCAGGCAGTTGGCGCTGGCGTTCAATTCGCCGTCGGCGAACCACTGGAAGAAGGGGGCGTTGGATTCATCGAGCGTTTGCGTGAAGGGTTTGGTCCACTGCACGTTCTCGCGCGCCAGGCGGGACCAGAAGCCTTCGAAGTCGCGCTCGGCCTCGGCGCACAGGGCGTTGTACCCGTCCATGCCGGACACGCGCGCATTGCGTGACAGGGCCTCGGGCGGCGGAAAGACGCGGTTTTCCACGAGAACGGATTCGATCGCGGACGTGGACGCAGAGGCGGTCGCAGTCATGTTTGTCTCCTATCGGATGGGGATTTTTTGGAAGTACTTTCGGGGGCGGTACTTACAGGCCACTGACGGAGACTTTACCGGCAATCGGCTTGCGGCCAGGGCTTGCGCGGCCTTTCCCGCCCGGGTGGTCGGCACCGGGGCGCAGAGGCCGCTGCGCCGCCCATCGCCCGTCGCCCTTCGCCTGGACCGCCCTGCGGAACCCCCTGCGGCGCAACGCCACGGCCCATCCGGCGGCCGCAGACGCCGCACTAGAATCGCGCGACCTTTTTCCCACTCCTGAACGCACGGACATGTCCACCCCCACGCCCACCGGCACCGACCGGGCCAACGCGCCCCTGCGCCCGCTGCCCTCCCTCATCTTCGCCAGCCGCTGGCTGCAACTGCCGCTGTACCTGGGCCTGATCGCCGCACAGGGCGTGTACGTGTGGCACTTCTTGGTCGAGCTGTGGCACCTCATCGAGGCAGCCTTCGGCAACCAGGCTGCCCTGCAGGCGCTGGTCACCAGCATCGGCTACAAGCCCGAGGTGCAGATCACCACGCTCAACGAGACGATGATCATGCTGGTCGTGCTGGCGCTGATCGACGTGGTGATGATCTCCAACCTGCTGATCATGGTGATCGTCGGGGGCTACGAGACCTTCGTGAGCCGCCTGGGCCTGGACCGCCACCCCGACCAGCCCGAATGGCTGGGCCACGTGAACGCCTCGGTGCTGAAGGTGAAGCTGGGCCTGTCGATCATCGGCATCAGCTCCATCCACCTGCTCAAGACCTTCATCAACGCCGCCAACTACGACGTGAAGGTCCTGATGTGGCAAACCATCATCCACACGGTGTTCCTGCTCAGCGCCCTGGCCGTTGCCTACACTGACAAATTGCTGAACGCTTCCAGCAGCAAGCACTGACCCGGCGCCCGGCGCCGATGCCAAAGCCCCGCAGGGCCTCTTTCTTGAGGTCTTTCGGGGCTTTGGCGCTTGTACAGCCTGCGCATTCAGCTATATTTTCAATAGCAAGCACGAGCCGGCATTGCCGGCCGATGCGACCGGCCTGCGCACGCGCATAACACATCCCCAAAAACCCAGTGCTTTTGACACAAAAGCACCCAATACCTATACTTTCGGGGTGTTTTACAACCTGCAACGCAGGTAATTCGCCCCTTTCGGAGCGAATCTCGTCAGAAAGCCGGCTCTTTTGCGACGCCGCTGCCCCTGACACACCTCGGCCGGAACATCGGCCCTGATGCCCCGGCGGCCCGCGCACCACGCGCAGCCGCCACCGCGGCAAACGGAAGTCCTCTGCCCAGACCTCTTCCGTACCGCACAGGCCCTTGCGCACCTCTTCACGCGTGCCATTCGGGCCGATCTGGCGACACCTCCGCGTGTCCCTTCCACGTCTCTGCAGCCTTTGGCGCTGCGCCCCAGGGCGCACCGGGCCGGGCTGCCGCATCAGGGTTTTCCGTGTCCGCGGCCTTCGTGCCGGAGCCGCCTGCGGGCGCGTCCCGGCTGCTGTTCAACCCGTATCAACCGAGGGAGGACCCACACCGTGGCCAAGCAAATCATCATCGACCATGTCTTCAAGGTCTTCGGGGACTCGCCCGACGACGCGCTCGAACTGGTCCGCCAGGGCCTGAGCAAGCAGGACATCCTGGAGCGCACCGGCAATTCGATCGGCGTGTTCGACGCCACCTTCACCATCGAGGCCGGCGAGATCTTCGTCGTCATGGGCCTGTCGGGCTCCGGCAAGTCCACGCTGGTGCGCATGCTCAACCGCCTGATCGAGCCCACCGCCGGCCGCATCGTGGTGGACGGCCAGGACATCAACGCGCTGAGCGACCGCCAGTTGCGCGCCCTGCGCCGCAAGGACATCAGCATGGTGTTCCAGTCGTTCGCGCTGATGCCGCACATGACCGTGCTGGACAACACCGCCTTCGGCCTGGAGCTGGCCGGTGTGGACCGCGCCGAGCGCCAGCAGCAGGCCGCCCGCGCGCTGGAACAGGTGGGTCTGGGCGCCTGGGGCGCCAGCTACCCCGACGAGCTGTCGGGCGGCATGCAGCAGCGCGTGGGCCTGGCCCGGGCGCTGGCCTCCGACCCGTCCATCCTGCTGATGGACGAGGCCTTCTCGGCCCTGGACCCGATCATCCGCACCGAGATGCAGAGCGAGCTGCTGCGCCTGCAGCAGATCCAGCGCCGTACCATCGTCTTCATCTCGCACGACCTGGACGAGGCCATGCGCATCGGCGACCGCATCGCCATCATGAAGGACGGCCAGGTGGTGCAGGTGGGCACACCGGACGAGATCCTGCGCAACCCCGCCAACGACTACGTGCGCAACTTCGTGCGCGGCGTGGACGCGGCGGCCGTGTTCAAGGCCGGCGACATCGCCCGCAAGCGGCTGACCGTGGTGCGCGAGCACACCGACCGCGGCTGCCGCGCGGCGCTGCAGCTCATCGAAGGCCATGACGACAACTTCGCCTACGTGGTGAGCCCCACGCAGCGCTACCTGGGCACGGTATCGGCCGACTCGCTGCGCACGGCGCTGCACGGCCACACCGGGCCGATGGGCCTGCAGCACGCCTTCATGCCCGAGGTGACGACCATCGCCGCCGACGCGCCCGTGGCCGACCTGTTCGGCCAGGTGGCGCAGGCGCCCTGTGCGCTGCCCGTGGTGGATGGGGACGGCCGACTGCGCGGCGCCATCAGCAAGACCACGCTGCTGCGCTTCCTGGACCGCGACACGCCGCCCGTGCCGCCGGGCGCGCCACCGGACAGCTTTGCCGCTGCCGCCCACGCCGCCGCCACGGCCACGCCGTCCGAACAACGCACCGGGAGCCCCGCATGAGCATCACCAGCACCAACGCCCACACCCTGACCGAACCGCAAACGCCCGTGCTGCTGGCACAGGCCGACCTTCCGCCGCCAGCGGACACGAATCCCTGGGCGGCCGGCGGTGACGCACCCGCAGCCGCCTCGCCCGCCTCGCCGGGGTGGGACGCTCCGGCCGGCGCAGCGCCGGACGCTGCAGCCCCCACCGACCCGTGGGCCGCATCCACCGCGCCCAGCGACAGCGCCGGCGGCGCCACCGACTGGCTGAACGCGGCGCCCGGCGGCGTGGACGCCACCACCGGCGCCGATCCTTCGGCTGGGAGCGGCCTGCACCTGAGCCAGCTGTTCGACGGCTCGCTGCCCGTCGAGAACTGGATCAACCAGGGCCTGGGCTGGGTGGTAGAGCACTTCCGCCCCTTCTTCCAGAGCGTGCGTGCGCCCATCGACGGCACGCTGCAGTGGGTGGAGAGCGTGCTCACCAGCGTGCCCACGCTGGGCATGATCGCCATCGTCGGCCTGCTGGCCTGGCAGTTCGCCGGCCGGGCACTGGCCATCGGCACGGTGATCTCGCTGCTGCTCGTGGCCATGCTGGGCATCTGGCCCGAGGCCATGGTGACGCTGTCGCTGGTGCTCACGTCGCTGGCCTTCTGCGTGCTGATCGGCCTGCCCCTGGGCATCCTGCTGGCCAGCAGCGACCGCGCGCAGCGCCTGATGCGCCCCGTGCTGGACGCCATGCAGACCACGCCGGCCTTCGTGTACCTGGTGCCGGTGGTGATGCTGTTCGGCATCGGCAACGTGCCGGGCGTGGTGGTGACCATCGTCTTCGCGCTGCCGCCGCTGGTGCGCCTGACCAACCTGGGCATCCGCCAGGTGCGGCCCGACCTGATCGAGGCCAGCCGCGCGTACGGCGCCTCGCCCCTGCAGATGCTGTTCAAGGTGCAGCTGCCGCTGGCCATGCCGTCCATCATGGCCGGCATCAACCAGGCGCTGATGCTGTCGCTGTCGATGGTGGTGATCGCTTCCATGATCGCCGTGGGCGGCCTGGGCCAGATGGTGCTGCGCGGCATCGGCCGCCTGGACATGGGCCTGGCCACCGTGGGCGGCCTGGGCATCGTGCTGCTGGCCATCACGCTGGACCGCATCACCCAGTCGCTGGGCCAATCCCGCCGCGGCGCGCGCCACTGGTGGCAGACCGGCCCCGCGGGCCTGGTGTGGCGCCTGGTGCAGCGG
>JAEWPH010000259.1 GCA_023460715.1 Pseudomonadota bacterium | reverse complement strand
CCGCAGGCTCCAGCACGATGGCCGGGCCCGGCTCGCAGCCGCGCAGCAGCCACTGGCTGGGCCTGAAGCGCGCGGCAGGGCCGTCCGGCGGCGGCCGGCCGATCTCGGCCTGCACGTCGTAGGCGATGTGCGGCACCTCGAACACCGCGACCCGCCCGCGCTTGCACGCAAGGGCCGGCACCGCCCGGTGGACCACCCAGGCGCGGGTGGCGGCGTCGTAGCGGTAGAGCGGGCCCAGGCGCTGGTCCTGCGCCAGTTCCACGCGCGCCGGCGTCACCTGCAGGGCACTGGCCCGCACACCGGCCACCTCCACCGGCTGCGCGAACCGTACGGCATCCAGGCCGTGCAGGGCCAGGGGCCGGTGCGGCTCGCCACGGTCGAACGGATCGGTGCGGTTGACGAGGCTGCCGGCGGGAATGACCAGCTCGCCATACGCAAAGTCCTGCGGCAGCACGAACCGCTGGCGGCTGGCGCGCAGCGCGGCGCCGTCCTGCCAGGCCTGCTGTGCCCTGTGCGCCAGGTACAGGCGCGCGGCCAGCACGGCGTCGCAGGCCAGCGCCACGCCCCACAGCACCTGCAGGGCCCTCCGGGTGAGCACCCATTTTTGCGTCAGCGGCGCCCAGCGGGCGTAGACGGCGTAGACCAGCAGCGCTCCGGTCAGCAGCAGCCCGGTGAGCGGCAGGAGCGTGGCGACGATGAAGTGCAGCAGCGAAGAGGCAAGGCCGGACATGGAACGGGGCGGAGGGGCGGAGGGGCGGAGGGGCGGAGGGGCGGAGTCTGCCACGCGCCGGGGCTTTGCAGATGCAAGCACAATGGCGCGCATGACCGCCTCGACCGCCCTCTACGCCCAGCGCCGCGCCCGCCTTGCCTCGATGCTCGGCGAGGGCGGCATCGCCATCATTCCCACGGCCCCGGAGCGGCTGCGCAACCGCGACACCGACTACCTGTACCGGCACGACAGCTACTTCTACTACCTGACCGGCTTCACCGAGCCGGGCGCCTGCCTGGTGCTGGCGGCCGACGGCACGAGCACGCTGTTCTGCCAGCCCAAGGACCTCGAG
The DNA here is from genome assembly GCA_023460715.1 of Pseudomonadota bacterium. Taxonomy (GTDB): domain Bacteria; phylum Pseudomonadota; class Gammaproteobacteria; order Burkholderiales; family Burkholderiaceae_C; genus Paracidovorax. Next base: position 9,216 of record JAEWPH010000259.1, on the reverse strand, counting down.
CGCGAGATCTGGGACGGCTACCGCCTGGGACCGGACGCCGCCGTGGCCGCGCTGGGCGTGGATGCGGCGCAATCGTCCGCCCAACTGGAGTCGCAGTTGCCGCGCCTGCTGGAGAACCGCAGCCGCGTCTGGTACCCGTTCGCCATCCATGCCGGGCTGGCCGCGCGCGTGGAGGGCTGGCTCAACCAGGTGCGGGCCCGCGTGCGCTACGGCGCGCTGTGCCCGGCGCAGCAGGACGATCTGTGCACCCTGCTTGACGAGATGCGCCTGGTGAAGGACGCGCACGAGCAGGACATCATGCGCGCCGCCTCGGTCATCAGCGCGGGTGCGCACATCCGCGCGATGCAGTGCAGCGCGCGCATGCTGCGCGATGGCCAGGACGTGCGGGAGTACCACCTCGATGCCGAGCTGCTGCATGAATTCCGCCGCCACGGCTCGCAGGCCGTGGCGTACAACTCCATCGTGGCCGCAGGCGCCAACGCCTGCGTGCTGCACTACCGCGCCGACGCCGCTCCAGTGCGCGCCGGCGAGCTGGTGCTGATCGACGCCGGCTGCGAGCTGGACGGCTATGCCAGCGACATCACGCGCACCTTCCCGGCCAACGGCCAGTTCACCGGGCCGCAGCGCGCGCTGTACGACCTGGTGCTGGCCAGCCAGGAGGCCGCCGTGGCCGCCACCCGCGCCGGCGCACGCTTCAACGACCCGCACGACGCCACCGTGGCCGTGCTGGCGCAGGGCATGCTCGACCTCGGCCTGCTCGACAAGAACAAGGTGGGCACGGCTCAGGACGTGATCGACAGCCGCGCCTACTTCCAGTTCTACATGCACCGCACCGGCCACTGGCTGGGCATGGACGTGCACGACTGCGGCAGCTACGTGGAGCCCAGCGAGCTGGGCCAGGTGAGCGAGCGGCGCGATCCGCTCTCCGGCGAGGCCATCAAGAACCGCCCGAGCCGCATCCTGCGGCCCGGCATGGTGCTGACCATCGAGCCCGGCATCTACGTGCGCCCGGCCGAGGGTGTGCCCGAGGCGTACTGGAACACCGGCATCCGCATCGAGGACGACGCCATCGTGACCGACAGCGGCTGCGAACTCATCACGCGGGGCGTGCCCGTGAAGGCCGACGAGATCGAAGCGCTGATGCGCGCCTAAGCGCTCGTTTGCTGCCCTTCGCAAGATCGCAAGCAGGCTCTCACGCGCCACTGGGCACAGAACAGCGCGGCATACGCGCACAGTTCCGCCAGTTCCTCCAGGTTCTGCAGCGCCCATTCTTCGGTCCAGGGAATGGACAGGCCCATGTGCCCCTCTGCGGCGGTGGACAGCAGCAGGGCCGCTGCGAACAGTCCGATTTCCGCCAGCGGCAAGGCGCGCCGCTGCCACAGGGACTGCAGGGTGCGGTATTGCCGCGTGCGCACGAACACGGCGAGGCTGAAGGCCGCCAGCATGCCGACCACGGGGGCCACGGCGGGCTTGTAGGCAAGCTGCTGGGTGGAGGAGAACGTGGGCCCCGTCTGTGCAGAGAAGTCGAGCGGCGTCAGCAGGGCCGCACCCCAGCTCAGCTCCCGGCCGACCATCACGAACCAGATCGGCGCCACCATCCACCAGAAGGCGCGCGGGCGCCCGGCTTCGGACTGGGCGGCGTAGTGCAATGCAGAGACGCCGCCCCAGAACAGCAGCGCGGCCTGTGCGTTCTCGACGGGCCCGTTTTCCCAGCCGGTCCAGTGTGGCAGCAGGGGAGCCAGCAGATAGCTGGCGATCAAACCGAAGGCGATGGCGGCGAGGGCAGCGGGATTCGGGGGTGACGTGGTGGGCATCGGCGAAAGGCAGGGATCGGGCGGTGGCAAGGGGGCGACGGTGGATCAGTCCACCAGCACCAGCTGGCCGCGCATGGGCTCGGCGTGCGTGGGGAACGAGCAGTAGTAGGTGTAGCGCTCGCCCGCCTTCAGCCGCGACACGGGGAAGGTGACAGATGCGTGCTCGCCGCCCGACAGCATCTGCGTGGCGGCGATCACGCGTGCATCGCCCTGGGCGACCCAGGCGCGGTCCGGGCCAGCGCTCAGCCCTGCGGCGATCACGGCATCGATGTCGGCCGAGCGCGCCAGCACCCAGTTGTGGCCGGCTTCCTGCCAGGGCTTCTTGCCGGTGTGCACCAGGTGCACGGTGAAGGTGGCGCACTGGCGGCTCACGCGGATTTCCTGCGCACTGAAGCGCTTGCCGGGCTGGCCCTCGATCGAGGCTTCGCAGGCGCTGGCGGTCGGCGTGTGGCCGGCAGGGTGGGCAGGCTGGGCCTGCGCCAGGGTGGCAAGGGCGCTCAGCGCGAGGCTGCTCAGCACGGATCGGGACCAGGACAGATGGGACATGGGTAACTCCTCAGGAGGTGAAAGAAAGGGGGAGAGGGGGCGGGCCGGGCGGCGTCAGGCGGCACGGAGTCCGTCCACGATGACCTGCGGCACCCCGCGCGAGCACGGCTCCACGCGCGCCTGCACGCCATACACGCGCGCCAGCAGCGCGGGGTCGATGGCCCGGGCGGGCGGGCCGTCGGCCTGCAACCGGCCATCGCGCAGCACCAGCACGCGGTCGGCGTGGCGCAGGGCGATGCCCAGGTCGTGCAGCACCACCAGCGTGACCATCCGGTGGCGCTCGGTTTCTTCGCGCACCAGCGACATCACGTGGAACTGGTGGTTCAGGTCGAGCGCGGACAGCGGCTCGTCCAGCAGCAGCACGCGCGGCTGGCGGATCAGTGCCTGCGCCAGGCCGGCCAGCTGCGCCTGCCCGCCCGAGAGCTCGTCCAGGTGCCGCATGGCCAGGTGGGCGATGCCCAGGCGCTCCAGCAGCGTTGCGCCCTCCTGCACGGCGTCGTGCGCGCGCAGGCCGTCGCCGGTGCGGGCGTCGTGGGGCGAGGCATTGCGCGCCGCCAGCAGCGACTCGACCACGCGCAGGTGCACGGCCGCGGGCAGCGCCTGCGGCAGGTAGACGATGCGGCGCGCGCGCTCGGCCAGGCTGGCGCGCTCCAGCGCCTGGCCTTCCAGCGTCACGCGGCCCTCGGCGCGCACCAGTCCCGCCAGGGCCCGCAGCAGCGTGGACTTGCCACTGCCGTTGGGCCCCAGCACGGCGGTCACGGTGCCCGGCTGCAGCGCAGCGACGCTGAGGCCGTCGATCACGCGGCGGCGCCCGTAGGCCACGCCCAAGCGTTCGATGTGCAGGCCGGCGCTCATGCGCGCCCCCGCGTGCGCAGCACGATGGCCAGGAAGAACGGAATGCCCACCAGCGAGGTGACGATGCCCACGGGAATGACCACGCCGTTGATCAGCGTCTTGGACGCGATGGAGGCCAGCGACAGCACCAGCGCGCCCGTGAGCGCTGCGGCCGGCAGGTAGAAGCGGTGGTCGTCGCCCACCAGCCGGCGCGCGATGTGCGGCGCCACCAGGCCGATGAAGCCGATGCTGCCCACGAAGGCCACCGACAGCGCGGCCAGCAGGCTGATGCGCAGCAGCGCGCCCAGGCGCAGCCGGCGCACGTCCACGCCGAAGCTGGCAGCGCGGTCTTCGCCCAGGCGCAGGGCGGTGAGGCGCCAGGCGTTGGCGAGCGAGAACGGCACCACCACCGCGAGCGCCGCCGCCAGGGCCGCCAGCTTGGGCCAGGTGGCGCGCGACAGGCTGCCCATGGTCCAGAACACCAGGCCCTGCAGCGCCTCGGCCGTGGCCACGAACTGCAGCAGCGACACCAGCGCGTTGAAGCTGAACACCAGCGCGATGCCGAACAGCACCACGCCCGTGGCGCTCATGCCGCCCCAGCGCGCCACCAGGTCCAGCAGCAGGGCCGACGCCATGGCGAAGAGGAAGGCATTGGCCGGCACGGCCCATGCGGCGGGCACGCCGGGCACGCTCCAGTCGAGCACGATGGCCAGCGCCGCGCCGAAGGCCGCCGCGGACGACAGGCCCAGCGTGAACGGGCTGGCCAGCGGGTTGGCGAGCACGGTCTGCATCTCCGCACCCGCCAGACCCAGCGCCAGGCCCACGGCCACGGCCATCAGCGCGTAAGGCATGCGGATATCCCAGACGATCACGCGCAGCGCGGGCGGTGCGTGGGCCGCGTCCAGCAGCGTGTCGCGCAACTGCGCGAGGGTCAGGCCCGACGGGCCGGTCGTGAAGTCCAGCAGCAGCGCCACGGCGATGCCGGTCGTCAGCGCTGCCAGCACCAGCAGGCGCAGCCCGGCCAGGCGCCGGTAGGCCTGTTGCAGCAGTGTCTGCGGGGCGGTGGCGAGCAGCGGGAGGGCGGGCGTGGTGGCGGCGTTCAACGCGCCGCTCCGCCGGCGGCGGGGCGCAGGTCGCCCCAGTACGCGCCGTGCAGCGGCAGGGCCTTCAGGAAGCGGCGGTTGATCTCGTCCTGCGTGGCCTGCGGATCGACGTCGGCAAAGCGCTCGGGGTAGAACCACTTGGCCATGGCCTCGATGGCGAGGATGTTGGTCGGCGCGTCGTAGAAGTTGTGCCACAGGCCGTGGGCACGCCCCTGGCGCACGGCGGACAGCACCTCGAAGCCCGGGCGCGCGGTCAGTGCCTGCAGGCTGGCCGACAGGTCCGCAGGCGCCACGCCGGCGCCGGCCTTGAGCATCAGCCGGTTGCCCTGCGGGCGGCTGCCGGTGGCGATGTAGACCGCCGGGTCCTGCGCGATCAGCGCCTCCAGGTGCAGGTCGCCGATGGCGCCCGGCACCTTGCCTTCGGCCACGTTCACGCCGCCCGCTGCGGTGATGAATTCGCCCATGTTGCCCTGGCCCACGGTGTGGCAGCAGCCGTCCCACACGCCGGCCAGCAGCTCGGCGAAGACGCGCGGGCGCTGGGCATCGGGAATGGCCTGCACGCGCGAGCGCACGCGCTGCAGGTGCTCTTCATAGAAGCGCGCATAGGCCTCGGCGGCCGCTTCGCGGTGGATGGCCTGGCCCAGGATGCGCATGCTGGCCAGCGTGTCCTGCACGGGCTGCGCGCGGAAGTCGATGAACACCACGGGCACGCCGGCCTTCTCCAGCTCCTTCACCAGCCCGCTCTGGCGTCCCGGGCCGTGGCCGCCCAGGCCGAAGATGGCGATGTCGGGGCGGGTGGAGACGCTCTGCTCCGAACTCACGCTGTCCTCCGACGTGCGCCCGATCACGGGAATGCGGTCGATGGCCGGAAAGCGCTTGCGGAAGTCGGCATAGCCATTGGGGTCGGCGAACGGCAGCTCGCCCTGCCAGCCGGCGATGCGCGCCAGGGGCTGGTCGCCCTCGATGAGCGCCAGCGCATACAGGAAGCGCCCTTCGCCGAGCAGGATGCGATCGACCTGGGCGGGGATCTCGACCGTGCGGCCGACGATGTCGACCACGGTGCGCGGCGGTGCCGCCAGCGAGGGCAGGGCGAAGGAGGCGCAGAGCGCGCCGGCGGTGCACACGCGCAGCAGGGCGCGGCGGAGAAGAGAGCGAGAGGTCATGGCACGGGCCGCGATGCGCGCGGAGGGCATCCTTAGAATGCAAATCGTTCTTGTTGAAAACGGTGCACTCTAGTGAGGCGATCGATCGAACGGGCGGTGTCCCGGGGCCCGAATGCAATGCCATGTTGCAGTGCTGGCGGCCAACATATTCCATTACAAATCCACGCCCGGAGGGGGCCGGCATGAGTGCGCCGACGGGTGCCGAGGGCGCACGCATCCTCATCGTGGACGACGACCCCGAGATCCGCGAGCTGCTGTGCGACTACCTGCGCGCGGCGGGCCTGCGCCCCACGGCCGTGGCCGACGGGGATGCGATGTGGCAATGGCTGGCGCGGCACACGGCCGATCTGGTGGTGCTCGACCTGATGCTGCCCGGCACCGACGGCCTGGCGCTGTGCCGCGCGCTGCGCGAGCGCACGCACATTCCGGTGGTCATGCTCACGGCGCGGGGTGCGCTGCTCGACCGCATCCTGGGGCTGGAGATGGGCGCCGACGACTACCTGCCCAAGCCCTTCGACCCGCGCGAGCTGCTGGCCCGCATCAACGTGGTGCTGCGCCGCGCGCGACAGGTGCCGGCGCACCTGCACGAGCCCGAGATGGCGGCCGCGCTGCAGTTTGCGGGCTGGTGCCTGGATGCGAGGGCGCGCCAGCTCGTCTCTCCCGCCGGCGTGGTGGTGGCGCTGGCGCAGTCGGACTTCCGCGTGATGCAGGCGCTGGCGCAGAACCCGCACCGCACGCTCAGCCGCGACTACCTGGCCGAGCACGCCTTCGGCAAGGAGCGCTTGGCGCTCGACCGGGCGGTGGACGTGTGCGTGAGCCGCCTGCGCCAGCACCTGGAGGACGACCCGCGCCAGGCGCGCCTGATCCGCACCGTGCGCAACGCGGGCTACCAGCTGGCCTGCGACGTGGTGGCGCAGCCGCAGCCATGAGCGGCGCTGCCGAATCCGCGCAGGAGCCATCGGCCGGCGGCCTGCTGCTGCGCCTGGGCCGTGCGCTGTGGCCGCAGACGCTCACCGGGCGCATCGTCGCCATCCTGGTGGCGGGTATGCTGGCCGCGCAGGCGCTCACCGGCACCATCTGGTGGGACATGCGGCGCGGCCAGCTGCTGGAGGTGCCGTTGCGCGTGGTGGCCGCGCGGGCGGCCGATTCGCTGCTGCTGCTCTCGTCCTTGCCGCCCGAGGCACGCGCCGCGGCGGCGCGCACGCTGGCCTCGGCCGACCACGGGCTGGCGCTGATCGATGAAGGCGCCGCCGATGCGCTGGCAGCAGCGCCGGTGGCGCCGGATGCCGTTCCCGACGCGGCCGCGCGCCAGATCGTGGCCGATGTGCTGGCGCGCCGCGCCGGGGCGCCCGTGCCGCTGCGCCTGCTGTCGGTGCAACTGCGTGGGGATGGCGGGGACAGCGCCGGCACCGGCGCGCTGCTGACGGCGCGCGAGCCCGAGGCCCAGGTGCACCTGCTGCTGGGCCTGGGCGGCGGCCAGTGGCTGCAAGTGCAGGCGCGCGAAGACGAATCGGGCTACGCCGTGCGGCCGTACTCGGCGCTGGCGGACTATGTGCTGCGCATCTACCTGCTGCGCATCGCCGTGGTGGTCGCCGTGGCGCTGCTGGCCGTGCGCATCGCCATGCGGCCGCTGGCGCGCATGGCGCGCGCGGCCGACGCGCTGGGGCAGGATCTGCACAGCCCGCCGCTCGATACCAGCGGCCCGCGCGAGGTGCGCCAGGCCGCGCAGGCGTTCAACGCCATGCAGCGGCGCATTGCCGACAGCGTGGCCGAACGCACGCGCTTTCTGGCCGCGGTGTCGCACGACCTGCGCTCGCCTATCACGCGGCTGCGCCTGCGCACCGAGATGCTGGAGCCCGAGGCGCTGCGCGCCAAGTTCCGCGCCGATCTGCAGGAGATGGAAAGCATGGTGGCCGCCACGCTCGACGTGCTGCGCGGCACGGAGGCGCCAGGCCCGCGCCAGAGCGTGGACATGAACGCGCTGGTGAGCGGCCTGGTGCAGGACCTGCACGAATCCACAGACCAGACCATCGCCGTGCACGGCGCGGCGCAGGCACCGCTGGCGGGCTACGCGCAAAGCCTGCGCCGCGGCCTGCAGAACCTGCTCGAGAACGCGCTGCGCTACGCCGGCAGCGCGCAGGTGTGGATCGAGGACACGCCGCAGGCGCTGCGCATCACCGTGCGCGACGACGGCCCGGGTATCGACGCGGCGCACCTGCCACACGTGCTGGAGCCGTTCTACCGCGTGGAGGGATCGCGCAATGCGGCCTCGGGCGGGTTCGGCCTGGGCTTGTCGATTGCCGACACCGTGGCGCGCGCCCATGGCGGGCGGCTGGAGCTGGTCAACCGCGTCGAAGGCGGGCTCGATGCACGGGTGGAACTGCCGCGGGTGTCGGCCCGGATGCCAGTATCAAAAAGATAGCTGCTTGCGCTTGCTATGTAAGGAGTTCAAATAGAAAACTATCTGAATCCATTGGAATACGAGCGCTGACAGCTATCTTTATTGAAGTTCCCCGATCAGGGCGCCAGCACCCGGAAGGTGAGCGTGTAGTTGTGGCCGTACATCGGCGCCGCCGCCCCGACCGGTGCCGTCGCACGGTGGCGGATGAGCGCCAGGTACACGCCGGGCTGCTGCATCGCGTAGCGGATGCGGCCCTGCGCGTCGGTCTTCAGGCTCTCGGCGCTGTGCTGGCTGGCCAGGTCCATGGCCGAGCGGTAGAGGTCCACCTTCTGCCCGGCCAGCGGCTGGCCGTTGAACTGCACGGTGAACTCGAAGGTCTCGCCCGCGAACAGGTCGCTCGGGTGCGTGACGGGCACGATCTCCAGGCCCTGGCCCGAAGGCGCCAGCGCAGCCTTGGTGGGCGCGCCGGCGGTCACATAGGCCTCGGAAATGGACAGCGACTGGTAGTGGCTCAGCAGCTTGGCGCCGGCCGGCACGGGCGTGGCCGGGTCGCGCGCCACCTCCACCTTGCCGTTCAGGTCCCAGCTGCGAAAGATCGCGCCCAGGCGCGGGCCCGTGCTCAGGCGGTAGGTGCCCTTGGCGCCGGGCAGCTGCTGCTCGGCCACGGTGCGCGTCTTGAACTGGCGCACATCGCCGAAGGGCAGCACGCTGCCGTCGGGCGTGGTGAGAGCAAAGCGCGTGTCGCCGAAGGCCACGTCGGGCAGGAAGAACTTCTCGGTGAAGCCGGCGTCCACGCTGATCGTCCCGGTGGGCTCGACCTCGAAGCTGGCGGGCAGCAGGTAGGGCGTGTGGGCGTGTGCCGCACCGCCGCCGAGCGCCAGCGCGAGCGCCAGGAAGGCCGCCAGGGCCGCCGCGGCGCGCGCAGGGAACGCAGCCCCGCTCATGGCTTCTTCTTCGCGTCGGCCGCGTCCACCACGCCGTCGCCGTTGGTGTCCGCGTTCTGGAAGGTGCGGTCGGCCATGGCCTGCTCTTCGTCGGCGGACAGGCGGCCGTCCTTGTTCTTGTCCAGCACGCCGAAGCGCACGTGCGCCTGCTTCAGCGAGCCGGCATAGGCGTCGTCCGGCGGGCGCTTCTGGTCGGCGTATTGCTGCTGCAGGCGGCCTTGGAACTCGGCCACGTACTCGGCCTCGCTCAGCCAGCCGTCGCCATTGGTGTCGGCCGCCGTGTAGCGCTGCTTGCGCACGGCGTCGTACTCGGCGCGGGTGACGCGGCCGTCGTGGTTGGCGTCGTAGCCGCCGATGAAGGCCGCGTTGCCGTGGCCGCCGGCGGGGCGGGCAGGGCCGGCGGCGCCGGGC
>JAEWPH010000258.1 GCA_023460715.1 Pseudomonadota bacterium | reverse complement strand
CTACTACACTATTCATAGCTGCTTGCGCACGTCAGTCGTGCGCTACAGCCATGAAAGGCATTGAACACCGACCGGGCCGAGCGGCCCGGCCAGGGCGCTCACTTGGCGGTGGACTTGGGCTGGCTGTCGTCCACCTTCACGGTGAACTTGCCGGCCAGGATGTCGGCCTCCCGCGCCTTGACCTTGGCCACGATCTCGGCCGGCACCTTCTTCTCGAAAGTGCCCAGGGCGCTGAGCGACGAGCCCTTGTGCTTCATCATCGAATACGGGCCGTAGTCTTCGGCGGTGAACTTGCCGGCCTTTACCAGCCCGATGGCGCGGTCCACGCTGGGCTCCATGTGCCAGAGCGCCGAGGCGACCACGGTGTCGGGGTACTGCGGCTGCGTGTCGATCACGTTGCCGATGGCGAGCTTGCCCTTTTCCTTGGCCGCGTCGCTGACGCCGAAGCGCTCGGCGTAGAGCACGTCCGCACCCTTGTCGATCATGGCGAAGGTGGCTTCCTTGGCCTTGGGCGGGTCGAACCAGCTGTTGATGAAGGTGATGGTGAACTCCACCTTGGGGTTCACTTCCTTGGCGCCCGCCATGAAGGCGTGCATCAGGCGGTTCACTTCGGGGATGGGAAAGCCACCGACCATGCCGATCTTGTTCGTCTTGGTCATGCCCCCGGCGATCATGCCGGTCAGGTAGGCGGGCTCCTGGATGTAGTTGTCGAAGACGCTGAAGTTGGGCGCCTGCGGCTTGCCCGAGGAACCCATGACGAAGGCGGTCTTGGGGAAGTCCTTGGCCACCTTGCGGGCGGCCGATTCCACGCCGAACACCTCGCCGAAGATGAGCTGGTTGCCGCCGTTGGCGTACTCGCGCATCACGCGCTCGTAGTCGGCGTTGGCCACGTTCTCGCTGCTCTTGTATTCGATGTCACCCCGCGCTTCCGCGGCCTTGAGCGCCTTGTGGATGCGGCTCACCCATTGCTGTTCGTAGGGCACGGTGTAGATGCCCGCCACCTTCAGCTTGGCCTGCGCCAGGGCAAGCGTGGGCGCCAGGCCCAGCGTGGCGGAGATGGCGAGCGAGGTGCAGAGCAGGCGGCCGGTGAAGATGCGGCGAGAGGTCATGGACGGTCCTTGGCGGCAGGGTGGAGAAATCAGGTCCAGGCCTTGCATGCAAGATGCGCGCCAGTGGCCTGCTCGGAGAAGGGTGGGCGCGAGCCCTGCGAAACCACCCGGGCGGGGCAGCGCATCGACGGCAGCGCGGAGGGTGCGTGACGATGTGCCATGCGCGCCAGGCCGTGTCCGTGGTGCCGCCTTTTTCTTTCCTCTTACTTGGTGCCGAAGATGCGGTCGCCCGCGTCGCCCAGGCCCGGCAGGATGTAGCCGTGGTCGTTCAGCTCGCGGTCGATGGCCGCGGTGTAGATCGGCACGTCGGGGTGGGCCTTCTGCAGCGTGGCCACGCCTTCGGGGGCCGCCAGCAGGCACACGAACTTGATCGAGCGCGGCTTGAGCTGCTTGAGCCGTGCCACGGCGGCGGCGGCGGAGTTGCCGGTGGCCAGCATCGGGTCCACCACGATGATGTCGCGCTCTTCCATCTCGGACGGCATCTTGAAGTAGTACTCGACGGGCTGCAGCGTCTCGGGGTCGCGGTACAGGCCGATATGGCCGATGCGGGCGCCCGGGATCACGTTCAGCATGCCGTCCAGGAAGCCGTTGCCGGCGCGCAGGATGGATACCAGCACCTGCTTCTTGCCGTCGATGACCTTGCCGGTCATGGTCTCCAGCGGGGTCTCGACCTCGATGTCCTGCAGCGGCATGTCGCGCGTGATCTCATAGGCCATCAGGGTGCTCAGCTCGCCCAGCAGGCGGCGGAAGCTGTTGGTGCTGGCGTCCTTGCGGCGCATCAGGGTCAGCTTGTGCTGCACCAGGGGATGGTCGATGACGTGGACGTTGCTCATGGGCGAAGGCCTCTTCTTGGGAAATGAATGGGAAAGGGGAAATCCGGACCCCCGATTTTGCCCGCAGCGCGGGGCGCGTTGCCCTGCTATTCGCCCAGGAAGCGGGCGTAGCGCGCCAGATCGACGTTGCCGCCGCTGATGACGATGCCCACGCGCTTGCCGTGCAGCTCCGCGCCGCCGTGCTGCGCACCGGCAAAGGCCAGCGCTCCGGTCGGCTCCACCACGATCTTCATGCGCTCGGCAAAGAAGCGCAGCGCGTCCACCAGCTGTTCGTCGGTCACGGTGAGGATGTCGGCCACGTCGCGCTGGATGATGGGAAAGGTGAGCTCCCCCAGCGAGGGCGTCTGCGCGCCATCGGCGATGGTGCGCGGCGTCTCGATGCGCACGATGTGCCCGGCCCGCAGGGACTGCTGCGCGTCGTTGCCGGCCTGCGGCTCCACGCCGATCACCTGGCAGCCGGGCGCCAGCGCCTTGGCGGCCAGCAGGCAGCCCGACAGCAGGCCGCCGCCGCCCAGGCAGACGAAGAGGTAGTCGAGATCCGGCACCTCCTCGAACAGCTCCTTGGCCACCGTGCCCTGGCCGGCGATGACGTGCGGGTGGTCGAACGGCGGCACCAGCGTCATGCCGCGCTCGGTCGCCAGACGGCGGCTGATGGCCTCGCGGTCTTCGGTGAAGCGGTTGTAGGTGACCACCTGGGCGCCGTACTCGCGCGTGGCGGCCATCTTGGCGGCCGGCGCGTCCTCGGGCATGACGATCACGGCGGGCATGTCCAGCAGCCGGGCCGACAGGGCGATGGCCTGGGCGTGGTTGCCGGAGGAGAAGGCGAGCACGCCGCGCTCGCGCTGCGCATCCGAGAACTGCGACAGCGCGTTGTAGGCGCCGCGGAACTTGAAGGCGCCCATGCGCTGCAGGTTCTCGCACTTGAAGAACAGCTGCGCGCCCACCCTGGTATCCGCCGTGCTGGAACGCAGCACCGGCGTGCGGTGCGCCACGCCGTCGAGACGCCGGGCCGCTGCGGCGACGTCGTCGTAGGTGGGAAGGGCCGGGGTGTGCGTGTCCATGGCGTCATCCTCGCGTAGGTGGTCCAAGGACCGGGGTGCCGCATCATAGACCGCCCGCTGCGGTCTGAGGGCGAAAAGTGCCTCCAGCGCGCTTGTGGCAAGCGCAGGCAGCTATCGAAATTGATAGCCGGAGCGCAGGGCCCCCTCAAGGCCAGCAAGGCCCGCGAGGGGCGCGGGCGGTGGCCGGCCGCAACCTGCGGGGCTCAGCCCTGCTCGCTGAAGCGCTGCACGGGCGCCAGGTCGGGGAAGCCGCCCGCACGGCGCTCGCGCATCGCGCCCACGGCCTCGCCCACGTGGCGATTGCTCCAGATGGCGCCCTGCAGCCAGCCCATCTGGCGCAGGCTGTCGTCCACGGAATGGTCGCGTGCGTAATGCACGGCCTGCTTGGTGCCCCAGATGGCGACCGGCGGCTTGGCGGCGATCTCGCGCGCGCAGGCCAGAGCGGCGTCCACCATCGCCGCCTGCGTGTCGAAGACCTCGTTCACCAGCCCGCAGGCCAGGGCGCGCTGCGCGGGCAGGCGCCGGCCGGTGTAAGCGAGTTCCTTGACGATGCCCAGCGGGATCAGCTTGGGCAGGCGCTGCAGCGTGCCCACGTCGGCCACCATGCCGATGTTGATCTCCTGGATGCAGAAGAAGGCGTCCGCGGTGGCGTAGCGGATGCAGGCCGCCGTCACCATGTCCACCGCGCCGCCGATGCAGCCGCCGTGGATGGCGGCGATCACCGGGATGCGCAGCGATTCGATGCGCGTGAAGGTGGCCTGCATGTCGGTCAGCAGGTCGAAGATGGCGGCCCGGCCCTCGGGGGTCTGGTCGTCCATGGCGACGGCGCCGCCGAAGGTCTCCAGCGCCATGCCGGCCGAGAAGTGCTTGCCCGTGCTGCTGATGACCAGCGCCCGCGCCTCGCCCGAGCGGTGCAGCCGCGCGAGCACCGCGTCCAGCTCGCGCCAGAAGGTCGGGTGCATGGTGTTGAGGGCGTCCGGGCGGTCGAGCACGAGGTGCGCGACCTGGTCCGTGACGGTCAGGCGAAAGCTGGTGAGGGCGGCGGTGTCGGGGTTCATGCGGCGCACTCTAGGCCGCCCGGCGCACGCCGCGCCGTCACCTGCGCGACGGATCGCGCGGCGGCCGCCGCCTTCAGCGCCGCACGGTGCTGGCATCCTGCCCGAACAGCACCTTCTTCGCGTCCTCGTCCACCGTCGGTGCGGTGTTCACGGTCTGCACCAGGTCGTAGGCGCGCACCGTGGCCGGGCGGGCCTGGATGCGGGCGAACCACTGCGCCAGGTGCGGAAAGTCCTTCAGGTCCTGCCGCTGCTTCTCGTGCGGCACGATCCACGGGTAGCTGGCCATGTCGGCGATGGAGTAGCTGCCGGCGATGTACTCGCGGCCATCGGACAGGTGCTTGTCGAGCACGCCGTAGAGGCGGGCCGTCTCCTTCACGTAGCGATCGATGGCGTAGGGCACGGGCTCGGGCGCGTACTGCGTGAAGTGGTGGTTCTGCCCGGCCATGGGCCCCAGGCCGCCCATCTGCCAGAACAGCCACTGCAGCGCCTCGGTGCGGCCGCGCAGGTCCTGCGCAATGAACTGGCCGGTCTTGTCGGCCAGGTACAGCAGGATGGCGCCGGACTCGAACACGGACACCGGCTCGCCGCCGCCGGCCGGGGCGTGGTCGACGATGGCGGGGATGCGGTTGTTGGGGGCGATGCGCAGAAAGTCGGGCTGGAACTGCTCGCCGCGGCCGATGTTCACCGGCAGCAGGCGGTAGGGCAGGCCGGCCTCCTCCAGGAACAGGGTGATCTTGTGGCCGTTGGGCGTGGTCCAGTAATGCAGGTCGATCATGCGGGGCTCCGGATGTTTGCTATCAAAAAAATAGCTGCTTGCGCTTGCTGTGCGGACCCCTTTAGGTCTTTTGGCATGGAACTCAAGGCGCAACAAGCGCGAGCAGCTCCTGGAACCATAGCGCGCCCGCGGAGACCGTGCAGCGCCGGGGCCGCATGCCCTCAGGCGCCGGTCAGCGCTTCTTCTTGGCGCCGCCGAACACGCTGCCCAGCACGCCGCGCAGGATCTCGCGCCCGAGCGAGGTGCCCATGGTGCGCACCGCCGATTTGGCCATGGTCTGCACCAGGCCGTCGCGCTTGCCGCCGCGCGGGCCGGTGGTGCCGAACAGCACGTCGTTGAGCCCGCCCATCAGGCCGCCGCCGCTGTCGTCGCTGGCCGGAGAGGCTGCCGTGCCCCGGCCGGGCTGGGCGGCCGCGGCCTGGTCCGCTGCCTCGGCCGTGCGGCCCTTGAGCTTTTCGTAGGCCGACTCGCGGTCCACCACCTTCTCGTACACGCCGGCCACCAGCGACTGGGCAAGAAGGGCCTGGCGCTGCTGCGGCGTGATCGGGCCGATCTGGCTGCCCGGCGGCAGCACGAAGACGCGCTCCGTGATGCTGGGGCGGCCTTTTGCATCCAGAAAGCTCACCAGCGCCTCGCCCACGGCCAGTTCGGTGATCGCGGCCTCGATGTCCAGGCCCGGCTTGGGCCGCATCGTGGTCGCCGTGGCCTTCACGGCCTTCTGGTCGCGCGGCGTGAAGGCGCGCAGCGCGTGCTGCACGCGGTTACCCAGCTGGGCCAGCACGCTGTCGGGAATGTCCAGCGGGTTCTGCGTGACGAAGTACACGCCCACGCCCTTGGAGCGCACCAGGCGCACCACCAGCTCGATGCGTTCGACCAGCACCTTGGGCGCCTCGTTGAACAGCAGGTGGGCCTCGTCGAAGAAGAACACCAGCTTAGGCTTTTCGGGGTCGCCGATCTCGGGCAGGGTCTCGAACAGCTCGGACAGCATCCACAGCAGGAAGGTGGCGTACAGGCGCGGCGAATTCATGAGCTTGTCGGCCGCCAGGATGTTGATGACGCCCATCTGCCGCGACGAGCCGCCTCTAGCGGCAGATGCTCCCCCTTGGGGGGACGACGCCGAAGGCGTCTCGGGGGCGACATTCACGTCGACGGTCTGCATGAAGTCGTTGATGTCGAGCATCGGCTCGCCGAAGAACCGGTCGCCGCCCTGGGTCTCGATCTGCAGCAGCCCGCGCTGGATGGCTCCCACGCTAGCGGCGCTGATGTTGCCGTACTCGGTGGTGAACTCCTTTGCGTTGTCGCCCACGTAGGTGAGCATGGCGCGCAGGTCCTTCAGGTCGAGCAGCAGCAGGCCGTTGTCGTCGGCGATCTTGAACACCAGGTTCAGCACGCCCAGCTGCGTCTCGTTGAGGTTGAGCATGCGGCCCAGCAGCAGCGGGCCCATGTCGGACACGGTGGCCCGCACCGGGTGGCCCTGCTCGCCGAACACGTCCCACAGCGTGGTCGGGCAACGGCCGGGCGTGGGCAGGGCCAGGCCGCGCTCCTGCAGCGTGGCTGCCAGCTTGGGCGCGATGCTGCCGGTCTGGCTGATGCCCGTGAGGTCGCCCTTCACGTCGGCCATGAACACCGGCACGCCGATGCGCGAGAACTGCTCGGCCAGCGTCTGCAGCGTGACGGTCTTGCCGGTGCCCGTGGCCCCGGTGATCAGGCCGTGGCGGTTGGCCAGGCCCGGCAGCAGTTGGCATTCGGTAGCGCCCGACTGGGCAATCAGCAGAGGTTCGGCCATGGCGGTGTGAGAAAGGTGAGGGAAGGGCGGGAACGTAAAATCCCGGGCAGTGGATTATTAAATCAATACCCGTACCGAAGGACTCTCTGTGGCAGGACACAGTAAATGGGCGAACATCCAGCACCGCAAGGGGCGGCAGGATGAGAAGCGCGGCAAGATCTGGACCCGGATCATTCGTGAAATCACCGTGGCGGCCCGCGCCGGTGGCGGTGACGTGTCGGCCAACCCCCGCCTGCGCCTGGCGATCGACAAGGCCAAGGCCGCCAACATGCCGGCGGACCGCATCAAGTACAACATCGACAAGGCCACCGGCAATGCCGAAGGCCTGACCTACGAGGAAATCCGCTACGAGGGCTACGGCATCGGCGGCGCGGCGATCATCGTGGACACCATGACCGACAACCGCGTGCGCACCGTGGCCGAAGTGCGCCATGCGTTCAGCAAGCACGGCGGCAACATGGGCACCGAGGGCTCGGTGGCCTTCCAGTTCAAGCACGTGGGCCAGCTGATCTTCGCCCCGGGCACGGACGAGGACAAGGTCATGGAAGTGGCGCTGGAAGCCGGCGCCGAGGACGTGGTCACCGGCGACGACGGCGCCATCGAGGTGCTGACGGCCCCGGCCGACTTCGAGGCCGTGAAGAACGCCCTGGAAGCCGCAGGCCTGGCGCCCGACGTGGCCGACGTCACCATGCGCCCCGACGTCACCATCGAGCTGGCCGGCGAGGACGCCGAGCGCATGCAGAAACTGCTGGACATCATCGAAGACCTGGACGACGTGCAAGAGGTCTACCACAACGCTGCCTTATGAAAATTCTTGTGATTGGTGGCGGCGGCCGAGAACACGCGATGGCCTGGAAGATCAGCCAGTCTCCCAAGGCCACGAAGGTCTACGTGGCGCCGGGCAACGGCGGCACCGCCCTGAACCCCAAGCTGGAGAACATCGAGATCACCGACGTGCAGGCCCTGCGGGTCTGGGCGCAGGAAAACAAGATCGGCCTCACGGTGGTCGGCCCCGAGGCCCCCCTGGCCGCTGGCGTGGTGGACGAGTTCCGTGCCCATGGTTTGCGCATCTTCGGCCCGACCAAGGCGGCCGCGCAGCTGGAAAGCTCCAAGGCTTTCTCCAAGGCCTTCATGCGCCGCCACGGCATTCCCACGGCCGACTACGACACCTTCACCGAGCCCGCCGCCGCCCATGCCTTCGTGGACCGCCTGGGCGCGCCCATCGTCATCAAGGCCGACGGCCTGGCGGCCGGCAAGGGCGTGGTGGTGGCCATGACGCTGCAGGAGGCGCATGACGCGGTCGATTTCATGCTGGTCGATAACAAGTACGGCGTGACGCACAACGACGGCGGCGCCCGTGTGGTGATCGAGGAGTTCCTCGAAGGCGAAGAAGCCTCCTTCATCGTGCTGTGCGACGGGAAGAACGTCACGGCCCTGGCCACCAGCCAGGACCACAAGCGCCTGAAGGACGGCGACGAGGGCCCGAACACCGGCGGCATGGGCGCGTACTCGCCCGCGCCCGTGGTCACGGCCGATGTGCACGCCCGTGCCATGCGCGAGATCATCCTGCCGACCATCCGCGGCATGGAAAAGGACGGCATTCAGTACACCGGCTTCCTGTATGCGGGCCTGATGATCGACGCCAGCGGCCACCCCAAGACGCTGGAGTTCAACTGCCGCATGGGCGACCCCGAGACCCAGCCCATCCTGATGCGCCTGAAGAGCGACATGGTGGACCTGCTGGGCGCGGCCGTGGACGGCAAGCTCGACCAGGTGGACCTGCAATGGGACCGCCGCCCCGCGCTGGGCGTGGTCATGGCCGCCCACGGCTACCCCGAGAACCCGCGCAAGGGCGACGCCATCACCGGCCTGCCGGCCGATGCCGACGATGCCGTGGTCTTCCATGCCGGCACGGCCCTGAAGGACGGCGTGCCGCACACGACGGGCGGCCGCGTGCTGTGCGTGACGGCGCTGGCCGACAGCGTGAAGCTCGCGCAGCAGAAGGTGTACGACGTGGCGCGCGGCGTGCATTTCGATGGCGCGCAGTACCGGCGCGACATCGGCTACCGGGCGGTGAAGTGACGACAACCCCCTGAGGCGCTGTGCGCCTTCCCCTTCTCTCGACTCGCGCAGCGAGTCGGGAAGGGGGACGACGCCGGCGGCCGGGCGAAGCCCGTTCCACGGCGTCTGCTGAGATGGGCCGCAGTGGCCTGGAGGCCCTCCCAATGACGACATCTGATTCTGAAACTTCCCAGCCGGCCTTGGTTCGCGAATACCTGGCGGGGCTGCAGTCGCGCATCATCGATGCGATCGAGGTCGTCGAGGGGCCGGTGGAGCAGGGCGGGGCGCGCTGCGTGACGGATGCCTGGGCCAAGGCGCCGGGCGAGCCGCTGCAGGGCGATGGCGTCACGCGCATCATGGAAGGTGGGCGGGTGTTCGAGCGGGCCGGCTGCGGGTTCTCGCACGTGCGCGGCGCCCAGCTGCCGCCCTCGGCCACGCAGCACCGGCCGGGACTGGCCGGCGCGCCGTTCGAAGCCATGGGCGTGTCCCTGGTGTTCCACCCGCGCAACCCGTACGCTCCGACGGTGCACATGAACGTGCGCATGATCGCTGCCGGCCATCCGGGCGAGGTG
The DNA here is from genome assembly GCA_023460715.1 of Pseudomonadota bacterium. GTDB lineage: Bacteria > Pseudomonadota > Gammaproteobacteria > Burkholderiales > Burkholderiaceae_C > Paracidovorax. The sequence continues at coordinate 13,220 of JAEWPH010000258.1, read as the reverse complement.
CCTGTGTGCTGGTTCGGCGGCGGCATGGATCTGACGCCGTACTACGCCTTCGAAGAGGACGCCGTGCATTTCCACCGCGCCTGCCGCGACGCGCTGGCGCCGTTCGGGAACGACAAGTACCCCCGCTTCAAGCGCTGGTGCGACGAGTATTTCTTCCTCAAGCACCGCAACGAGCAGCGGGGCATCGGGGGCATCTTCTTCGACGACTTCTCCGAGCTGGGTTTCGGCCCGGGTTTCGCCATGACGCAGGCCGTGGGCGACGCCTTCCTGGGCGCCTACCTGCCCATCCTGGAGAGCCGCCAGCACACGCCCTATGGCGAGCGTGAGCGCACCTTCCAGCTCTACCGCCGCGGGCGCTACGTAGAGTTCAACCTGGTGTGGGACCGGGGCACGCACTTCGGCCTGCAGTCGGGCGGCCGCACGGAGTCCATCCTGCTGTCGATGCCGCCGCTGGCGAGCTGGGCCTACCGTGCCGAGCCGGCGCCGGGCACGCCAGAGGCCGAGCTGACGGAGCGCTTCCTCCAGCGCCGCGAATGGCTCTGAAAGCGCCTTGGCACCGCTGAACTATAATTTTGATAGCTGCCGGCGCTCGCCAAGCCGGCGCAGGCCGCCCGAAAGGCCTGTCCCTCCAGCGCCGCGAAGCGCGGGGCCGCTGCGGAACTGTCCTACTGGCTCCCGCGCGGCTTGCACGCTATATTGATCCGAACCTTCTCTGAATACCGCCTGATGACCACTTCCACGCAATCGGAAACCGCCGCCAAAAAAGACGTGACCAAGCTCCAGCGCGCCATCGTCGATGGCCTGGAGGACGTCAAGGCGCAAGACATCCAGGTCTTCAACACCGAGCACCTCTCGCCCCTGTTCGAGCGCGTGATCGTGGCAACGGGCACCTCCAACCGCCAGACCAAGGCGCTGGCCTCCAGCGTGCGCGATGCCGTGCGCGAAGCCGGGTTTTCCAAGCCCCGCACCGAGGGCGAGGACAACGGCGAGTGGATCATCGTGGACTGCGGCGCGGCCGTGGTGCACGTCATGCAGCCGGCCATCCGCCAGTACTACCGCCTCGAAGAGATCTGGGGCGACAAGCCCGTGCGCCTGAAGATCGGTGCGCCCAAGCCGGCGGCTGCGGCCGGCACGGCATCCTCCGGCGCCAAGAAGAAAACGACGGCGGCCGCCAAGAAGGGTGCCCAGGCCGAACCGGCGGCCGTGCCTGCCAAGCGGGTGATCGCCAAGGCCACGGCCAAGACGTCGGCGGCTGGCGCTGCCGCCAAGAAGGCCGCTGCCAAGACGCCCGCACCCGCCAAGAAAGCGGCGGTGAAGACGGCAGCCAAGACGGCACCGAAGGCCGCCGCGAAGACCTCTGCCAAGGCGCCGGCCAAGAAGGCGCCAGTGAAGACCGTGGTGGTGAAGCCGGCCGCCAAAAAGGCGTCCGGCAAGGCCGCGGCGCCGCGCGCCGCCGCGAAGAAGGCCGCTCCCGCGCGCAAGCCTGCGGCCAAGAAGGCCCCGGCACGCAAGGCCTGAGGCCGCTTCGGCCCGTCCGTTTCAGTCCGTTCTGTTGCACGCCTGACCGATGAAGCTGCTCATCGTGGCCGTGGGCCAGCGCGTGCCCGACTGGGCGCAGACGGCCTATGACGACTACGCCAAGCGCTTTCCGCCCGAACTGAAGGTCGAACTCAAGGCGGTCAAGACCGAGCCGCGCGGCTCCAAGACGCTCGAGACGCTCTACGCCGCCGAGCGCGAGCGCATCGAGGCCGCGATTCCGCGCGGCACGCGCGTGGTGGTGCTGGACGAGCGCGGCACCAACCTCACCACCAAGGCCTTGGCCCAGCGCCTGAAGGATTGGCAGATGGGCGGGGACGACGTGGCGCTGGTGATCGGCGGGCCCGATGGGCTGGAGCCGGCCTTCCGCCAGGCGGCGCACGAGCGCATCCGCCTGTCCGACCTGACCCTGCCGCACGCCATGGTGCGCGTGCTGCTCATCGAACAGCTCTACCGCGCCTGGTCGGTGAACGCGGGGCACCCCTACCACCGCGAGTGAGGCGGGGCCGGCGACGGGCCGGGCACTCCGACGGGCCGGCCGCCGCATGGGAATGAACGCTGCGGGCCGGGCGCTGCCGCGGCGTTTCAGGTACTATGGATTTCATAGCTGCATGCGCACGTGTCTGCTGCGCTGACGGCACTTTTCACTCCAAGCCATGCCCGACTTCATCTACCTCGCTTCCCAGAGCCCGCGCCGCCGCCAACTGCTGGAACAGCTCGGCATCCGCCACGAACTGCTGCTGCCCAATGCGGAGGGCGACGAGCCCGAGGATGCCGAGGCCATCGAGGTCGTGCTGCCCGCCGAGGCGCCCACCGCCTACGTGGAGCGCGTCACCGGCCTCAAGCTCGACGCCGCCGTGGCCCGCCGGGCGCGGCGCGGCCTGCCGGAGGCGCCCATCCTGTGTTCCGACACCACGGTCGCCCTGGGCCGCACGATCTACGGCAAGCCCGAAGACGCCCGCGACGCCGCGCGCATGCTGGCCGAACTGTCCGGGCAGGAACACCGCGTGCTCACCGCCGTGGCGCTGCAGGTGGGCGCCAAACGGCTGGCGGCGCTGTCGGTGTCCCGCGTGCGTTTCGCGCCCATGACGGCGGCGCAGATCGAAGCCTACGTGGCCACCGGCGAGCCGCTGGGCAAGGCCGGCGCCTATGGCATCCAGGGCCGCGCGGCGGCCTACGTGGAGCAACTCGCGGGCAGCTATTCAGGCATCATGGGCCTTCCGATGTACGAGACGGCGCAGCTGCTGCGGGCGGCGGGGTTTGAGGTGTGACTCCTGAGTCGCCTGCGGCGCCTTGCCCCAGGGGGGACCCCGCCAGGGCCTGGCAAAGCCGGTCCCCCGGAGGCCCTGGTCTGGCGCCTCGGATTCCAAAATCCAAAGGCGGAACAAGCGCGACCGATTCCAGAAAAGAAGAAGCCATGCAACAAGACATCCTCATCAACTGGTCCCCCCAGGAAACCCGCGTGGCCGTGGTCGAGCATGGCGCCGTGCAGGAGCTGCACGTGGAACGCACGCTGGAGCGCGGCCTGGTGGGCAACGTCTATCTGGGCAAGGTCTCGCGCGTGCTGCCGGGCATGCAGTCGGCCTTCATCGACATCGGCCTGGAGCGCGCGGCCTTTCTGCACGTGGCGGACGTGTGGCAGCGGCAGGAGGGCGGCGAGGCCCCCATGTTCAGCCGCAAGGGCGAGCCGCCCGTGCCCATCGAGAAGCAGGTGTTCGAAGGCCAGTCGCTGATGGTGCAGGTCATCAAGGACCCCATCGGCACCAAGGGCGCGCGGCTGTCCACGCAGATCAGCATCGCCGGGCGGCTGCTGGTCTTTCTGCCGCAGGATGACCACGTGGGCGTCTCGCAGAAGATTCCGGCCAACGAGCGCGACGCCCTGCGCGCGCGGCTGCAGGCGCTGGTGGGCGACAAGTCCACGGGCGGTGGCGGCGGCTTCATTCTGCGGACCAACGGTGAAGACTCGACCGATGCCGAGCTGACCGAAGACATCGCCTACCTGCGCAAGACCTGGGCGCGCATCAAGGAAGCCGCGCTGCGCCAGCCGCCGGCCTCGCTGCTGCACCAGGACCTGAGCCTGCTGCAGCGCGTGCTGCGCGATCTGGTGGGCGAGGAGACCACCAGCATCCGCCTGGATTCGCGCGAGCAGTTCGCCACGCTGCAGGCCTTCGGCCGCGAGTTCATGCCGGCGGCGGTCCCCAAGCTGCAGCTGTACAAGGGCGAGCGGCCGATCTTCGACCTGTATTCCATCGACGAGGACGTGGCCCGGGCACTGGGCCGGCGTGTGGATCTGAAGTCCGGCGGCTACCTCATCGTGGACCAGACCGAGGCGCTGACCACCATCGACGTGAACACCGGCGGCTACGTCGGCGCGCGCAATTTCGACGACACCATCTTCAAGACCAACCTGGAGGCGGCCGGCGCCATCGCCCGGCAACTGCGGCTGCGCAACCTGGGCGGCATCATCATCGCGGACTTCATCGACATGGCGCGCGAAGACCACCAGCAGGCCGTGCTGGCCGAGTTCCGCAAGCAGCTGGCGCGCGACCGCGTGAAGACCATGGCGGGCGACTTCTCGCAGCTGGGCCTGGTGGAGATGACGCGCAAGCGCACGCGCGAATCACTGGCCCACATGCTGTGCGAGCCCTGCGCCGTCTGCCAGGGCAAGGGCAGCGTGAAGACCGCGCGCAGCGTGTGCTACGACATCCTGCGCGAGATCCTGCGCGAGGCGCGGCAGTTCAACCCGCGCGAGTTCCGCGTGGTGGCCTCGCCCAAGGTGGTGGAGCTGTTTCTGGACGAGGAAAGCCAGCACCTGGCCGGGCTGTCCGAGTTCATCGGCAAGCCCATCTCGCTGCAGGCCGAAAGCGCCATGGGGCAGGAGCAGTACGACATCGTGCTGCTCTGACCGGACACGCCACCCGATAACTATGCAAGCCGATCCTTCCACTTCTTCTACTTCTTCCAACGACGAGCACCACCTGGTCGAGCACCTGGTGCGCAGCGACCGGGTGCTGGATGGCAGCTTTCTGCAGGTGCGGCGCGACACCGTGCGCCTGCCGCATGGCGGCGTGGCCACGCGGGAATACGTCGTGCACCCCGGCGCCGTGGTGGTGGTGCCGCTGCTGGACGATGGCCGCGTGCTGCTGGAACGGCAGTACCGCTACCCGGTGGGCCGGGTGATGACGGAGTTTCCCGCCGGCAAGCTCGACGCGGGCGAGGCGCCGCTGCGCTGCGGCCAGCGCGAGCTGCTGGAAGAGACCGGCTACACCGCCCGCGAATGGGCGTACGCCGGCGCCATGCACCTGGCGATCGCCTATTCCACCGAGGTCATCCACGTGTACTTCGCGCGCGGTCTGCAGGCCGGGGCGCAGCAGCTGGATGTGGACGAGTTCCTGGATGTCTGTGCGCTGGCCCCGGCGGACCTGCTGGAGGGCTGCTGCAGCGGCGCCGTGACCGATGCCAAGACGCTGACCTGCTGCCTGTGGCTGCAGAACGTGCTGAGCGGCGCGTGGACGCTGGACTGGAAGCCTGCCGCGGACTCCGCCGACTGAGCCTGGACGTGCCGCACGGGCCGTCACAGGGATTGGGGTCCAATCGGCTTCCAGCGCTTTACCTATAAGCGCATTCAGCTATTGAAAATATAGCGGTACCGGAGTTTGCGCAATCCGCGTTGGCGCGCCTGCGCCGGCGCGGATAATCCTGGCATGTCCAGCCCCAAAGTCCTCTTCGGCTTCCACGCCGTCGGCGTGCGCCTGAAGACCGCGCCCCAGTCCATCATCGAGATCTACTACGAGGCCACGCGCCGCGATGCGCGCATGCGCCAGTTCCTGGACCGTGCCCGCGAAGCCGGTGCCCGGCTCATCGAGGCCGACAGCGAGCGCATCGCCAAGCTGGCCGGCAGCCACGGCCACCAGGGCGTGGCGGCGCGGGTGGAGGCGCTCAAGCTGGTCACCTCGCTCGACGAACTGCTGGAAGACCTGGAGGCCGCCGGCATCGAGCAGCCCCTGCTGCTGGTGCTGGATGGCGTGACCGACCCGCACAACCTGGGCGCCTGCCTGCGCGTGGCCGACGGCGCCGGCGCCCATGCCGTCATCGCCCCCAAGGACCATGCCGTGGGGCTGAACGCCACCGTGGCCAAGGTGGCCAGCGGCGCCGCCGACACGGTGCCGTACTTCATGGTGACGAACCTGGCGCGCACGCTGGGCGAGCTCAAGGAACGCGACATCTGGTGCATCGGCACCAGCGGCGATGCCGACAAGAGCATCTACCAGGTGGACCTGAAAGGCCCCGTGGCGCTGGTGCTGGGTGCCGAGGGCGACGGCATGCGCCAACTCACGCGCAAGACCTGCGACGAACTGGTCTCCATCCCCATGAAGGGCGGGGTGGAAAGCCTGAACGTGTCGGTGGCTAGTGGCGTGTGCCTGTACGAGGCGCTGCGCCAGCGCGGCGGCTGAGTCGGCCGGCCGATGGCGACCGTGCCCGACTGCTCCGTCGACGATGTGGCCGGCTGGGTCGCGCAGGCCGACCGCATCGCGGTGCTGAGCGGCGCCGGCGTCAGCGCTGAATCGGGCGTGCCGACCTTCCGCGATGCCCAGACCGGCTACTGGGCGCAGTTCCGCCCCGAGGACATGGCCAGCGAGGCGGGCTTTCGCGCGCATCCGCAGCGCGTGTGGGACTGGTACCAGCACCGCCGCGACGGGCTGCGTGCCGTGGAGCCGAACGCGGGGCACCTGGCGCTGGCGGACTTCGGCCGTCGCCATCCCGGGCGGCTCACGCTGATCACCCAGAACGTGGACGGCCTGCACCAGCGCGCCGGGAGTGAAGAGGTGCTGTGCCTGCACGGCGACCTGTTCGCCGACCGCTGGCTGGAGCCGCCCCGCGAATGCTGCCGCCGAGATGTGCCGGAGCCCGGCCGGCCGCCGCATTGTGGCCAGTGCGGCAATCGGGTGCGCCCTGGCGTGGTGTGGTTCGGCGAGGCCCTGCCGACGGACGTATGGGCTGCGGCCCAGGCCGCTGCGCAGCGCTGCCAGTTGATGCTGGTGGTGGGCACGGCAGGCGCCGTCTACCCGGCCGCGGGCCTGGCGCACGCCGCCCGCGACGCGGGCGCCAGCGTGGTGGTACTCAACCCTGCCGAGAGTGCGCTGGATGCCGGCGCCCATGCCGTGCTGCGCGCCACTGCTGCGCAAGCGCTGCCGCGCATCCTTGCAGCCTGACCGCGCGGCGGCGCTTGGCGCGCTGGTGACAGCGGCGCCGGTCCCGGGCTGAACCAGGTCTTTGGGCGGGCCGATAATCGGCGGGTCTTCAGGGCGGGGTGAAACTCCCCACCGGCGGTAGGCGGCGCGCCTGGTTTTCCAGGCAGGCCGCGAGCCCGCGAGCGCCCTGGCGGGGTTTTCCGATCCTGCCAGGGGTCAGCAGATCCAGTGCGATGCGGCGCCAGCCGCGTCCAGTCTGGAGCCGACGGTCACAGTCCGGATGAAAGAAGATGTGCGGTGCAAGGCCGGCCAGCAAGGCAGGCTTTGCACAGCCGTGTGTTCGCGCGCGTCCGCTGGCGTCTGCCAGCAGGGTTGCGCGTGGATGCTTCTTGCATGCACAGCCTTGGAGCGTTTCTTTCAATCTTTTTTGAGGAGCGTTCTATGCCTTCCCCCGTGTCTTTTTCTTCCGCGCTGGCTTGCGACACCGGCGTGCCGCTGGCGCCTCTGCCGGAGGTGATCGCGGCCATCGCTGCGGGCCAGCCGGTGCTGGTGCTCGACGATGCCGACCGCGAGAACGAGGCCGACCTGGTCTGCGCCGCCGCGAACATGAGCGAGGCCACCATGGCGCTCATGATCCGCGAGGGCAGCGGCATCGTCTGCCTGTGCCTGCGGCCCGACCATGCGCGGGCCCTGGGCCTGAGGCCCATGGTGGAGGTCAACCGCTCCGCCTTCTCCACGGCGTTCACCCAGTCCATCGAGGCGGCGCACGGCGTGTCCACCGGCGTGTCGGCGGCCGACCGGCTGCAGACGGTGCGCTGCGCGCTGCGCATTCCCGCGCCGGGCCAGACGCCCGAGGTGGTGAGCCCGGGCCACATGTTTCCGCTGGTGGCCCGCGCTGGCGGCGTGCTGGAGCGCCAGGGCCATACCGAATCGGCGGTGGATCTGGCCGTGCTGGCCGGGCTGCCGCCCGCCGGCGTGCTGTGCGAGCTGATGAACCCCGACGGCAGCATGGCCCGCAGCGCGCAGGTGGCGGAGTTCGCCGCGCGCCACGGCCTGCTGTGCACGACGGTGCAGGCGCTGGTGGCTTATCGCCAAGCGCTGGCGCAGGACGCTGCGGCCGCGCTGGAAGCGGCCTGAGGCAGCCAGCCGCTCAGGCGGCGGTTTCCGCGCTGGCCTGGGTCAGCGACTCCAGCGCATCCGCGTCCAGTTGCAGTTGGGCGGCCTTCACCAGTCCCTCCAACTGCTCCAGCGAGGTGGCGCTGGCGATGGGCGCCGTGATACCGGGCTGCACCAGCTGCCAGGCGATGGCGACCTGGGCGGGCGTGGCCTCATAGCGCTCGGCCACCTCGTCCAGCTCGGCCAGGATGCGCAGGCCGCGCTCGTTGAGATACAGGCCCACGGTCTTGGGGCCGCGGGCGCTCTTGCCCACATCCGCCTCGGAGCGGTACTTGCCGGTGAGAAAACCGGCCGCCAGCGCATAGAAGTTGATGACGCCGAGGCCGTGCTCCAGGCACAGCGGGCGCAGCGCGTCCTCGAACACGGCGCGGTCGTACAGGTTGTACAGCGGCTGCAGGCTCTCGTAGCGCGGCAGGCCGTGCCGGGCGCTCACCTCCAGCGCCTCGGCCAGGCGTGGCGCGGTGTAGTTGGACGCGCCGATGGCGCGCACCTTGCCCGCCTGGATCAGGTCGGCATAGGCGCCCAGGGTGTCTTCCAGCGGTGTGCCGGTGTCATCGTCGTGCGACTGGTACAGATCGATCACATCCGTCTGCAGGCGGCGCAGGGAGTCTTCCACCGCCTGGCGGATATACGCCGGCTTCAGGCCCACCTTGCCGTCGCCCATGTCCTTGCCTACCTTGGTGGCCAGCACCACGCGGTCGCGCTTGCCGCTGGCCTTGAGCCATTTCCCGATCACCGTCTCGGACTCGCCGCCGGTGTGCCCCGGCACCCAGCGGGAATACACATCGGCCGTGTCGATGAAGTTGAAGCCGGCGTCCACCCAGGCGTCGAGCAGCGAGAACGAGGTGGCCTCGTCCACCGTCCAGCCGAACACGTTGCCGCCGAAGCACAGCGGGGAAACCTGCAGGCCGGAACGGCCGAGCGCACGAAAAGCCGGAGTCGTCATGGAATTCCTCTGGATGGGTGGCACAGGTGCCGGGCGCCGTGGCCGGAAGGTCCGGTACGGCAGGTAGGTACCAGCGCATTCTTGCGCTGGTGCGATGGCCCCGTGGCGGGGTGCGGCATTGCGAGCGGTTAGGGTCGGGGCGGCAGGGCGCAGAGGGGTCAGACCCAGCCCAGTGCGCCCAGCAAAGCTCCCGCGCCCAGGAGCCACAGCAGATGGATGCGCGTGCGCCAGACCAGCACGGTGGCGACGGCGGTCACCGTCCACAGCGGCCAGTCGGTGAGCGGGTTGCCATGGGCGCTGCCCAGCACCCAGGCCGTGGCCAGCAGCAGCCCGATGACCAGCGGCGCCATGCCCTGCTTGAAGGCGCGCACCGAACGGCGGTCGCGGTTGCGGTGCGCCCAGCGTGTGGCGAACCAGGTGAGCAGGCTGCTGGGCAGCATCACGCCCACCATGCACAGCGCCACCCCGAGGGCGCCCAGCGCCCAGCCTGCGGGCCCGTGGCCGCCGGCATTGAGCCCGACGTTCCAGCCCAGCAGGGCAATGAACAGCACGTTGGGCCCGGGCGCCGACTGGGCGATGGCGACGGAGGCGCTGAACTGGGCGTCGGTGAGCCAGCCCTGGCGGTCCACCAGAAAACGGTGCATGTCGGGCGCCGTGGCGATGGCGCCGCCCACCGCCAGCAGCGACAACGAGGCGTAGTACAGGAACAGGTGCAGCCAATCGAGCGGCTGCAGGCTCAGCACCAAAGGCATGGCCGGCATGTCAGGACTCCCCAGGCGCTGCGCGCCCCTTGCGGGCCGCGCGATCGGCGCGATGCAGATCAGAGCCTCCGAACGGCGGCCGGCGCGCAGCGCAGAGGAGTATCGACTCTAGCGCAGGGGTGACGTTCGGGCGGTCAAACATCGTATGAAGCCTTGGGAAGGCGCGCGGTCCAGCCCAGCGGCAGCCAAGCGAGGGCCGCCCCGCAGCGAGGGCTGCGTCCCCCTGCCCGCGGGGCGAAGCCCTGCGAGAGCGGGGGGAAGGCCCAAAGGGTCTCAGGGGGGTGTTCTTCATGCCTTCAGCTTTCGCCACGTCAGCACGCAGGCGGTGCCGCCCACCACCGGCAGGATCCACATCAGCGGCCAGCGCAACACCACCATCGCCACGAAGGTGACGGCGGCCACGGCCGCGCAGACCAGCGGCCCGAGCGGATGGCGCGCCAGCGATGCCGCCAGCTTGCAGCCCACGCCGGCCACCAGGCCGGCCGCGACGGCGCCCATGCCGCGCAGCGCCCCCGCCACCGCCGGGGTGTCGGAAAAGCGCGCGTAGGCCACGGCCAGCGCCAGCACCAGCAGCATGGGCAGCAGCAGCATGCCCGCCACGGCCACCACCGCCCCGCGAAACCCGAAGTACCGGTCGCCGATCATGATGGCCAGGTTGACCACATTGGGGCCCGGCATGATCTGCGCCACGGCCCAGTCCTCGACGAACTCTTCGTTGCCCATCCAGCGCTTCTTTTCCACCAGTTCCCGCTGCACCACGGCCAGCACGCCACCGAAGCCTTGCAGGGCCAGCCAGGTGAAGGCCCAGAACAGTTCGGCCAGCGATTCGGGCCGGGGGCGGGGCGTATCGGATGGGCCGGTGGCGTGGGATGGTGTCATGGGAGGAAGGCGGTGGCCGGGCAGGGCGCGCGGAGGGAGTGCGGCGATCGTACGGCAAGGGGCTTGCCGTGGCGGCCCGCACCGGCCATCTGCAACCGCGATAGGCGCATCGGCGGGCGCGATGGCTCGGCAACGCGCCGGGGGTCCGCTGGGTAGAATGGCTCTCGTTTTTCTTCGTGTTTCCCCGTCGTTTTCCCCCTCAGGCGACAGCGCACCGCCCTGGCCCCACGGCCACTGCGCGGCGCCGCCCCCACCGGGCCGCCTCACACACACATTGCATGTCTGATTCCTGGCGCTCGGCCGCTACGCCGGTCGATCCTTCTCTCTCCCTTCCCCCCTTCATGAGCCACCCCGATGGCGCCGCGCGTTGGATGCGCTGGCTGGCCATCGCGATGCTGCTGGCCACGTACCCGGCGCAGGCCTGGCTCCCCGCCATGGCAGCGTGGGAGAACCATTGGGTCGAGAACACCCAGGTCGTGGTGCTGGGCGGCGGGCTGCTGCTGGCGCTGGTGTGGTGCCACGCCAGCGCGGACGTCCGGGTTCGCGCGTTGTGCCGGGCGGCGGCGGTCCTGTGGGCCATCCTGATGGCGCGAGAGTTGAGCTGGGGCGGGGCCTTCCTTCCGCCGGTCGGTTTTTCTTCGGAAGGACCGTTCTATTCGTCGCGGGCGCTCTGGTACAAGCCGTACGTCTATCCGGTGCTGGCCCTGCTGCTGGCCTATAGCGGGTATTGCATCGTGCGCTGGCGGCTGGACCGCATCGTGCTGCGCTGCGTGCCCGCAGTGGGGTTCGAAGCGCTGCTCATCGTTGCAGGTATCGCCCTCAGCACCTGCGCCGAAGGCCACGGGCCGGACTTTTTGACGGCGTGGATGGGCAGCAACCCGTTGGTGGTGGAGGAGTGGGCCGAACTGGCGGCCTATGCCGCCTTGGTCGCAGCGCAGTGGCGCGTGCTGGTGCGGTGGCATGTGCTCAGCCGGGCGGCTGCAGCGCCGGGTACGCCTCCTGCCCATTCCACACGGTCCCCGTCCTGACCACCAGGCCCCGGCGGATTTACAGCCCCATGGCCGCGCTTGCGGTTTCACCACGGGCCTTGAACCTGTTTACGATCGGGCGGCGCGCATGTGCGCCGAGGGTGCGCTGGTGATGGCGGCACCCGTGCTTCCAGGGAGACACCGACCATGAAACTCGTCCGCTATGGACAGCCGGGCGCCGAGCGCGCCGGCCTGCTGGATGCGCAGGGCACGCTGCGCGATGTGTCGATGCTGTTGCCCGACATCGGCCCGGAGCAGCTCGCCCCGCGCACGCTGGAAGGCTTGGCCGCGCTGGACCCCACCCGGCTGCCGGCCGTGGAGGGCGCCGTGCGTCTGGGCTGTCCCATCGCGCGCATCGGCAAGATCGTGTGCGTGGGCCTGAACTACGCCGACCACGCTGCTGAGGCCGGCCTGCCCGCGCCCGCGGAGCCGGTGCTGTTCATGAAAGCCACCAGCGCGCTGAGCGGGCCCACCGACCCCGTGCGCCTGCCGCCGGGCACGCAGAAGGTGGACTGGGAGGTGGAGCTGGGCGTGGTGATCGGCACGCGGGCGCGCGGCGTGTCCGAACAGGCCGCCCTGCAGCACGTGGCGGGCTACGTTCTGGCCAACGATGTCTCCGAGCGCAGCTACCAGATGGAGCGCGGCGGCCAGTGGGACAAGGGCAAGGGCTGCGACACCTTCGCGCCGCTGGGCCCGTGGCTGGTGACGGTGGACGAGGTGCCCGACCCGCACGCCATCGATCTGTGGCTGGAGGTCAACGGCCAGCGCATGCAGAGCGGCAGCACGCGCGACTTCATCTTCGGCGTGCCCCAGGTGGTGTCGTACATCAGCGCCTTCATGACGCTGGAGCCGGGCGACGTCATCCTGACCGGAACGCCGGCGGGCGTGGGCCTGGGGCGCAAGCCGCAGCCGGTCTTTCTGCAGCCGGGCGATGTGATGCGCCTGGGGGCGACCGGCCTGGGTGAGCAGCGGCTGACCTGCGTGGGCGGCTGAGCCCTCATTTCGCACCCAAAGTTTTGAGTCAAAACGGGCTGTATCGCCCGCAGATGCTGCGCAAACAGCTATTTAAATGGTAGCGCTACGCCGCCCGCTGGCGGCCGCGGGCGCAGGGTTCCACGGCGGGCCTGTGCACCGTCCGCTCGCTGGCCAGCACCCGCTGTGCGTTCAGGCTGCCGATGGGAATGGATACGTCCTGCGGAATGCCGCCCGACAGCTGCAGGGCCACGTAGCGGCCGCAGCACACGCGCAGGAACGAGGCGAAGTTCTCCACGCTGCCGCGCTGCCCGGCCAGTTCGTCGTGCAGCCGGGCGCACAGCTGCGGCACGCTGAGGCCATCCCGCTCGGCGATCTCGGCCAGCACCTGCCAGAAGAAGTTCTCCAGCCGGATGCTGGTGGCCACGCCATGCAGCCGCACGGAGCGCGCCCGGCTGTCGTAGAGCGCCGGGTCGGCGCTGATGAATACCTCGCACATCGGGGCTCTCCTGCGTGATAGCGCGGCCCGGGGCCGCCTGGCCGTGCATTGTGCTCCGGCCAGCGGCGGGCGCTACGGCAGGCCGATCCGGCCGCGCTGGCGTTGCGGTACTGTCTTTCGCACGCCGATGCCCGGCATGCGGCGGTGTCCAGCAGGCCGCCGCGAAAGGGAGGATCGCCTCAGTGCGCGACGCGCGTGCCCAGCACCGACAGGAACTGCGCAAGCCACGCC
>JAEWPH010000257.1 GCA_023460715.1 Pseudomonadota bacterium | reverse complement strand
CGCCTGGGCCCGTGCCGCCGCGGCCTTGGCCGCCTCCGCCGTGACCGTGGTCACCCCCCGCAGCCGCAGCGCATAGCCGTCGGCATGCCGCAGGTCGGCGGACTCCAGCGCGTCCACGCGCCGGCCTTGTTGCTGTGCCACGCGCGGCACGGTGCGCACGAAGCGCTGCGCCCGCTGCAGCACGTCGGCGGGGCTGCCCCCGCCCAGTTCCACCACGGCGCCGCTGTCCAGCGTGGCGCGCCAGCCGCCGCGCCCGGTAAGCTCCAGCGCATCGATGCCCGAGCCCAGCGGCTGCAGCGCCGGCGCGAGGCGGTGGTACATCTGCAGCACTTCCAGGGAGTGGCCGTCCGGCCCCTGCAGGCGCGGCAGATCGTCCTGCTCCACATCGTCCCCGTTGGCCTCGAACACCTCGCCCTGGCTGTTGACCAGGGTGGAGCCGCCCTCGGCACCCCAGAAGGCGGCCGCGTCGTGCTCCTGCAGATCCACGCGCAGGCTGTTGGGGAACTCGCGGCGCACCAGCGCACGCCGGACCCAGGGCACCTGTTCGAAGGCCTCGCGTGCGGCGCGCAGGTCCACGGTGAAGAAATTGCCCACCAAGTGCGGGCCGACATTGGCGCGCAGCGTGACGGCGTTGTTGTGCACGAGTTCGCCCTGGACCACGATGCGCCCGATCGCGAACGCCGGATGGTGCAGGGCCCACTGTCCGCCGGCCACCAGCACGAAGACGGCGCAGCCCAGGAACAGGGCCGTGGCGGTCCAGTTCATGAGCTTGACGTCGAAGGGTGCGGGCAGCGTCGGGGTCATGCGTCCTCCGTGGCTCCGGTCGTGGGGGCTTGGCCCTGCTGGCTGTCGAGCGAGGCGCTGGCCAGGATGCGCAGGCACAGCTCCTCGTAGCTCACGCCCGAGGCGCGGGCCGACATGGGCACCAGCGAATGGCCGGTCATGCCCGGCGAGGTGTTGATTTCCAGCAGGAAGGGCTTGCGGTCGCTGGCGCGGATCATGATGTCCGCGCGCGCCCAGCCGCGGCACTGCAGCGAGCGGAAGGCCTCGACCACGATGCGCTGGATCTCACGCTCTTCATGCTCGGGCAGGCCGCTCGGGCAGTGGTACTGCGTGACGTCGGTGAAGTACTTGTTCTGGTAGTCGTAGTTGCCTTCGGGCGCCACGATGCGGATCACCGGCAGCGCGCGGGCGTCCGCCCCCTGGCCCAGGACCGGGCAGGTGGTTTCTTCGCCCTCGATGAACTGCTCGCACAGCACTTCGGGGTCGTAGCGCGACGCGAGGCGGTAGGCCTGCTCGCACTGGCCCGGCGAGGTGACCTTGGTCAGGCCGATGGTCGAGCCTTCGCGCGAGGGCTTGACGATCATCGGCGAGCCCAGGGCCTGCAGCGCCTGCGCCGTCTCGGCCGCGCTCGATACCAGGCGCCAGTCCGGCGTGGGCAGGCCCTCGAAGCGCCAGATGCGCTTGGTCATGATCTTGTCCATGGCGATGCTGGACGCCATCACGCCAGGCCCCGTATAGGGAATGCCCAGCAGTTCCAGCGCGCCCTGCACCGTGCCGTCTTCGCCATGGCGGCCGTGCAGCGCGATGAAGCAGCGGTTGTAGCCGTGGCTCTTGAGTTCGGACAGGTCGGCCTGCGAGGGATCGAACGCATGGGCGTCCACGCCGCGCGCGCGCAGCGCCTGCAGCACCCCGCCACCGGACATCAGCGACACCTCGCGCTCGGCGGACGAGCCGCCCATGAGCACGGCCACCTTGCCCAGCGCACGCACATCGATTTGGGAGTATTTTTGGCTCACAGCGCCCGTCCTTGCTGCGCAAGCAGCTCATCTTTCTGTAGCATTTGCACCACCTTGGCGGGTACGGCGCCGATGGAGCCCGCGCCCATGCACACCACCACATCGCCGCCGCGGACGCTGTCCGCGATCTGCTGCGGCAGGTCGGCCACGTCCTCGATGAAGACCGGCTCCACCTTGCCGGCCACGCGCAGGGCGCGCGCCAGCGCGCGGCCATCCGCCGCCACGATGGGGGCCTCGCCGGCGGCATACACCTCGGTCAGCAGCGCCGCGTCGGTGCTGCCGATCACCTTGACGAAGTCCTCGAAGCAGTCGCGCGTGCGGCTGTAGCGGTGCGGCTGGAAGGCCAGCACCAGGCGCCGGCCGGGGAAGGCGCCGCGCGCAGCCGCCAGCGTGGCCGTCATCTCCACCGGGTGGTGGCCGTAGTCCTCGATCAGCGTGAACGTGCCGCCGTCTTTCGCAGGCAGGTCGCCGTGGCTCTGGAAGCGGCGGCCCACGCCGCGGAAGCTGGCCAGCGCGCGCAGCAGCGCTTCGTCCGGCACGTTCAGCTCGACCGCGATGGCGATGGCCGACAGCGCGTTGAGCACGTTGTGCTCGCCCGGCAGGTTGAGCACCACCTGCAGATCGGGCAGGGTCACGCCGTTGCGCCGCTGCACCGTGAAGTGCATCTGCGGTCCCACGGCGCGCACGTTGACGGCCCGCACCTGGGCGTCTTCGGCGAAGCCGTAGCTGGTGATCGGGCAGGTGACGTCCGGCAGGATCTCGCGGATGGCGGGGTTGTCGATGCACAGCACGGCCGTGCCGTAGAACGGCATGCGGTGCAGAAAGTCGACGAAGGCCGCCTTCAGCCGCGCGAAGTCGTGGCCGTAGGTTTCCATGTGGTCGGCGTCGATGTTCGTCACCACGGCCATCACCGGCAGCAGGTTCAAGAACGAGGCGTCGGACTCGTCGGCCTCGACCACGATGTATTCGCCGCTGCCCAGCTTGGCGTTGGCGCCGGCGCTGTTGAGGCGACCGCCGATCACGAAGGTCGGGTCCAGGCCGGCCTCGGCCAGCACGCTGGTGACCAGGCTCGTCGTGGTGGTCTTGCCGTGCGTGCCGGCGATGGCGATGCCGCGCTTGAGGCGCATCAGCTCGGCCAGCATGAGGGCGCGCGGCACCACGGGGATCTTGGCCTCGCGGGCAGCCAGCACCTCGGGGTTGTCCGACTGCACGGCCGTCGAGGTGACGACGGCATCCGCCCCGTCGATGTGCGCCGCCGCATGGCCCACATGCGTGCGGATGCCGAGCGCGGCCAGGCGGCGCAGCGTGGCGCTGTCGGACAGGTCGGAACCCGAGATCTGGTAGCCCAGGTTGAACAGCACTTCCGCGATGCCGCACATGCCGGCGCCGCCCAGGCCCACGAAATGGATGTGGCGAATGGCGTGCTTCATGCCGTGAGCTCCTCACAGGCGGTCACCACCTCGCGGGTGGCTTGGGTCTTTTGCATTGATTTGGCTTCCAGCGCCCGCTCCATCAGCGTGGTGCGCTCTGTTTTCTGCAGCATCTCGGCCAACCACTGGGGCGTCAGGTCGCGCTGTTGCACGAGCCATCCGCCGCCCTGGCCGACGAGGAACTGCGCATTGGTGGTCTGGTGATCGTCCACGGCGAAGGGGAACGGCACGAAGACGGCCGCCGCACCGACGGCGGCGATCTCGGTCACCGTGCTCGCGCCCGCGCGGCAGACGATCAGGTCGGCCTCGGCAAACGCCGTGGCGGTGTCGTCGATGAAAGGCGTGAGCGTGGCCTCGACGCCGGCCGCCTCGTAGTTGGCGCGCAGCGCATCGATCTGCGCCGCGCCGCTCTGGTGCGTGACCACGGGGCGCTGGTCGGCGGGCAGCAGCGCCACGGCCTGGGGCACGATGTCGTTGAGCGCCTTGGCGCCCAGGCTGCCGCCCACGACGAGCAGGCGCAGCGGGCCGCTGCGGCCGGCGAAGCGCTCCTGCGGGCCGGCCTGGCGCGTGAAGGCGGCGCGCAGCGGATTGCCCACCCACACGCCCTTCTTCAACACGTTGGGGAAGGCCGTGAAAATGCGGTCGGCCACGCCGGCCAGTACCTTGTTCACCAGCCCGGCCACCGAGTTCTGCTCGTGCAGCACCAGCGGCTTGCCCAGAAGCACGGCCATCATGCCGCCCGGGAAGGTGACGTAGCCGCCCAGGCCGATTACCACGTCCGGCTTCACCCGCCGGACCACGCCGACGGACTGCCAGAACGCGCGCAGCAGGCGCATCGGCAGCAAGGCCAGCGTGATCAGGCCCTTGCCGCGCACGCCCGAAAAGTCGATGGGCTCGAACGCGAAGCCCTGCGGCGGCACGATGCGCGACTCCATGCTGCCGGGTGTGCCCAGCCAGTGCACGCGCCAGCCGCGCGCGCGCAGCTCCTCGGCCACGGCCAGGCCAGGGAAGATGTGGCCGCCGGTGCCGCCGGCCATCACGAGCGCGGTCTTCTGGCGGTCCGTCATACGCGGCCCCCTCGCATGAGAAGCTTGTTCTCGTAATCGACCCGGAACACCACCGCGATGGCCACCAGGTTCATCAGGATGGCCGAGCCGCCGAAGCTCATCAGGGGCAGCGTGAGCCCCTTGGTGGGCAGCGCACCCAGGTTCACGCCCATGTTGATGAAGGCCTGGAATCCCATCCAGATTGCGACGCCCTGGGCCACCAGGCCGGCGAAGACGCGGTCCAGCGCGATGGCCTGGCGGCCGATGTGCATGATGCGACGCGTCATCCACAGGAACAGGACGATGAGCACCAGCACGCCCACCAGGCCGAACTCCTCGCCGATGACGGCCAGCAGGAAGTCGGTGTGCGCCTCGGGCAGCCAGTGCAGCTTCTCGACGCTGCCGCCCAGGCCCACGCCGAAGATCTCGCCGCGGCCAATGGCGATCAGCGAATGCGACAGCTGGTAGCCCTTGCCCAGCGCGTGCGCCTCGCTGAACGGGTCGAGGTAGGCGAAGATGCGCTCGCGCCGCCAGGGGCTGGCCATCACCATCATGGCAAAGGCGCCCACCAGGATCAGCGCGATCAGGAAGAACATGCGGGCATTCACCCCGCCCAGGAACAGGATGCCCATGGCGATCACCGCGATCACCATGAAGGCGCCCATGTCGGGCTCGGCCAGCAGCAGGGCACCGACCACCGCCACGGCCACGGCCATGGGCAGCACGGCGCGGAAGAAGCGCTCCTTCACCTCCATCTTGCGCACCATGTAGTCGGACGCATAGATCAGCACCGCGAACTTGGCCAACTCGGACGGCTGGAAGTTCATGATGCCCAGCGACAGCCAGCGGCGCGCACCGTTCACGACCGTGCCCACGTGCGGAACCAGCACGGCCACCAGCAGGACGATGGACACCACGAACAGCCACGGCGCCACCCGCTCCCAGGTGGCCATGGAGACCTGGAACGCCAGCAGCGCCGCCACGAAGCCGATGACCAGCGCGATGCAGTGGCGCACCAGGAAATGCGTGGGCGCGATCTTGCCGAAGCGCGGGTTGTCCGGCATGGCGATGGAGGCCGAATAGACCATCACCAGCCCCCAGGCGAGCAGCGCAACCACCACCCAGAGCAGGGCCTGGTCGAAACCCAGCACGCTCGCCGGCGTGCTCGTGGTCTTGCGGTATTCGATGCCGCCCACACGCACGGGCAGCACGTCGGCCGGCGCGGCCGGCTTGCCGCCCATCCAGCCCAGGGCGCGCTGCAGCAGGTTGGGCGACGACGAGGTGGCGTTCGAAGCGCTCACAGCCCGCCCTCCAGTTCTTGCCCGGCATCGTGCGCCAGCGCCTGCACCGCCTCGTGGAACACGTGTGCGCGGTGCTCGTAGCCGGTGAACATGTCGAAGCTGGCGCAGGCCGGCGACATCAGCACCGCATCGCCGGGCTGTGCCCGCTGGGTCGCGGCCTGGACGGCTTCCTCCATCGATGCCGCCTCGGTCGTCGGCACGCCGCTGCCTTGCAGGGCTGCACGGATCTGCGGGCCGTCGCGGCCGATGAGCACCACCGCCCGCGCGTAGCGCGCCACCGGCGCCGCCAGCGGCGAGAAGTCCTGGCCTTTGCCATCGCCGCCCAGGATGACGACGATCCGGCGATCGGCGCCCAGGCCGGTGAGCGCCGCCACGGTAGCGCCCACGTTCGTGCCCTTGCTGTCGTCGAAGTATTCGATGTCGTTCACCATGCCGATGGGCTCGACGCGGTGCGGCTCGCCACGGTATTCGCGCAGGCCGTAGAGCATGGGGGCCAGCGCGCAGCCGGCCGCCTGGGCCAGGGCCAGGGCCGCCAGCGCGTTGACGGCGTTGTGGCGGCCGCGGATGCGCAGGGCGTCGGCGGGCATCAGGCGCTGGATGTGCAGGGCTTCCTGCACTTGCACGCGCGCGCGCTTGGCGGTCTCGTCCGCCTCCTGCGCACGCACCAGCCAGGCCATGCCGCTGACGACCTCGATGCCGAAGTCGCCGGGCCGCAGGGGCATGTCGGCGCCGAAGGTGACGTGCGTGCGCACCTGGGGCTTTTGCAGCTTCACGCGCACCGGAGGTGGCAGCATGGCCATGACCTCGGTGTCGTCGCGGTTGAGCACCATCAGACCGGTGGCGCCGAAGATGCGCGCCTTCGCCTGGGCGTACGCCTTGAGGTCGCCGTGCCAGTCCAGGTGGTCCTGCGTGATGTTGAGCACCGTGGCGGCCGTGGGTTCGAAGGCGCTGGCGTCGTCGAGCTGAAAGCTCGACAGTTCCAGCACCCACACCTGCGGCAGCGTGCCGGCGTCGATGTGCTGCGACAGCGTGTCCAGCAGCGTGGGGCCGATGTTGCCGGCCACCGCGACGGACCGGCCTGCGCACTCGACCAGCAGGCCGGTGAGCGAGGTGACGGTGGTCTTGCCATTGGTGCCGGTGACCGCCAGCACGGCCGGCGCATAGCCGTGCGCCGCGCGCAGTTCAGCCAAGGCGTTGGCATACAAGCCCAACTCGCCACCAACGCTGATTCCTATTGCGCGAGCAGCTATGAATACAGGAGCAACCACCGAAGGACTCAAGCCGGGCGAGCGGAACACCGCATGCACGGTCTGGCCTTCCACCAGCGCCGCATCGAAGGCGCCAGCCACGAAGCGCACCTGGGGCAGCTCGGCCTGCAGGGCCGCGAGCTGCGGCGGCTGCGCGCGCGTATCGGCCACGGTGACCTGCGCGCCGCAGCGTACGCACCAGCGCGCCATCGCCAGCCCCGAAGCGCCCAGCCCCAGGATCAGCACGCTGCGGCCCCGCAGCGCGGTGGCACCCTCGGCCGGCCAGCCTGGCGCGACAGGATCAAGGGGTGCAGGTTCCGCGCCATCCGTTGCGGCTTCGGCAACGGCAGGGGCTTCGGAGGCCGCGGACTCGGGGGCCTCGGACGCGCCCACGTCGGCAAAGATCTTCGCCACGAACTCGGCCGCCGACTGGGCGGCAGAGACGGCGGGAGCGGTGTAGAGCGCGGCATCGGCAGAGGCGCCAAGGGCGGTACCGCCAGGGCCTGCGGCCGGCGCGGCCGCATCGGCAACCGCGCCCGTGTCACCGACCTCGGCACTCCGGTCGGCAGGCGCGGCGTCCGAGTCCACCGTGGCCGCAGGCGATGCGGACTCCACTGGCAGCGCGCCGTGCCCAGCCTCCGGCAGGGGCGCGGAGGCGCCGGCGGCGACGATGTTGTCGTCCGGGTGGAGGGAGTCGCGGGGCGTCGTGCTCATCGCAGCTTCAGCGTGGTGAGGGTGAGCAGGCACAGCAGCATGGTGATGATCCAGAAGCGCACGACGACCTGCGTTTCCTTCCAGCCGCTCTTCTCGAAGTGGTGGTGCAGCGGCGCCATCTTGAACAGGCGCCGGCCCTCGCCGTAGCGGCGCTTGGTGTACTTGAACCAGGTGACCTGCAGCATCACGGACAGCGCCTCGACCACGAAGATGCCGCCCATCACGGCCAGCACGATCTCCTGGCGCACGATGACGGCGATGGTGCCCAGCGCGGCGCCCAGCGCCAGCGCGCCCACGTCGCCCATGAAGACCTGGGCGGGATGCGTGTTGAACCACAGGAAGGCCAGGCCCGCGCCGGCCATGGCCGAGCAGAAGATCAGCAGCTCGCCGGCGCCGGCGATGTACGGGAACAGCAGGTACTTGGAGAACACCGAGCTGCCCGCCACATAGGCGAACAGGCCCAGCGTGGCGCCCACCATCACCACCGGCATGATGGCCAGGCCGTCCAGGCCGTCGGTCAGGTTCACGGCGTTGCTGGAGCCCACGATCACCAGGTAGGTGAGGATGACGAAGCCGAGCACGCCCAGCGGGTAGCTCACTTCCTTGAAGAACGGCACCAGCAGGCCGGCCTTCGGGGGCAGGTCCAGCGAGAACCCGGACGACACCCAGTTGATGAACAGCTCGAACACGCGGGCGTTGGAGTTCTCGGAGATGCTGAACACCAGGTACAGCGCGGCCAGCAGTCCGATCAGCGACTGCCAGAAGTACTTCTCGCGCGAGCGCATGCCTTCCGGGTCCTTGTTGACCACCTTGCGCCAGTCGTCGACCCAGCCGATGGCGCCGAAGCCCAGGGTGACGGCCAACACGATCCACACGAAGCGGTTGGAGAGGTCGAACCACAGCAGCGTGGACAGGGTGATCGCACCCAGGATGAGCACGCCGCCCATGGTGGGCGTGCCGCTCTTGGACAGGTGCGACTGCATGGCGTAGCCGCGGATCGGCTGGCCGATCTTGAGCGCCGTCAGCATGCGGATGACCTTGGGGCCGGCCACCAGGCCGATGAGCAGCGCCGTCAGGGCCGCCATCACGGCGCGGAAGGTGAGGTACTGGAAGACGCGCAGGAAACTGAATTCCGGCGACAGGCTCTGCAGCCATTGCGACAGGATCAGCAGCATGCGGTGCCTCCCTGCGTGGTGTGGGGTTGCGCCTGCTGCGTGCCGGCCTCGAGCGCCTGCACCACCTGTTCCATCTTCATGAACCGAGATCCCTTCACCAGCACGCTGCCCACCGCGGGCAGCGCCTGCTGCACCGCTGCCTGCAGCGATGCCATGTCTTCGAAATACCGCGCGTCCGGCCCATAGGCCTGCGCGGCGTGTGCACTCTGCGCGCCCAGGGCGAACAGCTGCGCGATGCCGGCGGCGCGCGCATGGACGCCCGCCTCCGCGTGGAACTGCGGGCCCTGGTCGCCCACCTCGCCCATGTCGCCCATCACCAGCAGCTGCGGGCCGGGCAGTTCGGCCAGCACGTCGATGGCGGCCTGCATGGAGTCGGGGTTGGCGTTGTAGGTGTCGTCCACCACGGTGATGTGCCGCCCGCCGTGGGCGATGCCGAAGGCGCGCGAGCGCCCCTTCACGGGCACGAAGGCCGCGAGCCCCTGCGCGATGGCAGCGAGCGGCACGCCCGCAGCCCAGGCGCTCGCCGTCACGGCCAGCGCATTGGTCACGTTGTGGCGCCCGGCGATCTGCAGTGTGGTGCCGAATGCGCCGTCGGGCGTGTCGATCCTCACCTGCCAGGCACCGGCGCTCCACTGCGCCGCGGCGCAGCGCACGTCGCCCGTGGCGGCGCCGAAAGTGACGCAGCGGCGCCCACCGGCCAGCGATTGCCAGACCGGGCCGTAGACATCCTCGGCCGGGAACACCGCGACGCCGTCCTGCGGCAGGGCGGCGAACACCGAGCCGTTCTCGCGCGCCACGGCTTCGACGGTCTGCATGAACTCCAGGTGCTCGCGCTGGGCGTTGTTGACCAGGGCGACGGTCGGGCGGGCGATGTCCGCCAGGTAGGCGATCTCGCCCGGATGGTTCATGCCCATCTCGATCACCGCTGCAGCGTGCGCATTGCGCAGGCGCAGCAGCATCAGCGGCACGCCGATGTCGTTGTTGAGATTGCCCTGCGTGGCAAAGGCCGCATCGCCCTTCCAGGCACGCAGCACGGACGCGGTCATCTGCGTCACGGTGGTCTTGCCGTTGCTGCCCGTCACGCCGATCAGCGGCAGGTGCCGGGCGGCACGCCAGCCGGCCGCCAGGGCGCCGAGGGCGGCCAGGGTGTCGGGCACCTCGATGCCGGGCATGCCTGCGGCGGCCAAGCCGCCATGGGCCACGGCAGCGGCGGCACCGGCGGCGCGGGCATCGGGCAGGAAGGCGTTGGCATCGAAGCGTTCGCCCTTGAGAGCCACGAACAGGTCGCCGGGCTGCAGGCTGCGCGTGTCGCTGTGCACGCGCAGCAGCGGCGTGGCACCGTCGCCCACCAGGCGTGCGGCCGGGATGCGGGCGGCGATCAGGGCGAAGGCCTGCTGCAACGTCAGCATCGGCGCGTTCATGCGGCACCTCCGGCAGACGGAAGGCGTACGCGCTGCGCCAGGGCGGCCCGGGCCTGCGCCATGTCGGAGAAGGGGCGGCGTTCGCCGGCCGTTTCCTGGTAGTCCTCGTGGCCCTTGCCGGCCAGCAGCACCACGTCGCGCGCGTCGGCCTGCATGAGCGCCTGCGCGATGGCGGCAGCGCGGTCGGGCTCGGCATGCACCGACGTGCCGGCGATCGTGCCTTGCAGGATGTGGTGGATGATGGCTTCGGGCGGCTCGCCGCGCGGGTTGTCGCTGGTCACGATGACCTGGTCGGCGCGACGCTGCGCCACCGCGCCCATCAGCGGGCGCTTGGCCGCATCGCGGTTGCCGCCGCAGCCGAACACGCACCAGAGCCGGCCACCGCGGGCATCGGCCACCGGCCGCAGAGCCTGCAGCGCCTGGTCCAGCGCATCGGGCGTGTGGGCATAGTCCACGGCCACCAGCGGCAGGCCGCGCACGCTGAACTGCTCCATGCGGCCTGGCACCGGGGTGAGCTGCGCGCAGGCATACAGGGCGTGCTCCAGGGGCACGCCCAGGCTGCGCAGGGCCGCCAGCACGCCCAGCACGTTGGACACGTTGTACAGGCCGATCAGGCCCGTTTGCAGCACATGCGTCTGCGCGCCCTCGGCCACGGTGAAGCTCACGCCGGTATCGCCGTGGGCGATGTCGCGGGCCTGCAGCCGGGCCGGGCCCTGGATGGAAATGCTCCACACGTCGAGCGGGCGGGCGGACAGCTGCTCGTGCAGCTCGGCGCCGCGCGGGTCGTCGATGTTGACCACGGCCGCCTGCAGGCCGGGCGCGTCGAACAGCATGCTCTTGGCCTGCCAGTAGGCCGCCATGGTCGGGTGGTAGTCCAGGTGGTCCTGGGTGAAATTGGTGAACAGCGCGACGCGCACCCGCGTGCCGGCCATGCGGTGCTCGGCCAGGCCGATGGACGAGGCCTCGATTGCGCAGGCGGCGTGGCCGACCTCGGCGAACCGCGCGAAGGCGCGCTGGAGCAGCACCGGGTCGGGCGTGGTCAGGCCGGTGGATTCGAGCGCCGGTGGTACGCCCACACCCAAAGTACCCACGAACGCGGATCCACCCTGCGCAGCCAGCTCTCTTTCTGATAGCGCGTTGATCGCACCCGCCAGCCACCACGCCGTGCTGGTTTTGCCATTGGTGCCGGTCACGGCCAGCACGTCCAGGCGCTGAGTGGGATGGCCGAACCACTCCGCGGCCAGCAGCCCGGTGGCGGCCTTCAGGCCGCGCAGGGCCGCGATCTGCGGGATGGCGAAGGCGAAGGCTTCCAGGCCCTCGTGCTCCACCAGGCAGGCGGTGGCGCCGCGCGCCAGCGCATCGCCCACATGGGTACGGCCGTCGGTGGCGGCACCGGGCCAAGCGATGAAGCCGTCGCCGGGCTGGACTTTGCGGCTGTCGGTCTGCAGCGTGCCGGTGACGTGCTCACGCAGCCACTGCGTGGCTTCCTGTACCGAGGTCAGCAAGGGCGTGCTCACAGCGACTCCTCCACCGTGTTGGCCACGATCTGCGGCCGGATCGCCATGTCGGGCTGCACGCCCATCATGCGCAGCGTCTGCTGCACCACCTCGCTGAACACCGGCCCCGCCACGGCGCCGCCGTAGTACACGCCGTTGCTGGGCTCGTCGATCATCACCGCGACGATGATGCGCGGCTTGTCGATGGGCGCCATGCCGGTGAACCACGAACGGTACTTGCCCGAGGCGTAGCTCTTGCCCACCTGTTTGCGGGCGGTGCCCGACTTGCCGCCGACCGAATAGCCCACGGTCTGCGCCTTCTGCCCCGTGCCGCCCGGACCGGCGGCCATCTGCAGCATCTTGCGCACCTGGCCGGCCGTGCGTTCGGTGAACACGGGCACGCCCACGGCCGGTTCGTGGCTCTTGAGCATGGTCGCCGGAATGATCTTGCCGTCGTTGGCGAACACGGTGTACGAGCGGGCCATCTGCAACAGACTGGCCGAGAGGCCGTAGCCGTACGACATGGTGGCCTGTTCCACCGGGCGCCAGGTCTTGTACGGACGCAGCCGGCCGCTCACCACGCCCGGAAAGTGGATCTGCGGCTTCTGCCCGAAGCCGGCGGCGGAGAAGGTCTCCCACATTTCCTTGGCCGGCAACTGCATGGCGATCTTGGTGGTGCCCACGTTGCTCGACTTCTGGATCACGCCCTCCACCGTCAGCACGCCATGGTTGCTGGTGTCCGAAATGGTGGAGCCCGTGATGGTGACGCGGCCCGGATTCGTGTCGACGATGGTGTCCGGCCTCACGCGGCCCGTATTCAGCGCCAGGCCGATGGTGAACGGCTTCATCGTCGATCCGGGCTCGAACACATCGGTCAGCGCGCGGTTGCGCAGCTGCTCGCCGGTGAGATTCTGGCGCTTGTCGGGCACGTAGCTGGGGTAGTTGGCCAGCGCCAGCAGTTCGCCCGTGTGCGCATCCAGCACCACCACGCTGCCGGCCTTGGCCTTGTGCAGGGCGATCTGGTCGCGCAGCTTCTGGTACGCAAAGAACTGCACCTTGCTGTCGATGGACAGCTGCATGTCCTGTCCGTCCACCGGCGGCACTTCGGCACCGATGCCTTCCACCACGCGACCCAGGCGGTCCTTGATCACGCGGCGCGAGCCGGGCTTGCCGCCCAGCTCCTTGTTGAAGGCGAGTTCCATGCCTTCCTGGCCCTGGTCTTCCACGTTGGTGAAGCCCACCACGTGCGCGGCGGATTCCCCCTCGGGGTACTGGCGCTTGTATTCCTTGCGCTGGTAGATGCCCTTGATGTCGAGCGCAGCCACCTTCTGGCCCACCTCCCAGTCGAGCTGGCGCTTGATCCAGACGAAGGTCTTGTCCTCGTCGGCCAGCTTGGCCTGCAGCGCGGACGGGGACATCTCCAGCAGCTTGGCCAGCTGCTGCAGCTTGGCGCGCACTTCGGGCTTGTCCTGCTCCACGTCTTCGGGAATGGCCCAGATGCTGGCGGCCGGCACGCTGGAGGCGAGGATTAGCCCATTGCGGTCCAGGATGCGGCCCCGGTTGGCCGGCAGCTCCAGCGTGCGGGCGAAACGCACCTCGCCCTGGCGCTGGAAGAAGGCATTGCCGAAGACCTGTACGTAGGCCGCGCGGCCGGCCAGGCCCACGAAGCCCAGCGCCACCATGGCCACGATGAACTTGCTGCGCCAGACCGGCGTCTTGCTCGCCAGCAGCGGGCTGGACGTGTAGTTCACGCTGCGGCTGCTCATGGGCGGACTCCGCTGGCGACGGGCGCGGTGGGCATCGCCACCGGCGTGCCGTCGTCCATCACGTACTGCGTGATCGCCGGCGTGGCGGTGTGCATCTGCAGCCGGTCGCGCGCGAGCTTCTCCACGCGCAGCGGCGTGGCCTGGGCGCGCTTTTCCACCTGCAGGCGCTGGTGCTCGGTTTCCAGACGGCGCGACTCGGCCACGGCGCGGTCGAGTTCGGTGAACAGGCGGCGCGAGTCGTACTGCGTGCGCACCAGGTACAGGGCACTGGCCATCACGGCCAGCAGCAGCACGAGGCTCAGGCGTGTCATGCCGGCACCTCCGTGCGTTCGGCCACGCGCATGACGGCGCTGCGCGCCCGGGGGTTGGCGGCCACTTCCTGTGCGCTGGGCTTGGTGCGCTCCAGCGCCTTCAGGCGCATGGGCTGCGGCGCGGCGAACGGAGCACGGCGGTCGTAGACCTCCTTGGAATGCTGGGCGATGAACTGCTTGACGATGCGGTCTTCGAGCGAGTGGAAGCTGATGACCACCAGCCGCCCGCCGGGCGCGAGCACCCGCAGGCTGGCTTCTAGCGCCTGTTGCAGCTCTTCAAGCTCGGCATTGATGAAAATCCGAAGAGCCTGAAATGTGCGCGTTGCAGGGTTCTGGCCCTGCTCGCGGGTTTTGACCGCGCCAGCCACGAGCTGGGCCAGCTCGGCGGTGGTTGCAAGAGGGCCCCGTTCCTGCCGCCAAGCAACAATCGCCTTTGCAATGGGGCCAGCAAACCGTTCTTCACCGTATTCACGTATCACCTCCGCAATCTGCCCGACCTCGGCCTCGGCCAGCCACTCGGCCACGCTCTGGCCGCGGGTGGTGTCCATGCGCATGTCGAGCGGCCCGTCGAAACGGAAACTGAAGCCGCGCTCCGGGCTGTCGATCTGGGGCGAGCTGACGCCCAGGTCCATCAGCAGCCCGGCCACGCTGCCTTCGGGCAGATCGCCCAGGTGGCTGAAACCTTCGTGCCGGATGGCAAAACGCGCATCGGTGATGCGCGCTGCCTCGTGAATGGCTTCGGGGTCCTTGTCGAACGCCACCAGGCGCCCTGAGGGCCCGAGCCGCAGCAGGATGCGCCGCGAGTGCCCTCCTCTGCCGAAGGTGCCGTCGACGAAGGTGCCGGACGGCGGATCGCCGGCCGCGCCCAAAAGGGCATCGACCGCTTCGTCGAGAAGGACGGTGGTGTGCTGCAGCGGATGGTTCACGTCGTGCCTTAGAACGAGAAGTCCTTGAAGGCTTCGGGCATCTCGCCCTGCATGGCCTGCGCTTCCTGCGCGTCGTACGTGGCCTTGTCCCACAGCTCGAAGTGGTTGCCCATGCCGAGCAGCATCGTGTCCTTGGTGATGCCGGCCGCCTGGCGCAGCTCGGGCGAGACCAGCACGCGGCCGGTGCCGTCCATCTCCACATCCATGGCGTTGCCCAGGAAGATGCGCTTCCACCACTGGGCGGACATGGGCAGTTCGGCAATGCGTTCGCGGAATTTCTCCCACTCGGGGCGCGGGAACACCATCAGGCAGCCGTGGGGGTGCTTGGTGATCGTGAGCTGGCCACCCGCCGTCGCCGAGAGGACGTCACGGTGCCGGGTCGGCACAGACAGCCGCCCCTTGGCATCCAGACTCAGCGATGACGCCCCTTGAAACACGGATTGAAACCCCAGCTTGGTCCCGCATCGCCCAAAACGGGCGCCGAGGGCACTTTTCACCACTTAATTGCACTTTTTTGCACTGTAGCAGCAAAAGCACAGCACGCAAGGGGGCTTGCAACAAAATTTTTCAATGAAATCAAGGACTTAGCGCCTGTTTTGCAGGGAGCAATAGCGCAAATTCCCTTATTGCATAAGCACTTAGAGTAGGCTCTGCAAGTGATACCTGAAGGCACGGGCCGGGGCGGCCCGTCACTTCACAAGATGTATCGAGACAAGTCCTCGTCCTGGCTCAAGGATTCGAGGCGGGCGTTCACGTAGGCGGCATCGACGACCACCGTCTGCCCCGAGAGCTTCACGGCGTCAAAGCTCACCTCGTCCAGCAGGCGCTCCATCACCGTGGACAGCCGGCGCGCGCCGATGTTCTCGGTGCGCTCGTTCACCTCGAAGGCGATGTGGGCCAGGCGGGTGATGCCATCGGGCGCGAATTCGAGGGTCACGCCCTCGGTGGCCAGCAGGGCCTGGTACTGCTTCACCAGCGACGCATGCGTGCTCGTCAGGATGGCCTCGAAGTCCTGCACCGACAGCGACTCCAGTTCCACACGGATCGGAAAGCGCCCCTGCAGCTCGGGGATCAGGTCGCTGGGCTTGCTCAAATGGAAGGCGCCCGAGGCGATGAACAGGATGTGGTCGGTCTTGACCATGCCGTACTTGGTGGTGACGGTCGTGCCCTCCACCAGCGGCAGCAGGTCGCGCTGCACGCCCTGGCGAGAGACATCGGAGCCGCTGGTCTCCTGTCGCGTCGCCACCTTGTCGATCTCGTCCAGGAAGACGATGCCGTTCTGCTCGGCGTTCTGCAGGGCGCGGGTCTTCACGTCCTCTTCGTTCACCAGCTTGCCGGCTTCTTCGTCGGTGAGCAGCTTGAGCGCTTCCTTGATCTTGAGCTTGCGGGTCTGGCGGCGTTCCTGGCCCATCTGGCTGAACATGCCGCGCAGCTGCTCGGCCATTTCCTCCATCCCCTGCGGGCCCATGATCTCCAGCTGCGGCCGCGCGTCGGCCACGTCGATCTCGATCTCCTTGTCGTCGAGCTGGCCCTCGCGCAGCTTCTTACGGAAGACCTGGCGCGCGGTGTTGTCCGCCGGCGCCGCGTCGGGGGCAGCACCCGTGCTGCGCGCCGGAGGAATCAGCACGTCGAGGATGCGGTCCTCTGCAGCGTCCTCGGCGCGGGCGCGCAGCTTCTTCACATCGCTCTCGCGCGTCTGCTTGACGGCCATCTCGACCAAGTCGCGGATGATGGAGTCGACGTCCTTGCCCACGTAGCCCACCTCGGTGAACTTGGTCGCCTCGACCTTGATGAACGGCGCATCGGCCAGCCGGGCCAGGCGGCGGGCGATCTCGGTCTTGCCCACGCCGGTGGGGCCGATCATGAGAATGTTCTTGGGCGTGATTTCGTGGCGCAGGCTGCTGTCGACCTGCTGGCGGCGCCAGCGGTTGCGCAGCGCAATGGCCACGGCCCGCTTGGCGCTGGCCTGGCCGACGATGTGGTGGTCCAGCTCGGAGACGATTTCCTGGGGGGTCATGGAGGACATGGGGATATCTGCCTGTGATTCAGTGACAAACCAGCCGCCAGCGCTTATCCAGCAAGCGCAAGCAGCTATGCATTCGATAGTGACGCATCCAGACGCTTACAGCGTCTCGATGGTGTGGTGCATGTTGGTGTAGATGCACAGCTCGCCAGCGATCTCGAGGGACTTCTTCACGATGTCCTGCGCGGAAAGCTCGGTGTTCACCAGCAGCGCCTTGGCGGCCGAATGCGCATAGGCACCGCCCGATCCGATGGCGACGATGCCCTGCTCGGGCTCCAGCACGTCGCCGTTGCCGGTGATGATGAGCGAGGCGCTGGCGTCGGCCACGGCCAGCATGGCCTCCAGCCGGCGCAGCACGCGGTCGGTGCGCCAGTCCTTGGTGAGCTCGATGGCCGCGCGCGTCAGGTGGCCCTGGTGCTTTTCCAGCTTGGCCTCGAAGCGCTCGAAGAGCGTGAAGGCGTCGGCCGTGGCGCCTGCGAAGCCGGCAAGCACCTTGCCGTGGTAGAGCTTGCGCACCTTGCGTGCCGTGCCCTTGACGACGATGTTGCCCAGGGTGACCTGGCCGTCGCCGCCGATGGCGACTTGGATGCCGCCGTCCGCCAAGGTGCGGCGGACGCTGAGGATGGTGGTGCCGTGGTACTGTTCCATAGCGTTGGCATCTGGGGTCGGCCTGCAGCGTTTGCAAGCCGCGGCGCGCATCAATTCCGGCGTGCGCTCACGCAGGCATGCTCACCGATGCCGATCACATTGAAGAACACGGCCACCAGCCGCTGCACGTGCGTGAACTGGACCACGCGCCCCCGGTCCTGCTGGTCGGCCACCCAGTTCAGCACCGAGCCGGCGGCGGCGAAGTCGATGCGGACCAGGCCGTCGCAGGCCACGACCAGCGGACCGTTCGCCGGCACCAGCGCCTCCAGAGGCTCCAGCAGCGGCGTGGCGTCGCCTTCGATGGTGCCGGACAGGTGCGCCGCGGTTTCGTCGCCCGCGGCCGCCAGCTGGGAGGATCCGAAGCCGCTGGCATGCCCGTCGCCATCCACGGCGTCCATCGAGGCCGCCAGCCCGCCGCCGGTTGCGTCGTCGGCCAGGTAGCCGCAGCGCGGCGATACCCAGGACGGCGGCGACACCTCGTACGTGACGCAGTAGTCCAGCGCGACCAGCTCGAATTCGTCCAGCTGGCCCGCCAGCCGCAGCAAGGCCATGCGCAGACGCCACCACTCCGGGCTGGAGTCCCGGTCGCCCGACTGGGTCCGGGCCTGCAGCACGGCGTGCAGGGCCTCGGCACCGAAGAAGCCCAGCTGCACATCCTGGTCGGCCCACCGGGTGAACAGGTCGGCCAGCGCGGTTACGGCCGGCGCGTCGATGGCGGACAGCCGGGACCAGGTCAGCGTCCAGGGCGACGCAGCCCGGGCCGTGGCCGCGTTCAGCGCAGCCACGGACTGCAGCGTGAGTTCGGACGGCGCGTTCCAGCTGAAGTCGCGCTGCGGGCCGATCGGCGCAGGCGCTGCGGCCTGCGAGGGATCGGGCAGCCCCAGCTGCTCCGGCATGGAAAACCAGTGCGGAGCCGAACGCCCGAAGCGCGCGGCGAAATCGATGGACAGGGCGTCGAACGGCTCCTGCGCCCCGATGGCGCGGTACAGATCGAACAGCGTCATCCAGATCTCGGCCTGCCCGTCGGCGCCCTCGCCCTCACGTTGCGCCAGCACCTCGCGCAGGCTGGCCTCGGCACCGGCGTAGTCGCCGTTGGCAAAGCGGATGGCAGCCTCTTCGAGGTCGGGGTCGTGCTCGAAGCGCGCCAGGGGTGCCGGTGCCTGGCCCTGGGCGCACAGGCCGCCGGCCTGGGTGTCGGCAGGCGCCGGGCCACGGGAGAACAGCGCCCCGGCATCAAGCGCACCCGCTTCGGTCGGTGCGCCGCCACTGTGCTGTGAGAACAGCGGCTCCACCGAGGGCGGCAGGCTCAGGGGGGCCGTGGGCGCGAAAGCGCGTGCATAGGCCGTGTCGGACATCGGCGGCAACGGTGCGTCGCCATCGGCCGCGGCAGGAGCGGATGCGGCAGCCGCC
>JAEWPH010000256.1 GCA_023460715.1 Pseudomonadota bacterium | reverse complement strand
CCAGGCCCTGCGCCACCGCGTGGCCGACATGAAGATGCAGCTGGAGCTGGCCCGGTCCATGAGCTACTATGCCAGCCTCAAGCTGGACGAAGAGCCCGCCGAGCGCCGCCGGGCCATGGCCCGCGCCTAGGTCCAGTTGGGCCAGTCCTTGCGCTTCGGGGGCCAGCAGTCGGTGCAGCTGCACGGCGGCATCGGCGTGACCGACGAATACATCGGCAGCCACTACTTCAAGAAGCTCACGCAGTTGGAGATGACCTACGGCGACACCCTGCACCACCTGGGCGAGGTATCGGCACGCATGCAGGACACGGCCGGGGTCTTCGCCTGAGCCGTCCGTTCACCACGCGCGGTGCGGCGCTGCGCGGCACGCCACCGGGTTGCACTTCGTCGCAGTCCTGTCATGAACCGCATGGCACCCTCCGGCCCTGGCCTTTTCGTCCCCCTCTGGAGCGTTCCATGCATTCTTCCCTGTTGCCGCGCCGGTCGTTGCTGATGGCCGCCGCCGCTACGTCCCTGGTCCTGGCCGGCTGCGGTTCCAGCGGACCCGAGCGCCCGCCCATCGTCTTCGTGCACGGCAACGGCGACACGGCGGCGCTGTGGCAGACCACGGCGTGGCGCTTCGAGTCCAACGGCTGGCCGCGCGACCGGCTCTACGCCATCGACGTGCCCTACCCGCTGGCCCGCGACGACGACACCGTGGCCCAGCCCGGCCGCACGTCCTCCGCCGAGCACATGGCCTATCTGAAGGCCGAGGTGGACAAGGTGCTGCGCGCCACCGGCGCCCGCCAGGTCGTGCTGCTGGCGAATTCGCGCGGGGGCTACGCCGTGCGCAACTACATCCAGAACGGCGGCGGCGACCGCACGGTGAGCCACGCGGTCCTGGGCGGCACGCCAAACCACGGCGTATGGGCCATTCCCGGCTTCCGCGAGGGCAGCGAGTTCTCGGGCACGGGCCCCTTCCTCACCCGCCTGAATGCATCCAAGAACGCGGCCGGCGACGAGGTGGCCGGCCCGGTACGCTGGATGACCGTCCGCTCGGACGGCAACGACAAGTTCGCCCAGCCGGACGGCGTGTGGATCGGCCTGCCGGGCACCCCCACCAACGTGACCGCGGCCGGGCCTGAGCTCAAGGGGGCACAGAACGTGGTGTTCCCGCGCATCGACCACCGCGAGACCTCGTTCTCGCCCGTGGCCTTCGACGCCACCTACCGGTTCATCACCGGCGAAGCCCCCAGCCGCACGGACATCGCCGCCGAGAGCACCGTGGTGCTCAACGGCAAGGTGACCGGGCTCGGCCTGAATTCCACCGACCCCGCCTCCGGCAGCTTCAGCAACAACCTGCCGCTGCCCGGCGCGCAGCTGCAGGTGTTCACGACCGACCCGGCGACGGGTGCACGCACGGGCGCGCCGCTGCTCAGCCGCACCGTCGGCGCGGACGGCGTGTGGGGGCCGCTCACCGCCCCGCCGAACGTGCCGGTGGAATTCGTTCTCTCCGCGCCGGGCTATGCCACGACGCACATCTACCGCAGCGGCTTCCCGCGCGGCAGCGACCTGGTGCACCTGCGCGCCGAACGCATCGCCGACGCGGACCGCACGGCCGATGCCATCGTCACGTTTACCCGCCCGCGCGGCTACCTGGACCCGGCCCGCGACCGCATGCTGCTGGACGGCGCACCGCCTCCAGGCGTGCCCGCCGGCGCCGGGGTGTCGTCCGCCAAGATCAAGCCGGCGGGGCCGCAGCGCGCCATCGCTGCCGAGTTCAATGGCGAGCGGGTGACGGGCCAGACCTGGCCCGCCGCTCAAGGGCATGTGGTGCTGCTGGAGATCAGCCAGTAAGCAGGCTCATCCTTGCGCCACGGGCGCATGCCCAAAAAAAGGGGGCCGTGGACAGCCCCCTTTTTTTGTTCCTGTTGTGGTTCGCCGCGGTCTCAGAAGCCCAGCGCGTGCGGCAGCCAGATCGAGATCGCCGGCACGAAGGTCAGCAGGATCAGCACCACCAGGTGCGCCAGCAGGAAGGGCGGCAGCTCGCGCGTGAGCGCCGCCAGCGGCACCTTGGTGGCGACCGAGGTGACGAACAGCAGCCCGCCCACCGGCGGCGTGATCATGCCCAGCGTGAGGTTGACGATCACCACCATGGCGAAGTGGATGGGGTCGATGCCCAGCGCAGCCGAGATGGGCGCGAGGATGGGCACCAGAATCATCACGCCCGGCAACGGCTCCATGAAGATGCCGAACAGCAGCAGCAGGATGTTGACCGCGATGAGGAAGGTCACGGGCGACAGGTTCCAGCCCACGATGGTCTCGGCCAGCTGCTGCGGAATGCCTTCGATGGTGAGCACCCAGGCGAACGCGGCGGAGGCCGCCACCACCAGCAGCACCGAGGCGGTGAGCAGGGCCGACCGCGCGGCGATGTGCGGCAGCGCCTTCCACTCCAGCGTGCGGTAGATCCACTTGCCGCACACCAGGGCGTAGAACACGGCCACCACCGAGGCTTCCGTCGGCGTGAAGATGCCGAAGCGGATGCCCACCAGGATCAGCACCACCAGCATGAGCGCGGGGATGGCTCGGATGCTGTTGGACACCATCTCGCGGGCCGTGGGACGCGGCTCGCGCGAGCGGTAGTCGCGCTTGACGCACACGCGCCAGTTCACGAAGGCCATGGCCAGCGCGATCAGGATACCGGGCGCGAAGCCTGCGATGAAGAGCGCGCCCACCGAGACCTGCTCGTCCTGCAGCGCATAGATGATCATGATGATCGAGGGCGGAATGATGGGCCCCACGATGGCGGTGCTGGCGGTGAGCGCCGCTGCGTAGGCACGCGAATAGCCCGCCTTGTCCATCATCTTCACCATCATCGAGCCCGGGCCCGCCGCATCGGCCAGGGCCGAGCCGGAGATGCCCGAGAACAGCGTGAGCGACAGGATGTTGGCGTGCCCCAGGCCGCCGCGCAGGTGACCGACGAACTGCGCGGCGAAGCGCAGCAGCACCACGGTGAGCGCGCCGCCGGACATGATCTCGGCCGCCAGGATGAAGAAGGGCACAGCCATCAGCGGAAAGCTGTCGATGCCCGTGAACATCTCCTTGAACACGATGAGCTGCGGATAGCGCCCGCCGACGAAGACCGCGATGGCGGCCGACATGGCCAGCGCGAACGCGACCGGAAAGCCGAGCGCCATCAGCAGGATGGCGGAGACGAAGAGGGTGATGGCCATGGTGGGGTCAGTGCGTTCTCGGGGCCATTACAGCGAGGCCGCCGATTCGGCGTCCATCTCGTCGGATTCGACATAGCGGCCATCGCGCACGTAGCCGCGTGCCATGAACAGCAGGTGCACGAACAGCAGCACGAAGCCCACCGGCATGGCCGCATAGATCCAGGCGAACGGGATGTCGGTGGCCGGCGTGGTCTGGAAGCGCGTGGCCCAGACGTACTGCGCCGAGAACCAGGCCATCACCAGAAAGAAGCCGCCCAGCGCCACCACGATGACACCGCGCAGCGCCCGCGCGGCGCCCGCGCCCAGCACGTGGTGCAGGTTGTCGATGGCCACATGGCCACCGAAGCGCAGCACCAGCCCGGCGCCCAGGAAGGTGCCCCAGATCATCAGGTGGCGCGCCACCTCCTCGGCCCAGATGATGGAGTCGCCCGTGGTGTAGCGCAACACCACGTTGGCGAACACGATGCAGGCCATGGCCAGCAGCAGCAGGATGAGCAACCAGCGGTTGCCGGCGACCAGGGCGCGCTCGAGGCGTTTCAGCATGGTGGTGGGCGGGCGCCGTGCAGCGCCCCGTTCATTCAGGAAAAAACAAAGCCCGGCCAGGCCGGGCAGGGAGACTTCCGGCAGGGCCGGAAGGGATCACTTCACGCTGGTGATCTGGTCCAGCGTCTTCTGGCCGAACTTGGACGCGTACTGCTTGTAGGCAGGTTCCAGCGCCTTCTGGAAGGCGGCCTTGTCAACCGTCTCCACGACTTGCATGCCGGCGGCCTTGACGTCGGCCAGCCCCTTTTGCTCCACGTCGTCCACGAACTTGCGCGACGCCAGCGCGCCGGCCTTGGCGCCCTGCGTGAAGGCGGCCTTCTGCGCATCGTTCAGGCCGCCCCAGAAATTGGGCGACACGATCAGGGCCATGGGCGCGTACACGTGGCCGGTCAGCGACAGGTACTTCTGCACCTGCGGCAGCTTGGCCGACACGATGACCGACATGGGGTTCTCCTGCCCATCGATCGTCCCCTGCTGCAGCGCGCCGATCACCTCGGGCCAGGACATGGGCGTGGGCGACGCGCCCAGCGTGCGGAAGGCGGTGATGTGCACCGGGTTCTCCGTCACGCGGATCTTCAGGCCTTTCAGGTCGGCCGGCGCCTTGACGGGGTGCTTGTTGTTCGTCAGGTGGCGAAAGCCCTGCTCGCCCCAGGCCAGCGCGATCAGGCCGCGCTTCTGGAATTTGCCCAGCAGCTCCTGGCCGAAAGCGCCATCCAGCACCGCACGGGCGTGGGCCGTGTCGCGGAACAGGAAGGGGATGTCCACCACGCCCACGTCGGGCACGAAGTTGCTCAGGGCGCCCGTGGAGACGATCACCGCCTCGACCGTGCCCAGCTGCAGGCCTTCGATCAGTTCTCGTTCGCCGCCCAGGGCGCTGGACGGGAACTGCTTGAACTTGAACGCGCCGTTCGTGGCCTTCTCAACCGTTTCGGACCATGCCTGGGCGGCCGCGCCGTAATGCGAGTTGACGGCCAGGGCGTAGCCCAGCTTCACTTCCTTGGCCTGCTGGGCGAAGGCGGCGGGGGCAGACAGGCTGGCGATGGCCGCGGCCAGCGCCAGACGGCGGGAAAAAGCGTGCATGGGTCTTGTCTCCTGATGGAAGCCGCCGCCAGACCGGCGGGGCGTGCGAAAGCGCAGGCGATTCTAGGCCCTGTTCACGCGGGCCCAGGGTCGTGGAACCACGGATGACGCCGGAAGAAACCGGCACCGGCCCGGCACCGCTCCCTGCATAGGCCCGACCGCGGGAGCCCCGTTCGGCCTCGGCTGTGTCTTCTCGTCCGCGGGCGCTGCTACTACCCCGCCCACGCAACCCTTCAGCTCAGCAGACGCGATGACTTGGGCACGTGCGCCATCAGGAACTCCATCTGGTCCGCCAGGATGCGGCGGTTGCGCAGGATGAAGTCCTCCCACAGGCTGGGCACGTAGGGCGTGTACAGCAGCGGCATGTGGGCCTGCTCGGGCGTGCGCGGGCCCTTGCGGTGGTTGCACGGGCGGCAGGCGGTGACCACGTTCATCCAGTGGTCCACGCCGTTGCGCGCGAAGGGCACGATGTGCTCGCGCGTGAGCTCGTGCTCCTGGAAGTGCCCGCCGCAATAGGCGCACACGTTGCGGTCGCGGGCGAACAGCTTGCTGTTGGTCAGGCTGGGCTTGAGCTCGAAGGGGTTGATGGCCGGCACGCCCTTGGTGCCGATGATGCTGTTGACGGCGATGACCGACTGCTCGCCCGTCACCGCGTTGTGCCCGCCGCGGAACAGCGCCACCTGCGCACCCGACTCCCAGCGCACCTCGCCCGCGGCGTAGTGGATCACCGCCTGCTCAAGCGAAATCCACGATTGCGGCAGCCCCTGGGCCGACAGCTTCAAGACTTTCACAACTCGCCTCCTGCAGTCAAACGACAAGATCGGAACGCTGGTGTCTCGCGGGCGCCGTGCCAGGCACGCCCTGAAAGGGGTGACGATCGCACTGCCCGTACCCGTCGCAGAAGATGCGGCCAGGGCGGCCGACCTGCAAGGGGCGAAGGGCCGGGCTGCTGCGCATACCCGGGGAATCGTCACAGTCTCTCCCGCACAATATACTCCCAATTCATGACAAATTGGCGTCCAGCGCTTGATACACCTGCGCGGGGCGCTATCAAAAGAAAAGCATCCGGATGAAGATCTTCCGTGGCTTCCACCACCCCGGCATCGCAGAGGGCTGCGCGCTCACCATCGGCAACTTCGATGGCGTGCACCGCGGCCACCAGGCCATGCTGGCGCTGCTCAACAGCGAGGCGGCGCACCGCGGCGTGCCCAGCTGCGTGCTCACCTTCGAGCCGCATCCACGCGATTACTTCGCCGGCCTGCTCAAGCGGCCCGAGCTGGCGCCCGCCCGCATCGGCACCCTGCGTGACAAGCTGGCCGAGCTGCGCCAGTGCGGCGTGGCCCAGGCCGTGGTGCTGCCCTTCAACGAGGCGCTGGCGCGCCTGTTGCCGCAGGCCTTCATCGACGAGGTGCTGGTGGCCGGCCTGGGCGCGCGCTACGTGCTGGTGGGGGACGACTTCCGCTTCGGCGCACAACGCGCCGGCGACTACGCGCTGCTGGACGCAGCCGGCCGCGCCCGGGGCTTCGACGTCGCCCGGATGAACAGCTATGAGGTGCACGGCCTGCGCGTGTCCAGCTCCGCCGTGCGCGAGGCGCTGGGCGCCGGCCGCATGGAAGATGCCGCCCGCCTGCTGGGCCGCCCCTACGCCATCTCGGGCCACGTGGTGCACGGCCGCAAGCTGGGCCGGGCCCTGGGCGCCAGCCGTGAGGGTGCCACCGACGGCTTCCGCACGCTCAACCTGCGCTTTGCCCACTGGAAGCCGGCCGCCAGCGGCATCTTCGCCGTGCTGGTGCACGGGCTGTCCGACGCGCCCCTGCCCGGCGTAGCCAACCTGGGCGTACGCCCGTCGCTGGACCCGGACGACGTCAATGGCGGACGCGTGCTGCTCGAGACGCACTGCCTGCAATGGCCCGCCCATCTGGGCCCGGAGGGGGCGTACGGTAAAATCATCCGTGTGGAACTGCTGCACAAACTGCATGACGAGCTGAAATACGACGGTCTCGATGCCCTGACGGAAGGCATCGCCAAGGACTGCAGCGACGCACGCGCCTACTTTGCGGCCCACGCCGCCACGCACACCGAAACCCGTCGCCAGACCACGCGCGACCGAATTTGACGGGCCCGGCCCGCTGCCGGCGCCGGGGCGCCGTCCGCCTGCCAGCCCGCCCGTCCGCCCCACCCCGCCCCTCTGTTCCACGCTCCAGACGCGCTCTGGAGCGGCCCGCTTCCAAGGTCTCTGCTCCCATGTCCGACAACCAATCCTCCCCCAACGCCGCCGGCACGGATTACCGTGCCACACTGAACCTGCCCGACACGCCCTTCCCGATGCGCGGCGATCTGCCCAAGCGCGAGCCCGGCTGGGTGCAGGAGTGGGAGGACAAGGGCGTGTACAAGAAGCTGCGCGACGCCCGCTGTGGCGCGCCCAAGTTCATCCTGCACGATGGCCCGCCCTACGCCAACGGCCAGATCCACATCGGCCATGCGGTGAACAAGATCCTCAAGGACATGATCACCAAGGCGCGCCAGCTGGAAGGCTTCGACGCGCTCTACACCCCCGGCTGGGACTGCCACGGCCTGCCCATCGAGAACGCCATCGAGAAGACGCACGGCCGCAACCTGCCGCGTGACGAGATGCAGGCCAAGGGCCGCGCCTTCGCCACCGAGCAGATCGCGCAGCAGTTGGCGGACTTCCAGCGCCTGGGCGTGCTGGGCGAATGGGACCACCCCTACAAGACCATGAACTTCGCGAGCGAGGCCGGCGAGCTGCGCGCGCTCAAGAAGGTCATGGAGCGCGGCTTCGTCTACCGCGGCCTCACGCCCGTGTACTGGTGCTTCGACTGCGGCTCATCGCTGGCCGAGTTCGAGATCGAATACCAGGACAAGAAGAGCACCACGCTGGACGTGGCCTTCAAGGCGCACGATCCTGCCAGGCTGGCCGCCGCCTTCGGCGCGCCCGCGCTGAACAAGGACGCCTTCGTCGTCATCTGGACCACCACGGCCTGGACCATCCCCGCCAACCAGGCGCTGAACCTGAACCCCGCGCTGATGTACGCGCTGGTGGACACGCCCCAGGGCTACCTGGTGCTGGCCGAGTCGCTGGTCGCGCAGTGCCTGGAGCGCTTCGGCCTCACCGGCACGGTGGTGGCCACGGCCGTCGGCGAGAAGCTGGGCGGCCTGGAGTTCGAGCACCCGCTGTACGACGTGGCGAGCGAAGACGGTTCGTTCGGCTACCGCCGCCTGTCGCCCGTGTACCTGGCCGACTACGCCACGGCCGATGACGGCACCGGCATCGTGCATTCCTCGCCCGCCTACGGCCTGGAGGATTTCAACTCCTGCGTGGCCCACGGCCTGGCGCTCGACGCCATCCTGAACCCGGTGCAGGGCAACGGCACCTATGCGCCGGACTTCCCGCTGTTCGGCGGCCAGCACATCTGGAAGGCCGTGCCCGTCGTCATCGAGGCGCTGCGCCAAGCCGGCCGCCTGATGGCCACCAAGGACATCACGCACAGCTACCCGCACTGCTGGCGCCACAAGACGCCCGTGATCTACCGTGCCGCGGCGCAGTGGTTCATCCGCATGGACGAAGGCGAAGGCGTGTTCACCGACCCGGCCCAGAAGCCGGCGCAGACCCTGCGCCAGATCGCACTGGCCGCCATCGAGCAGACCCAGTTCTACCCCGAGAACGGCAAGACCCGCCTGCGCGACATGATCGCCGGCCGGCCCGACTGGTGCATCTCGCGCCAGCGCAGCTGGGGCGTGCCCATCCCCTTCTTCCTGCACAAGGATTCGGGCGAGCTGCACCCGCGCACCATGGAGATCCTCGACCAGGCAGCCGCCATCGTCGAGGCCGGCGGCATCGAGGCCTGGAGCCGCGTGACGCCCGAGGAGATCCTGGGTGCCGAAGACGCTGCCTGCTACACCAAGAGCACCGACATCCTGGAGGTGTGGTTCGACTCGGGCTCCACGTTCTGGCACGTGCTGCGCGGCACGCACGCCGGCATGCACCATGACGAAGGCCCCGAGGCCGATCTGTACCTGGAAGGCCACGACCAGCACCGCGGCTGGTTCCATTCGTCGCTGCTGCTGGCCGCTGCCATCTTCGGCCGCGCGCCCTACCGCGGCCTGCTGACGCACGGCTTTACGGTGGACGGCCAGGGCAAGAAGATGAGCAAGTCGCTGGGCAACACCGTCTCGCCGCAGCAGGTGAGCGGCAAGCTCGGCGCCGAGATCATCCGCCTGTGGGTGGCCTCGACCGACTACTCGGGCGACCTGGGCATCGACGACAAGATCCTGGCGCGCGTGGTGGACGCCTACCGCCGCATCCGCAACACGCTTCGCTTCCTGCTGGCCAACGTCAGCGACTTCGATCCGGCCAAGGACGCGGTCCCGTTCTCCGAAATGCTGGAGATCGACCGCTACGCCATGAGCCGCGCGGCGCAGTTCCAGGCCGCGGTGCTGGCGCACTACGAGGTCTACGAGTTCCACCCGGTGGTGGCCAAGCTGCAGGTGTACTGCTCGGAAGACCTGGGCGCGTTCTACCTGGACGTGCTCAAGGACCGGCTGTACAC
>JAEWPH010000255.1 GCA_023460715.1 Pseudomonadota bacterium | reverse complement strand
TTCCTGGCCCGCGCGCCGCCGGGCTCCGGCCGCGCCTGAGCCCGCCTGCGTCCGCGGGTGCGGGCGCGTCGCCGGGCGGCCTTTTTCTTCCCTTCCTGTTTTTCCTTGGAATGCCTGTGCCTGCGCGCATGGGCCATGCCGTGGCTGGCGATCGATTCATCGATGGATCGATCCCGCGCCACCGCGTGGCCGCGTCCCCGTGTGGCAAGGGTCCGAGCCGTGAGTAGCCCTTCCTCCATTTTTTTGCCTTGCCATGAACCCTTCCTTCTTTCCCCAAGCGCCGCGCTCGCGCCGTATCGCCCTGCACCCGCTGGCCTGCGCGGTGCTCGTGCTGCTGGCCTCGTCCGGTGCGCACGCGCAGACCGCAGCAGCAACTGCTGCTGACGACGCCGCGGAGGCCCCCCGCGCACGCCTGTCCGAGGTCACCGTGACCGGCAACCCGCTGGGTGCCGATGCGGTCGTCACGCCGGCCGCTCAGCTCTCGGGCGACGGCCTGACGCTGCGTACGCAATCCACGCTCGGCCAGACGCTCGACGGTCTGCCCGGCGTGAGCAGCACCTACTTCGGCCCCAATGCCAGCCGGCCCATCATCCGCGGGCTGGACGGCGACCGCATCCGCGTGCTGCAGAACAGCGGCGCCACGCTGGACGCCTCGGCCCTGAGCTTCGACCATGCCGTGCCCACCGAGGCGCTGACCACCGAGCGCATCGAGGTGCTGCGCGGCCCGGCCGCACTGCTCTACGGCGGCAGCGCCGTGGGCGGGGTGGTCAACGTGATCGACAACCGCATCCCCCGCGAGCCCTTGAACGGTGTGGACGGCAAGGCCGAGGCCTCGGCCGCCACGGGCAGCCGCGAGCGGGCGGGCGCGGCCATGGTGGAAGGCGGCAACGACCGCTTTGCGCTGCATGCCGACGTGTTCGACCGCCGCACCGACGACGTGCGCGTGCCCACCGAACTGGCCTGTGAGAAACCCGGCTCGCCCAGCCTCGCGCAGCGCATCTGCAACTCGGCCAGCCACACGCGCGGAGGCGCGGTGGGCGGCACGGCGTTCTTCGACCGCGGCTACCTGGGCCTGTCGGCCAGCACCTACCGCAGCGACTACGGCACGGTGGCCGAGGACGATGTGACCATCGGCATGCGCTCCAACCGCTATGCGCTGGACGGCCTGTGGCGCATCGATGCGGGCCCGCTGCAAAGCGTGCGCGTGCAGGCCAGCCACACCGACTACCAGCACACCGAGTACGAGGGCGGCGAGCCCGGCACCACCTTCCGCAATGCCGGCAACGACCTGCGGGTGGAGGCGCGGCATGCCCCCATCGGACGGCTGCAGGGCGTGATCGGCATCCAGGCCGAGGCGGCGCGCTTTTCGGCCATCGGCGAAGAGGCCTTCGCGCCGCGCAGCCGCAGCCGCACCACGGCGCTGTTCGTGCATGAGGAACTGGGCACCGACTGGGGCAAGCTGACGTTCGGGGCCCGGACCGAGCGCGTCAGCGTCGAGTCGTTCGGCAGCCCGGACATCGACCGGTTCACCGTCGGCAAGCGCGACTTCCATCCGCACAGCGCGGCCGTGGGCGCGCTGGTGAATCTGACGCCGGCGTGGCAGCTGACCTCCAACCTCTCGTACACGCAGCGGGCGCCCAAGGACTACGAACTCTTCGCCAACGGCCCGCACGTGGCCACCGGCGCATGGGAGACGGGCGACGCCGGGCTGGGCTTGGAGAAGGCCACCAGCCTCGACGTGGGCGCCGCGTGGAAGAGCGGCCCGCACCGTTTCGCCGCTACCGCGTTCGTGAGCCAGTTCTCCAACTACATCGGTCTCACGCCGTCGGGCCAGCTGCGCTCGGAAGAGGG
Organism: Pseudomonadota bacterium; assembly: GCA_023460715.1. GTDB lineage: Bacteria > Pseudomonadota > Gammaproteobacteria > Burkholderiales > Burkholderiaceae_C > Paracidovorax. The sequence goes on along the minus strand of JAEWPH010000255.1, from coordinate 53,481 downwards.
CGAGGTGGTGGCCGCCGGCACCGACGGCGCGCTGCCCGAATTCGTCTACCAGGGCGTGCGTGCGCGCTTCTACGGGCTCGAAGCCAGCGGCACGGTGCGCCTGGTGGGCGAGAGCGGATTGATGGCTCCGGCGTCTTCGGTGCTGGGCGACGCGTCCACGCTGGACCTGCAGCTGCGCGGCGACATCGTGCGCGCCACCAACCGCGACACCGGCGAGCCGCTGCCGCGCATCGCGCCGCTGCGCCTGGGCAGCACCTTGCTGTGGGCCCGCGGCCCGTGGCGCGCCGGCCTGGGCTTCGACTACCTGGCCGCCCAGAACCGCGTACCTGCCGACGGCACCCGCGCCACGGGGGCCTACACGCTGTGGAACGCCTCGCTGGGCTACCGCACGCAGTGGCAGTTCGGCGCGCAGCGCAGCGACGTGCTGTGGTATGCGCGCCTGGACAACATCACCGACAAGCTGGCCTACAGCGCCACGTCGATCCTGACGACCACCGCGTTCCCCAAGGCACCGCTGCCAGGCCGCAGCCTGAAGGTGGGTGTCAAGGTGGACTTCTGACGGGAACATGAGCGCAAGCCCGTGCGCCCGGCGGGGTGGCCCGGGCGGCATCGCATGTCCTCGGTGCCGCCCGGGCAGCCGCATCGGCACCCGCATGGCAGAGGCGTCCCGCAGCGCGGAACCGGCACAGCGGCCGATGCCATTGCTTGCACCTCGGCGGGCCTCGGCGCACTAGACTCGCAGGCATGTTTCTCGATTACGACCCTGACGACATCGATGTGAAGATCTCGGAAATGCTCGTGGCCACGAGCGACTCCGCAGACCCTGAGCTGCCCGCCGCGGTAACGCAGGTGCTGCAGGCGCTGCGGACGCGCCTGGGCATGGATGTGGCGTTCGTCTCGCAGATCGCGGACGGCCGGCGCACCATCCAGGCCGTGGACAGCGCGCCCGACTTCGCGCCGCTGCAGGCCGGCATGTCCGACCCGGTGGAAGAGAGCTGGTGCCAGTACGTGGTGGAAGGCCGCCTGCCCGAGGTCATGCGGGACGCGCGCGAATATGTCGCTGCAGGCAAGGCGCCCGACCCGGGCATTCCCATCGGCACCCACCTGAGCACGCCCGTGCGGCTGGAAGGCGGTGGGGTCTACGGCACGCTGTGCTGCTTCAGCCGCACCCCGCAGGCGGAGGCAGACATCGGCCGCCTGCGCTACGTGGCCAACCTGCTGGCCGCCAAGCTGGTGCCGGGCGCCGGCGAGCGGTAGTGCTTCCGCCCGGTCGCCACGCCAGCGGTGGTGGGGCGGTGGCGGTGACCGCAGTGCGCCGTCTCCGGGCGCGGCAGCGTGACGTTGCGTGATCGGCCGAGACCTTGGCGCGATGGGGCAGGGCTGCGGGAGTGCACACCGGCGGATAATCGGCGCTTTGCGTGCAGCGCTTGTCGGCTGCTGTTTCCATCCCGCCGCGTTGCGCAGCCGGCCGTCCCCCGAGTCCGTTCCCTTTTTGTGAATTCCCCCGTCTTCTCCTCGCTCATTCCGGTGCTGCTGAGCATCGGCATCGGCTTCGGCGCCGCCCGCATCGGGTGGGTCCGCGCCTCGGCCATCAAGGACCTTTCCAACATCGTCTTCCTGGTGCTGACGCCGGCGCTGCTGTTTCGCACGATGGCCGGCGTGCGCGTGCAGGACCTGGACTTCCAGCCGGTCGGCCTGTACTTCCTGGCCAGCGGCCTGGTGTTCGTGGGCACGATGGCGTTGTGCGGGTTCTCGACCCGCTCCGCCGCACGCGGCCTGGCGCAGATGTTCAGCAACACCCTGATGATCGGTGTGCCGCTGATCGGCCTGGTGTACGGCGAGCAGGGCCTCGTCACGCTGTTCACGCTGGTGTCGCTGCACGCGCTCATTCTGCTGACCTCGGCCACCGTCGTCTTCGAGCTGGCCGAGGCGCGTGAGCGCCAGCGCGCTGGGCTGGACGTGCCGCGCTCCATGCTGCGCACGGTGCTGCAGGCGGTGCGCAACGGCATCGTGCACCCGGTGCCGCTGCCGATCCTGGCCGGACTGCTGCTGGCGCAGACCGGGCTGCATCTGCCCGAGGTGGTGGACAAGCCACTGCAGGTGCTGGGCGCCGCGCTGGGTCCCATCGCGCTGCTGCTGGTGGGCATCACCCTGGCGTACAGCAAGATCGGCCACCACTGGCGCGATGCACTGGGCATCGCCCTGGTCAAGAACCTCGTGCACCCCCTGCTGCTGTTCGCGCTGGCCTGGGCGATGGGCCTGTCGGGCCTGGCGGTGGCGGTGATGTTCGCGGCGGCCACGCTGCCGGTGGGCGCCAACGTGTTCCTCTTCACGCAGCGCTATGGCGTGATGCAGGAGGAGGTGTCTTCCAGCATCGCCATCTCCACCGCGCTGGCCATGATCACGCTGCCGCTGATGCTGCTGCTGGGGCAGCGGCAGCTTTAGGATAAGCTATGAAAAATGTAGCTGGTTGCGATTGTTTGGCGACAACTCTGGATACATAAGATCCTGAATTCCGCGCGCAGAAAGCGCAAGCAGCTCCTGATTTCATAGCGCAAAAGGGCCCGCAGTGGGGCCCGCCCGCCGCCCGCTCAGGGCGCCAGACGCTCGCGCACCCAGGCGCTGCCGCCGTCCTGGCGGTAGCGCAGCCGGTCGTGCAGGCGGCTCTTGCGGCCCTGCCAGAACTCCCACTGCTCGGGCTTCAGGCGGAAGCCGCCCCAGTGCGGCGGCCGCGGCGGCTGCAGCAGGAACTGCGCGCCGTACCTGGCGGCATTGGCCACCAGCACGCCCCGGCCGGAGATGACCTGGCTCTGCGGGCTGGCCCAGGCGCCGATGCGCGAGTCCAGCGGCCGGCTGGCGAAGTAGGCGTCGCTTTCCTCGTCGCTGACCTTCTCGACCGTGCCCTCGATGCGCACCACGCGCTCCAGCTCCACCCAATGAAACTGTAGCGCTGCGAACGGATTGCCCGCCAGCTGGCGGCCCTTGCGGCTGTCGTAGTTGGTGTACCAGACGATGCCCCGCGCGTCATAGCCCTTGATGAGCACGATGCGCGTGCTGGGCCGCAGATCGGCGCCCACGGTGGCCAGCGTCATGGCATTGGGCTCGGGCACCTGCGCCGCCAGGGCCTCGTTCAGCCACTGGTCGAACTGGCGCAGCGGATCGGCGTGGGAGGCGTCCTCGCCCAGTTCCGCGCGCTCGTAGCTGTTGCGCAGATCGGCGATGGACGAAGACAGGGGCGATGTGGAGGACGAGGACGGGGAAGAAGAGGGCGGTGGGCTCATGTCGGCCATTGTGCCCCGGCGACATCGCCCCTGTGGGTATCAGCGCGCCTGGATCACCGCGCACGCCAGTCGCGCGCCGGCGTTGCCTGTCGGCTGCGTCACGTAGTCGTCGGCCTGGGCGTGGACGATCAGGCCACGGCCCACGATGTTGGTGGAGCTGCTGCCGACGCTGATGGTGCGCGATTCGAAGCTGAAGCGCGCCACGCCGTTGGCGTCCGCCACCAGGCTGGGCAGATCGCCCGCGTGGTGATCGCCATGGTCGTGCTGGCCGTGGGGCTTGGCCAGCGGGTTGAAGTGGCCGCCCGCGCTGTTGCCGTCGCCGCTGGAACAGTCGCCCTTTTCATGGATGTGGAAGCCGTGCTCCGTGTTCGGCGCCAAGCCGCGCACCTCGCCGCTCACGCGCACGGCATCGGCCTGCTGCACGAAGCGCACGTCCCCGGTCACGGTGTTGCCACGGGTGGGCTCCAGCCGGGCGGTGGCAGCGGAGCCCGAGCCGGTATGGGCGCAGCCGGTGGCGGCCGCGGCTGCGGCGGTAGCCAGGATCAGGGAGAGAAGGCGGGCGGGATGGCGCATGGCGGTGCTCCTGTAACGGGTGGCGATCGGGAAGAGTGCGCGCAGTCTGCATGCGCGCATCGGCACTGCGCGTCGGACGGCGCCGCGCCTCGGTCCGCAGCAAGCGAGCGGCGGGCAGGGCCCGGTCAGGGCTGCGCGCGCCGGTGGTCGGCGGCCAGGGCCAGCAGGCGGCCCAGGGCGCGATCGTCGATGCCCAGGCGGCGCAGCTCGTCGTAGGTGGCCTGGGCGTAGTCGCGCGTGGTGCCGTAGATGCCGCTGGCTTCGGAGAAGATGCGCCGGTACTCGTCGTCCGGCAGCACGCCCGCATGGCTGGGGCTGCGGCGCGAGAGGGTGAAGGCCAGCGCGCGGACCGGGCCGGCGCCGGTCTGGCAGACCAGCCAGCGCGGGTCGTACACGCCCAGCGCCATTTCGCGCTGCCACAGGTTGATGAGCACCTGCCGCGCCTGCGCCGCCGGCACGCGAAACACCATGCCGCGGCAGCTGCCGCCCGAGAGCATGCCGAACACCAGCCCTGGGCAATCCGGCGTGCCGCGGTTGAGGCGGCTCCACATCTTGAGCGCGCGGTGCCAGCCGTGCACCTTGGCGGCACGCCGCTCGGCAAAGTCGAAGTCCGGCCGCCAGATCAGCGAGCCGTAGCCGAAGATCCACACGTCGCTCTGTCCGCCCCATTCGGCCAGGGTGCGCTCCAGCATCGGTGCGGGGTCGCGGATGGGGGCGGCGATCGTCGGCATGGCGAGATTTACAATTTGCGGTTTTGTCCCAACGTCCATTATTTACGGAGTCACCATGTCCTTCAGCAGTTCCGACGACGACAGCCAGCAGCGTTTCGCCCTCGGGTTCCTTTTCGCGTTGATCGCGCTGGTGGTGTCCACGGTGGTGGGCGTGACGGTCTACAAGCAGCGGGCTGCCGCGCGCGCCCCCGTGGTCGAGCCCGCGGCCGTGGTGGTGGCCCCGGCCGGCACGCTGGTGGTGGCCGAGGACGAAGTCGCCCGTATCGTGGTCGACGGCGGCGTGGTGCGCTTCTACTTCGCCACCGGCCGTGCCGATCTGGCGCCCGGTGCCGAGCCCGCCCTGGCCGACCTGGCCCGCGCCGTGGCCGAGGGCCGCTCGGTCGTGGTGTCGGGCTTCCATGACGCCACCGGCGACGCCGTGGCCAATGCCGAACTCGCCAAGAACCGTGCCCTGGCCGTGCGCGATGCGCTCAAGGCGGCCGGCGTGCCCGACGACAAGATCGAACTGCGCAAGCCCGAAGTCACGCAGGCCGGTGGCAACAACGCCGAGGCCCGCCGCGTCGAAGTCACTCTCGCACCCCAGTGAACGTGCCGGACGGCCGCACCGGCCTGTCCAGTCAACGCAAAAAGAAGCCCGGTCCGCCGGGCTTTTTTCATGGGCATCGGCGGTGCAGAAGCCGCAGCCTGCCCGAGTCCGCCGATGCGAGCGGCGCGGTGATTCGGGCAGTCAGGTGCTGCCGCGGGGGACCAGCTCGTAGTCCAGCGCAATGCAGCCGGGCTGGGGCACGGTCCCGCGCATCATGCCCAGCAGCATCGTGGCGCCGGCGCGGCCGACCTCGCTGCGCGGTGTGCGCACCGTGGTCAGCGGCGGCACCATCTGGTCGCTGCCGGCCAGGTCGTTGAATCCGGCGATGGCGATGCGTTGCGGCACCGCGATCTGCAGCCGGTTGGCTGCCAGCAGTCCGCCCTGGGCGATGTCGTCGTTGCAGAAGAAGATCGCGTCGATATCGGGCGTGCGCTGCAGCATCTCCTCGAACAGCCGCGCGCCCAGAGCGACGGACGAGCGCTCGGGGCTGAGCGTTTCTAGCCGCGGGTCGTACAGGCCGGCCTCGCGCAGGGCGCGGCGGTAGCCTTCGGCGCGCTGCATCACCCGAGGGTCGAGCTGGGCGCCGCAGAAGGCAATGCGCCGGCGCCCCCGCTCCAGCAGGTGGCGGGTGATGGCAGCGCCCGCATCCACCTGCGAAAAGCCCACGCAGGCCACGCCCGGCGCCGTGCTGGTCTCCATCAGGTGCACGCAGGGCACGCCGCTGCGCGCGATGAGCTGGCGCGATGCCTCGCTGCGGTCGAACCCGGTGACCAGCAGGCCGGCAGGGCGGTGGGGCAGGTAGGTGCGCAGCAGCAGTTCCTCTTCTGCAGCGTCGTAGTGCGTGACCCCAATCAAGGGCTGGAATCCCTCGGGGAACAGCGTGCGGTGCACCGCCTCCAGCAGGTCGACGAACAAGGTGTTGGACAGGAGCGGCACCAGCACCAGCACCTGGGTGCTGCGCTGGGAGGCGAGCGCGCGGGCGGCCGGATCGGGCACGTAGCCCAGCTGGTCCGCCGCTTCGCGCACACGCTGGGCGAGGGCGGCGTCCACGCTGCGCTCGCCGCGCAAGGCGCGCGAGACGGTGATCGGGCTGACGCCCGCGGCGCGAGCGACGTCGTCCAGGGTGATGCGGCCGCTGGAGCGGCGGGAGCGGCGAGAACCGGGGGGAACGGCGTTCAAGGGTAAATCCGGAGAAGGGTTGGCAGCATTGTTTCCTAAGATAGCGCTGTCCCTCACAGGGTAAACAAGGATGTCTGCCGTGGCGAGCCGTTGGATCACCGTCCAAGGCGCGCCGCTGCGGCTTCCTGCTCCGTCTTCATCGGCGGTGGTGCTTGCAAAAGCGCTGCCGCATTTTTTGATCATCAATGGATAGCGCTATCTCATCGACGCCACCCCATGCCATCGTGGTCATGGGCGTTTCCGGCTGCGGAAAGTCCAGCGTGGCAGCCGCTGCGGCCCATGCCCTGGGCTGGCGGCTGCACGAGGGCGACGCCTACCACTCGCCTGAGAGCGTGGCCAAGATGCGCGACGGGGTCGCCCTGACCGACGACGACCGTGCGGGCTGGCTCGAACGCCTGGCGGATCTGCTGGCGCAAGCCGGGCCGGAGCAGGGCGTGGTCCTGACGTGCTCGGCGCTGCGCCGCAAATACCGCGACCGTCTGCGCGCCGCCCACCCCCACCTCGGCTTCGCCTTCCTGGCGCTGGACTACGACGCCGCCCTGGCGCGCGTGCAGGCCCGGCCCGGCCACTTCTTCTCGCCCGCGCTGGTGGCCAACCAGTTCGCCACGCTCGAATCGCCCGTGGGCGAGGCGGGTGTGCTGCCGCTGGACGCGACGCAGCCGATTGCCGCGCTGGCCGCTGCTGTGGTGGCCTGGGCACGGCCGGATGAGGCCGCCGTTGCCGGAGCCGCGGCAGACCTTTCGAATTCCCCCACTGGAGACCTGGCATGAGCAGCCATTCCCCCGATACGCAAGCGCCGCAGCCGCGCAAACCGGCCCTGCAGCGGCTGGCCGAACTGTTCATGGTGCTGGCGCTGGCCGGCATGGTGGTGGCCGTGTTCCTGAATGTGGTGCTGCGCTACGTGTTCCACACCAGCATCGTGTCGTACGAGGAGATCGCGCGCCTGCTGTTCGTCTGGCTGGTGGCCATCGGCGCCATCGTCGCGGCTTTCGAGGGCAAGCACCTGGGCTTCGACATGCTGACGTCGCGCGTGAAGGGCGGCACCCGCAAGGGCCTGTTCTGGGTCAGCCAGGCGCTGGTGGCGCTGTGCATGGTGCTGCTGCTCAAGGGCTCCTGGGAGCAGGTGGTGGCCGGCATGAGCAGCTTCAGCACGGTGCTGGGCTACCCGCTGGCCCTGGGCGCCGCGGCCACGCTCGTGCTGGCTGCGGGCCTGTTGGCTGCGCTGGTGTTCGACCTGGTGCGCGGCGAGCCGCCGCAGCACGGCGACGCCGAGACCATCGAATAAGAGACCAGAGACGAGACCGCGCGCCATGATCGTTACCTTCATCTTCCTTGCCGTCCTGATCGGCGGCATGGTGATCGGCATGCCGATCGCCCATGCCCTGGTGCTCACGGGCGTTGCCCTGATGTGGCACCTGGATTTCTTCGACTCCCAGCTGCTGGCGCAGAACCTGCAGGCGGGCTTCGACAACTTCCCGCTGCTGGCGGTGCCGTTCTTCATCCTGGCCGGGGAGCTGATGAACGCGGGCGGCCTGTCGCGCCGCATCATCGACCTGGCGCGCGCGTTCTGCGGGCACATCCGCGGCGGCCTGGGCTTCGTGGCCATCGGCGCGGCCGTACTGCTGGCCTCGATGAGCGGCTCGGCCATCGCGGATACGGCGGCGCTCGCCACCATCCTGCTGCCCATGATGCGCCAGCAGAACTACCCGCCCAGCTACAGCGCCGGCCTGCTGGCCTCGGGTGGCATCATCGCGCCGATCATTCCGCCGTCGATGCCCTTCGTGATCTATGGCGTGACCACCAATACGTCGATCAGCAAGCTGTTCCTCTCGGGCGTGTTCCCCGGCCTGATGATGGGCCTGTTCCTGATCGCTGCCTGGTGGTGGATCGCCAAGAACAACCAGCTGCCCGCCATGGAGCGCGTGGGCTGGGGCGCCCGCCTGAAGGCGCTGCTGCACAGCTTCTGGGCCATGATGATGCCGGTCATCATCCTGGGCGGGCTGAAGGGCGGCATCTTCACGCCGACCGAGGCCGCCGTGGTGGCCGCCGTGTACGCGCTGTTCGTGTCGATGTTCGTGTACCGCGAGCTCACCTGGGCCCAGCTGTACGACGTGTTCCTGAACGCCGGCAAGACCACGGCCGTGGTGATGTTCCTGTGCGGGGCCGCCACCGTGACGGCCTACATGATCACCCTGGCCGACCTGCCCAACATGCTGGCCGACAGCTTCGCCGGCGTGATGGGCAACCCCGTCATGTTCATGGCGCTGATGATGGTCTTCCTGCTGGTCGTGGGCACCGCGATGGACCTCACGCCCACCATCCTGATCTTCGGCCCCGTGTGCGCGCCGCTGGCGGTCAAGGCCGGCATCGACCCGGTGTACTTCGGCTTCATGTTCATCTACGTGGGCTCGATCGGCCTGATCACGCCGCCCGTGGGCACGGTGCAGAACGTGGTGGCCGGGGTGGGGCGCCTGCGCATGGAGACCGTCATCAAGGGCACCACGCCGTTCCTGTTGATGTACGTGCTGCTGTTGGTGCTGTTCACCATCTTCCCGTCGCTGGTCATCACGCCCATGCGCTGGCTGCACTGAGCCCGGCCCTTCACCGCTTTCCGCTTTCCTTTTTCCCGTCACCCTTACCAACACACAGGAGACCACCATGCGCATCCGTTTCGCTCTCGCCGGCCTCGTGGCCGCGCTCGTCGCCACCACCGGAGCCGTCCAGGCCCAGGACTTCAAGCCACGCATCGTGCGCTTCGGCTTCGGCCTGGTGGACGATTCCAACCAGGGCCGTGCCGTGCGCCTGTTCGCCAAGGAGGTCGAGCAGGCCACCGGCGGCAAGATGAAGGTGCGCGCCATCGGCAATGCATCGCTGGGCTCGGACACGCAGATGCAGCAGGCGCTGATCGGCGGCGCGCAGGAGATGATGGTCGGCTCCACGGCCACCCTGGTCGGCATCGTGCCCGAGATGGCCGTGTGGGATACCCCCTTCCTGTTCAACAACGTGAAGGAAGCCGACACGGTGCTGGACGGCCCCGTGGGCGAGAAGGTCAAGGCCAAGCTGGAGCCCAAGGGCATGGTCGGCCTGGTGTACTGGGAGAACGGCTTCCGCAACCTCACCAACAGCAAGCGTCCCGTCAACAAGCTGGAAGACCTGGGCGACATCAAGCTGCGTGTGATGCAGAACAACGTGTTCCTCGACAGCTTCAAGGCCCTGGGCGCCAATGCCGTGCCGCTGCCGTTCTCGGAGCTGTTCACGGCGCTGGAAACCCGTGCGGTCGACGGCCAGGAGAACCCGTTCAACACCGTGGTCTCCAGCAAGTTCTACGAAGTGCAGAAGTACTTGACGGTGACCAACCACGTCTACAGCCCGTGGATCGTCACCGTGAGCAAGAAGTGGTGGGACACGCTGAGCCCCGCAGAGAAGAAGGTGCTGCAGGACGCCGCCATCAAGAGCCGCGACTTCGAGCGCAAGGACACGCGTGAAGAGGCCACCAAGGCCCTGGCCGACCTGAAGACCAAGGGCATGCAGGTGAACGAACTGTCCGCTGCGGAAGCCAACCGCATGCGCGAGAAGCTCACGAGCGTGAACACCGGCATCGCCAAGGCCGTGGGCCAGCAGACCTGGGACGAGGTGAACGCCGCCGTCCAGCAGGCGCGCGGCAAGTAAGCACCGCGCGCAGGGCACGGGCGCGCCAGCGGCGCGCCTGCCCCTGAAAAGGCACGCCGCCGGCGTGCCTTTCACCTACATCGTGCCGGGTGGGGCGGGTTTACCATCAAGACCTTCAGCCAGCCGGCGCATCCCACAGCCCAGCATGCCACTCCACGACACCGTCCACGCCACCGTCCAATCCGTGACGCGGCGCATCATCGAGCGCAGCGCGCCCACGCGCTCCGCCTATCTCGCACAGATCGACGCCCACGCCCGCATGGACCGCGGCGCCGACCGCATGGGCTGCGCCAACGTGGCCCACGCCTTCGCCGGCATGCCCCAGAACGACAAGTTGCGCGTAGTAGCCGAGAAGGCCCGCAACATCGGCATCGTCAATGCGTACAACGACATGCTGTCGGCCCACGCGCCGCTGCAGCACTACCCCGACCTGATCAAGGACGAGGCGCGCAAGAACGGCGCCACCGCGCAGGTGGCGGGCGGCGTGCCGGCCATGTGCGACGGCGTCACCCAGGGCACGCCCGGCATGGAGCTTTCGCTGTTCAGCCGCGATGTGATCGCCATGGCCACGGCCGTGTCGCTGAGCCACGATGTGTTCGACGCCGCGCTGATGCTGGGTGTGTGCGACAAGATCGTGCCCGGCCTGCTGATCGGCGCGCTGCAGTTCGGCCACCTGCCCACCGTCTTCGTGCCCGCCGGGCCCATGACCTCGGGCCTGTCGAACAACGCCAAGGCCAAGGTGCGCGAACAGGCGGCCCAAGGCCTGGTGGGCCGCGACGAGCTGCTGGCCGCCGAATCGGCCGCCTACCACTCCGAAGGCACCTGCACCTTCTACGGCACCGCCAACAGCAACCAGATGCTGCTGGAAGCCATGGGCCTGCACGTGCCGGGTACCGCCTTCGTCAACCCCGGCGAGGCGCTGCGCAAGGAGCTCACCCGTGAAGCCGCCCGCACCGTGCTGGACAAGGCCTGCACACCCATCGGCAAGGTGATCGACGAGCGCGCCATCGTCAATGCCATGGTGGCCCTGCTGGCCACCGGCGGCTCCACCAACCACCTCATCCACTGGGTGGCCGTGGCCCGGGCGGCGGGCATCGTGATCGACTGGGACGATTTCGCAGCGCTCTCGGCGGTCGTGCCACTGCTGGCGCGCGTGTACCCGAACGGCAGTGCCGATGTGAACCAGTTCCAGGCCGCCGGCGGCCCGGGCTATGTGCTGCGCGAGCTGCTCGACGCCGGCCTCATGCACGGGGACGTGCTCACCGTGCGCCCGGGCGGCATCCGCGAGTACACGCGCATTCCCATCGGCGATGCGGAGCACCGTCTGTCTTGGCAAGACCCCGGCGCCAGCAAGGACGACGGCGTGCTGCGGCCCGCCAGCGCGCCCTTCAGCGGCACGGGCGGCCTGAAGCTGTTGCAAGGCAATCTGGGCCGCAGCGTGATCAAGGTGTCCGCCGTGCCCGAAGACCGCCACATCATCGAAGCGCCGGCGCGCGTGTTCGGCTCGCAGGCCGAACTGCAGGCCGCCTTCCAGGCCGGCGAACTCGACCGCGACGTGGTTTGCGTGGTGCGCTGGCAGGGTCCGCAGGCCAACGGCATGCCCGAGCTGCACAAGCTCACGCCGCCGCTGGCCGTGCTGCAGGGCAAGGGCTTCAAGGTGGCGCTGGTGACGGATGGCCGCATGAGCGGCGCGTCCGGCAAGGTGCCGGCCGCCATCCACGTCTCGCCCGAAGCGACGGCTGGCGGCGCGCTGGCCCGCGTGCTCGACGGCGACGTGGTGCGGCTCGATGCCGTGGCCGGCACGCTCGATGTGCTGGTCGATGCCGCCGTGTTCGATGCGCGCACCCCGGCCACGCTGCCGCCCGCGCAAGGCCAGGACAACGCCCACGGCTGGGGCCGTGAACTGTTTGCCGGATTCCGGCGCAACGCGCTCAGCGCGGAAGAGGGAGCCTGCTCGTGGCTGTGAACGGACAACAAGGCGCGCTGACTGCGCAGGATGTGATGCGGGACGCACCGGTGATCCCGGTCATCGTGCTCAACGATGTGGCCCACGCCGTGCCCATGGCCCGCGCCCTGGTAGCGGGCGGCATCCGCATGCTGGAAGTGACGCTGCGCACCCCGCAGGCCCTGGCCTGCATGGAAGCCATCGCCCGCGACGTGCCCGACGCCGTGGTGGGCGCCGGCACCGTGCGCAGCGCGGCCGATGCGCAGGCCGCCGCCAACGCCGGCGCCCGCTTTGCCGTGAGCCCAGGCTTCACCCCTGCCGTGGGCCGCGCCTGCCGCGATCTGGGCCTGCCGCTGCTGCCCGGCGTGGCCACGGGCAGCGAGATCATGATGGCGCAGGAAGAGGGCTTTCACGCCCTGAAGTTTTTCCCCGCTCTGCAGGCCGGGGGCCTGGCCATGCTGAAAGCCTGGCAGGGACCGTTCGGCGACGTGGTGTTCTGCCCCACGGGCGGGATCCAGCCGGGCAACGCGGCGGAGTTTCTGGCGCTGGGCAATGTGGCCTGCGTGGGCGGATCGTGGCTGGTACCCGGTGACGCACTGGCCCAGGGCGACTGGGCACGGATCACCGAACTGGCGAAAGGCGCCGCCGCGCTGCGCGCACAGAGTTAAAGCGAGACAGGCACCTGGCGCTTGTGGGATAAGCGCTAGGTGCTATAAAAAACGTAGCGAATGTGGTTCGGGTTCAGCGCAGACCGGTCCCTGCACCCGTCGCGTCCTTGCGCTCGATCAGCTCGATCTTGTAGCCGTCCGGATCCGTCACGAAGGCGATGACCGTCGTGCCGCCCTTCACCGGCCCCGCCTCGCGCGTCACGTTGCCGCCGGCGGCCTTGATCTTCTCCACGGCCGCGTAGGCGTCTGGCACGCCCAGGGCGATATGGCCGTAGGCGGTGCCCATGTCGTAGCTCTCGGTGCCCCAGTTGTAGGTGAGTTCGATCTCGGCCTGGCCGGGGTTGCCGCCGTCGAAGCCCAGGAACGCCAACGAGTACTTGTACTCGGGGTTCTCGGACTGGCGCAGCAGCTGCATGCCCAGCACATGGGTATAGAAATCAATCGAGCGTTGAAGGTTGCCAACGCGCAGCATCGTGTGGAGGAATCTCATGCCCTCGATTGTGCCGGCACTTCAAAGACCAGGCAGGTGGTCGTGGCGTGGGCGTACAGCGTGCCGTCCGGGCCCACCAGTCGGCCCTCGGCGGTGGCGAGCTGGCGCCCGCTGTGGATGATGCGCCCCTCGGCGCGCACGCGGGCCACCTTGGGCGTGAGCGCCTTGACGATGTTCACGCTCAGTTCGGCCGTCGTGTAGGCCCGCCCGGCCGGCATGCGGGTGTGCACCGCGCATCCCACGGCGGAGTCCAGCAGGGTGGCGAACCAGCCACCGTGGACCGTGCCCATAGGGTTGAGGTGGGCCGCGCCAGGGCTGCCCTGGAAGACGGCGCTACCGTCGCTCACCTCCACCAGCATGAAGTCGAGCGTGCGCGCCATGGGCGGGTAGGGCAGGTTGCCGGCCAGCATGGCCTGCATCGTCTCCAGCCCGGTCTTGCCGGCAATCTGCGCCGGGGTTGCCACGCCCGCGCCAGCCCCGGCCTCCATCCGCGCCATCACGGTCTTTTCCTCGGCCAACCACCGGGCCAATGTCTCTTCCATCGTCATGCGCTGCTCCTGTCTGAAAGGCTGTAGATTGCATCTGCAAATGTTGTAGATACAATCATAGGCCATGGACGCTCTTCCCCAGCCTCGCGGCTGCACCAATCTCAAGCTGCGGCAGGCGACACGGCTGGTCACGCAGCATTACGACAACGAAGTCAGCAAGACCGGGCTGAAGATCACCCAGTACTCGCTGCTGTCCCATGTCATCAGTCTGGGCCCGGTGCGGCCGGGTGACCTGGCCCGCGCCCTGCGCATGGATGCGTCGACGCTCACGCGCAACCTGCGCCCGCTGCAGGATGCCGGCTGGGTCGAAGTGGCGGCGGGGGGGGATGCACGCAGCCGCAGCGTGCAGATCACCGACGCCGGCCGGGCCAAGCGCCAGGAGGCGCAGCGCCATTGGCGCGTGGCCCAGGATGGATTGAACGAGCGCCTGGGCGCGGACCGCGTCATGGCGCTGCATGCGCTGCTGGACGAAACCATCGCCTTGCTCGATACCGAGCCCGCCGCTCGGCCTTGAGCCCAGCGTCGCCCACGTCCACGCCGCACCCTTACCGCAAAGGCCGCTCATGCTGTCGCAATCCGCCGCGCGTTTTCTGCAGCGCCATGGCATCCATTACGGGTGGCTGGTCGCCGGCATCACCTTTCTGACCATGCTGACCATGTCGGCCGCATTGGGTCTGCCAGGGGCCATGCTGCAGCCGCTGTCCCAGGAGTTCGGCTGGACGACAGACCAGATTTCCACCGCACTGGCGCTGCGCTTCGCGCTGTTCGGGCTGATGGGCCCGTTCGCCGCGGTGCTCATGGAGCGCTGGGGCCTACGCGCGGTGATGTGCACAGGACTGGCACTGGTGGGTACCGGCATGGCGCTGGTCACGCTGACCAGCCAGCTGTGGCAGCTCTTTGTGCTGTGGAGCCTGCTGCTGGGTCTGGGCACCGGTCTGACGGCGCTGGTGCTGGGGGCCGTGGTGGCCAACCGCTGGTTCGTGGCCCGGCGCGGGCTGGTGGTGGGAATCCTCACAGCCAGCGCCGCGACCGGGCAACTGGCTTTTCTGCCCTTTGCCGCCTGGATGATCGAGCACTGGGGATGGCGCTCGGCCATTGCGCCCATCTTCATCGCCTGCGCGGTGGTGGGCGCAATGGCCCTGGCTTTCGTGCGCAACCGGCCCGCCGACGTCGGCCTGGCGGCCTATGGCGATACGGTGCCGGCTGGCGCTGCGCCGCCGCCCACCATGGCGATGAACTTCGCAACGCCGTTCAAGGCCCTGGCCGAGGCATCGCGCAGCGGCACGTTCTGGATTCTGTTCGCCACCTTCTTCATCTGCGGTTTGTCCACGAACGGGCTGGTGCAGACGCACTTCATTTCGCTGTGCGGCGACAACGGCATGGGCGCCGTGCCGGCCGCCTCCGTGCTGGCGATGATGGGCGCGTTCGACTTCGTGGGCACCATCCTGTCGGGCTGGCTCTCGGACCGGTACGACAACCGCAAGCTGCTGTTCTGGTACTACGGCCTGCGGGGCCTATCGCTGTTCTGGCTGCCGCATTCGGAGTTCACTTTCTACGGACTCGGCCTGTTCGCCATGTTCTACGGGCTGGACTGGATCGCCACCGTGCCGCCGACGGTCAAGCTGGCGGGCGCGACCTTCGGTGCGCAAAAGGTCGGCCTGGTGTTCGGCTGGATCTTCGCGGCGCATCAGCTGGGCGCTGCGGCGGCCGCCTGGGGCGCGGGTCTCACCCGCACGCTGCTGCTCACCTATACCCCGGCTCTCTATGCAGCTGGCGCCGCCTGCCTTGTCGCGGCGGGTCTGGTTCTGCTCATCCGCCGCTCCCCGCCATCCGGGGTTTCCGTGGTCCCTCGGCCCGCGTGACGGGGCCGGTCCCTCCACTGCTGACGCCCATGTCCTCTCCCACCTCCGCCGACATCGATCCACGCACGCGCCGCCTTCTGGAGGCGCCGCTGACGCCGCTGCTTTTGCGTCTGGCCCTGCCCAATGTGCTCATCATGGTGGCGCAGGCCTCGGCCGGCCTCATCGAGACATGGTTCATCGGCCGGCTCGGCACCGATGCGCTGGCCGGCATGGCGCTGGTGTTTCCCATCGTCATGCTGATGCAGATGACCTCGGGCGGCGCCATGGGCGGCGGCATCGCCTCGGCCATTGCCCGGGCGCTGGGACAGCGCGACCGGGCGCAGGCGGAGTCGCTTGCCTGGGCGGGCGTGGTGATCGGCGTGGGCTTCGGCCTGTTCTTCACGATCGCACTGTGGTGGGGCGGCGATGCGCTCTACCGCGCCATGGGCGGGGAGGGCGCCTCGCTGGAGGCCGCGCTCACCTACTCGCACATCGTGTTCGCCGGCGCGGTGCTGATCTGGGTCTTCAACTCGCTGGCCGCGGTGGTGCGCGGCACCGGCAACATGGCGCTGCCGGCCAAGGTGGTTTCCGTGGGCACGGTGCTGCTGATTCCCGTGTCGCCCGTGCTCATCTTCGGCTGGGGGCCCGTGCCGGCCCTGGGCATCGCGGGTGGGGCTCTGGCCCTGCTGCTGTACTACCTGGGCGGCACAGTGGCCCTGTGCGTGTACCTGCGTTCCAGCGGCAGCCTGCTCCGGCTGACGCGCGCGGGCTTGCAATGCCGCGGCGCCTTGTTCTGGAACATCCTGCGCGTCGGACTGCTGGGCGCTGTCTCCACGGTGGCGACCAACCTCGCCATCGGCATCGCGACCGCGCTGGCGGGTCACTTCGGCCCCGCCGCCATCGCGGGCTACGGCACGGCATCGCGCCTGGAATATCTGCTGGTGCCGCTGGTGTTCGGCCTGGGCGCACCGCTGGTCACCATCGTGGGGACCTGCATGGGCGCGGGCCGAACGGAGCGCGCGCTGCGGGCGACGTGGATCGGGGCGGCGCTGGCCTTCGGCCTCACCGAGGCGATCGGCCTGGCTGCCGCGCTGTTTCCGGTGGCTTGGCTCAGCCTGTTCGGCCATGACCCGGCCATGCTGGCTGCCGGCACGCAGTACCTGCGTATCGTCGGCCCGGCCTATGGATTCTTCGGGTTGGGCCTCGCGTTGTATTTCGCGTCCCAGGGCGCGGGGCGGCTCGGCTGGCCGGTGATCGGCAACGTGGTGCGTTTGGCGGTGGCCGGCCTGGGCGGCTGGTGGGCGTTGCAGGCCGGCGGGGGCCTGCCCATGGTGTTCGCGGCGCAGGCCGTGGCGCTGGTGGCCTACAGCACGATCAATGCGGCAGTCATCGCTGGCGGGGCCTGGTTCGGGCCCGTGGGCCGGCCGCGCTCGATCCGGAGCCTGGCGGCACTGCAGCAGCGGATTTAGATAAAATCAGCCTCTAGCGCTTGATGGATAAGCGCATGCAGCTATAAATACAATAGCGCATACCGATGTGCACGATTGCGGGCTGACCGCGGATGCGGCATTCGTACCGAGATCAGTGGACTTGCACGCAATCTTCGAAGAACGCGTCCAGTTCGGTCGACTTGTCGAAGACCGCATTGGCACCCAGGCGAGCGCAACGCTCGCGGATGTCGGGCGTGGCGTAGTTGGTCAGCACCACGATGCGCTGGTGCCGCGGACGGTGGCGCAGCCGCTCAAGCACGGTCAGGCCGGAGCCTTCCTTGAGAAACAGGTCCAGCACCATCAGGCCCCAGTCACAATGGTCGCTGGCGGCCAGGGCTTCCAACACGGTCTCGGCGGTGGCGACCACATCGATATCCGCCAACTCGTGCATGGCAGGAATCAACGTGTCGCGGATGGTGGCGCTGTCTTCTACCAGGATGGCGTGGCTGGTCATGCGTGTGTAACAAATCAAAACAGATCGAGGGTAATGGCCGCATGGCGCCATTCCTGTAGGCGGGAAGGCCGTATGGGCAGAGGACCTGGGGCCTGCGTCACGGCCACACGCATCATTAACTGCAAACCCGGCGGCACCCTCCCACTGCGACGTAGCAAAGTCGTCGGCGTCGCTCAGGTGCCTGAAGGGGTCGCTAGCCCGGCCGGCCGTCTACCCGTGGCCGCGACAGGATGGGCCAATACCGGATGGCATAGATCCCGAACCCCGCCGACCACAGACAGGCCGACAGGAGCGTGGCATGGACGGTCTGCGTCGGCGCCAGCCACGGCAGAAACACCCGCACGGCAGCCGCCAAAAGAATGAAACCGTAGCAGGCCGTCTCATAGCGATCGGCCCGCAACGGCCGCCCCGTGTGGCCCCGGGCCGTGCGGGTCATCATGCCGATGACCAATCCACCGATCGCGCCGACCGTGAGCGCATGCGTCGCCAAGGTGGGGGCGACCCAACCCCATTCTCCCAACGCACGCAGCAGCAGATGCACCGGAATCCACAGATAGGCCAGGTGCAGCACCCACACCAGCGGGACCCCCAGCGTCTTCCAGGGTTGCCAAAGCGTCCAGCGGCTGGCGTGGGCTACGCAGGCCAGGAGGGTGACGAGGGCCAGGACAGAGCCTTGCACGCCCATGGCATCCAATGCCAGCACGGCCAGAACGCAGCCCAGCGCGGTCTTCTCGAGCCAGGGCTTCTTGGCGGCCTGCGCCCCGGGAACGCCGTTGTTGGTGAACATCGGGATCACGCGGCCCCCCATGACCACGAGGATGAACAGCACCACGTCGAGTGCGACGCGAATGCCTTGCCAGGCGGGCAGGGCGGCTTTGCCCAGGTGGGCGAGGTGAAAGCACAGCGCAGCCACCGCCATCAAGCCCAGCAAGGCGACGAAGAAGTAATTGCGGCGGTTGCGTGCCTGCACGAAAGGCACCCCTAAAGCCACCGCGGCCGCGGCCGGAAAGCCGACGTTGGCGACGGCGGCCGCCGTGGCGTAAGGGGTTAGAACCAGCACCCGCGCGATCAGCCAGAGGGCCGCCAGCGCCATCAGCAGAGGGCCTGTGGGCGTGGGGCGTCCCGTCCAGTTGCGTCCGGCGGTGAACAAGAAGCCGACGATCACGGCCAGCGCAAAGCCGAACAGCATTTCATGGGCATGCCACAGCGGTCCTGCCAGATACGCTTGGGGCAGGTACCCCGAGAACTGCAATGCCCACAGCGGAATTGAGAGTGCCGCAAATATGCTGGCGAGCAGGTAGAACGGCCGGAAGCCGAGGGCCCAAAGTGCGCGTCCAGATCGGAGCGCAGGGGAGGGTTCTTCAATGGACATGAGGTGTGCCATGGCGGGACGAGGGATGAGAAAGCCGCGACGCGCGCCAACGCCACAGCAAGGCGGCCGCCAAGACGGTGGCGGCGAACAGCGCGATCGCCACGGCATTGCCCAGGGCGCCGAGCGCCTGGGCCTGGCCGTCGAAATGCCCGGCCCCCAGACGCCAGACCAGCGTCAGGTGCAAGGCCAGCAGCGGAAGATAGAACGCCCATCCATAAGCCAGCTTGACGCGGGCCACGGCGGGAAGAATGACGGGTACATGGCCCATCACCATGCTGAAGACGAAGCCCAGGGCGAGCGCGTGCAAGGCCGTGTCGCGGATGCCCTGGCCCAGTGCCATGGCGATCCAAGCCGCGCCGGCCACAGCCAGCCACCCGTAACCCGACAGCAGGCAGACGGCCATGTAGCGGCTGAGGCCCTGCGCTCGCACGGTGCGCCGGGCGATGTCGAAGACCGCCAGCCAGCACGCCAGGGCCAGCAGGCCGCCGCCGTAGGCGACGCCGCCGGCTGTCGGGCGGAAACCCGACGCGACTGCGCCCGCCAGCAGAACCGCAACGATTCCATAAAGCCACGCCGTCGCGCCGGGGCGGCGGCGCATCAGTCGCGCCATTTCGAGGCGTTCGGCCGCGATGGTGAGCACCAGCAGGCTGAGCCACAGCGGAACCACCGCCCCCGGCTGCAGCGCAAGCGCATGTGCCAGGTTGGCCATCACCCAGGCCACTGCCGCCACGAGCAGCAGCATGGTGTGGTCAGCCCGCTGCCGGGCCACCACGGCCCCATTGACCCCCACGAACACGACCGAGCCGGCCACCGCCAGCCACAGTGCCGCAGGCCGTGCGCCGCACAACACGGCTGCGCCGCCCGCCGCCGTACACGCCGGCGCAAGAAAGGCCCAGCCACGCCGGAGCGCTATCGCGCGCTCGATGCCGATCACCGTGCCCATGAAGGCACACACCATCAGGAAGGCGTGGTCCACGGCGGCGCGTTGCAGCACGGCGGTCGCACGCTCATCCCCCCATGCGATGCCGACCCGCAGCAGACCGCCGGCGATGCCGGCCAGCAGCCCCATACCGACCACCAGCGCAAACACGAGGCGCAGAGCGATCCTGGACACGGGTCCTGCCCCGCGCAGTGAAGGGGCCGAGGTGTTCACCATCCCATGAAACCCTTGGCGCGCTCACTCATGCGATCGGGCGACCAGGGCGGTTCCCACACCAGTTCCAGATCGATCCGCGTTCCTTCCGGCAAGACCTGGGACAATTCCCATTGAACGTCTTCCATGATGACGTCCGCTACCGGGCAAGCCGCCGAGGTCATGGTCATGCGCACGTGGACCTCGCCGGGGCGGGCGGTGACGGCATAGACCAGGCCCACATCTACGATGTTCAGTGCCACCTCCGGGTCGACGACCCGCCGCAGCGCCGTGAGGATGGGGGCCTGCAACGGGACGGGGCCGTCGTAAGCGAAGGGCGCCGGTGCAGGGTGACTGTGATTGTCCATGGGGTGTTCCCGGGGGGTGGGGCAGGAGCGCTTGAGGAACGCCTCAAGCTCCGCCGCAGGAGCCGCAGCACTGACCGCTCGCATGTCCGGAGGCACGCTTGCTGATACGAACGCGCCAAAGGTCCGGCCCATTCTGCAGATACTCCCAGTCAAACCGCCCCGGCTGCCGGGCCTGGAACTGGGCGTGAAGGGGCAGGGGGTCGTGATCGTTCACCAGTTCCATGGCGCCACCTGCAGCCAGCGACTGGAAGGTCGAGAAGATCAGCGAGTGCCTGTCCTGAGGAGCGATAGCGCGGACATCGACTACGGGGTGAGAGACGACAGAAGACATGGCGACCTTTAAGATTCATTAAATATGAATCTATTGTGATCATACGCCCGTCTTCAGATTTGATTTCAGTCAATCAAAAAAGGAAAAGGGGCGTGTGCCGCTGCGGCCACGCCCCCAAATTCTTGTCGAACCAGAGGAGATCATCCGCCCCTGGACGTGCCGCTCAGTCGATCAACTGGTTCTTGAGCGCGTAGTACGTCAGATCGCTGTTGGAAGACAGCGCCATTTTTTCCATCAGGCGCGTACGGTAGGTGCTGACGGTCTTCACGCTGAGCGACAGCGCGTTGGCGATGGCCCCCGCGGTTTCGCCCTTGGCAAGCTTGAGGAACACCTGGAATTCCCGCTCCGACAGTTGCTCGTGTGGCGGCACATCGTCCTTGCGGTTGAGCTGTTGGGCGAGGAGGTCGGCCACGGCTGGCGTCAGGTAGCGGCGGCCCAGCGCGATGGTCCGGATGGCTTCCAGGATCTCTTTGGGATCGCATTCCTTGTTCAGAAAGCCGCTGGCGCCCTGACGTATCAGGTTGATGGCGTAATGCTCTTCGGGGTGGCCCGTCAGAATCAGGATGCCCATGTCCGGCGCCTTGGCCCGCAGCATCGGGATGGCGTCCAGCCCGCCTTGGCCCGGCATGGACAGGTCCATGATCAGCACGTCGATGTCGTGTGCCCTGATCAGGTCGATAGCCTCCCGGCCATTCGAAGCCTCTCCCACGACCCGCATGTCCACGTGCTCGGACAAATACTGGCGCAGTCCCGAGCGAACGATGGCGTGGTCGTCAACAAGGCCGATTTTGATCACAGATGTTTCCCTTCCAGGTACTGATGGTTCACTTCCGGCCCGCGCTGATCGATTGATCGTCTGTTGGCAACGTGGGTCCGATGGACGGGGAGTGTGCCGCCAAGCCTGCCGGCAGGATGTAGGAGACGACCACGAGTAACCAGCGGCGATAACTACCGCAAACGCTACATTACTAGATACGATGTATATTATGTTAAATATTAGAAGTTAAGGACAGCGAGGGTGTGGCGCATGCGACCGCCACACCTTCTCTCTGAACCCGCTACGCGCACAGAGCTCTAACCAGCAGATGCGGCTGCAATGGCTTGGACAGGTGGACGTCAAACCCTGCCGCCAGCGCCTTTGACTTGTCCTGCTCTCTGGCGAAGGCGCTGAGCGCGACAGCCCGGAGCCGCGTGGTACCTGCATGCTCAAGTTCGGCTGAGCGGACCGCCTGGATCAGTTGGTACCCGTCCTTGCCTGGCAGCCCAATATCGCTGATAAGCAAGTCCGGCCACTGTGCATGTAGCTGCGACATGCCGGCATCGAAGTCCTCTGCGATGCGGACGCTCGCGCCTTGGTCGGTCAGCACCAGTCGCAGCATCTCGCTTGTGTCCTGGTTGTCTTCCACCACCAGCACATCCTTGCCGCGAAGGTTGCCTGTCGGTGCTGTCTGGTCACCTGGTTCCGAACGGTTAGCGAGATCGCCTTCGCCCACCTGCAGCACAACGGTCATGGTTGCGCCCTCGTTCCGGCCCGCGCTGTGGGCGGTTACCGAGCCACCGTGGAGTTCGGCCAGATGCTTAACGATCGACAGGCCAAGGCCCAGACCACCGTGTCCCCGCACGTCGGGTGCGCTGTCCTGGGAAAATCGCTCGAAGATGTGGGGCAAAAACTCCGGAGAGATGCCTGCGCCCTGGTCGCGCACCTGCAGCTGCAAGACATCACCTTCTCTTTGCAGGGTGACATGCACCGTACCGCCCCGCTCCGAGAACTTGATGGAATTGGTGACCAGGTTCCACACAATTTGCTGAAAGCGCGTGATGTCGAGCCAAGCCGCACATTGGCTGCCGCTGGGCTGGAAACGGATCGAGACTTCTTTCACGTTGGCAGGGTCCCGCAGTGCATCCAGGCTCTGTTGTGTGAGCGCATCTACATCGGCCGCCTCGCGGTGCAGGTGCAGCTTCCCAGCACTGAGACGGGAGATGTCCAGGATGTCGGAGATGATGCGACTTTGGGCCTTGACCCCTTTCTCTATGGCATCAATGCCCCGGCTGAGCATGTCTTCGCTGAGGTTCGGCCGCTTGAGCATGTGCGCCCAACCGCTGAGCAGCGTCAATGGAGTACGTAGTTCATGCGAAAGCACGGCGACGAAATCGTCCTTGGTGCGGCTGTGGCGCTCGGCAAGCACGCGGGCGGCCTGCTCACGCTCCAGCAACTCCTCGCGCTGCCGCTGCAGCTCCAGCGACTCCGTCAGATCTTGGGCGATCGCGAGACGGATGTCGGCTTCGACGGGTTCCGAGAAATTCCACTCGATCATCCGCTCCGTGCCGTCTGCAGTGATGAGCGGAAACTCGCCTTGCCACGACTGCCCGGCAGAGGCGGCCAGGTGCAGGGCCGCACTGTCAGCCCAAGGTGGCGGCACGAAATGGACGAGCGCCTGGCCGAGGATGTCCTGGCGCGTCCTTTGCAACAGAGCCAGCGCCTGGGCATTGGCGTCTGCGATATGCCCTGCTCCGTTCACCAGCAGCATCGCCGCTGGTGCGCGGTCGTAGATGGCGCGAAACCTCGATTCACTGCGTCGCAGACTGTCTTCCGCCAGCCGGGCGCGGATCAGCGCCTGCAAGGTGGCGACCAGCAGTTGCGGCTCGACCGGGTGCACCATGTAGGCGTCGGCGCCTGCATTGAGCCCCGCGACTTGGTGGGCGCTTTCGACATAGGCGGCAGACAGATGGACGACCGGGATCCGGCTGGTGTCCCGGTGGCCCCGCAGTGCCCGGCAGACGTCGAATCCGGACATGTCCGGCAGATGCACATCCAGAACCACTGCGGAAACGTTGGTTTGCGCTAACGTAATCGCTGTTGCGCCCGTCTCTGCCTCCACCGTCTGGAAGCCCGCAGCGCGGATGACGCGTTCGGTCGAATACCGGGTGGCCGGGTTGTCGTCTACCACCAAGATAGTGTGACGGCTGCGGTCGAAGGTGGGCGCGATCAGCCCGGACGTGTTTCTAGCCATGATGGCCCTTCCCTTCTTGCCGATGCGCTCGGGTCATCTGGCCTCCGCATGCGTTAGCTGCACTGGAACCACCACCGAGAAGGTGGACCCTACTCCCGGCGTACTTTCCACGTCGACGTCTCCACCGAGCAACTGGGCGAGGCGGCGCGACAGCGCCAGCCCGAGGCCCGTACCGCGCAACCGTTTCTGGATCGGGGAGTCCACCTGGGAGAAATCGTTGAAGAGCGCCCCCAGAAACTCTGGAGCGATGCCGATTCCGGTGTCTGAAACGGAAAAGCGAACGCGGTCGCCTTCGATCAGCCGGGCCGAAATGCGCACTTCGCCCTGCGGCGTGAACTTCAGGGCGTTGGAAATGAAGTTGCGCAGAATGTGCGACAGCTTGCGGTCGTCCGTGAACAGCCGAGGTAGGTTGCCCGGCTCTTCGAAAACAAGGCTGAGGGCTCCGTTGTGCAGCACCGGCCTGAACATGCCGCGCAAGGCGGAGAACAGGTCCATCATCTCGAACCATGCGGGTGAGATGTCGAGCCTGCCGGCCTCAATCTTGGCAAGGTCCAGCAGATCGTCCACCATCTCTGCAAATTCCGCCGCGGTATCCTGAATGAACCGGACCTGCCGGGTCTGCTCCTCGGTCAGCGGGCCGTCGACATGGTCCAGCAGAAGGCGGGTGTTGCTGCGGATCGCGCCGATGGGCGTGCGGAACTCGTGGCTCATGTACGAAAGGAACCGGCTCTTGAGTTCGGTGGCCTTGCGCAACTGGTCGGCCTGTTCGTCGAGCTCCGCATAGAGCGCCACGACGCCCCGATTGGTCTCTTCGAGTTCCTCCCGCAGTGCGTCGACCTCTGCCTGCGTGGACGCCAATCGGGCTTTCAGGTCTTCATCGCTCATAGCGCCTCCTCGGCTTGCAAGACGATCACCGTCGCGTCGTCCCGGCTCCGTGTGTTGTGCCAGAGTATGGCCGCGGCCAGCAGCGTGGCGTCCCGCGCCAGCAGCCCACCATAATCCTTGGTTTGCCAGCGCGTCGTGATGCCATCGGTGTACATGACCAGGGCGCCGTGCTGGGGCCTCTCCTGCGAGGACACCAGAAGCGTCGGGATCTGCAGACCGACCGTGCCATGCTGGCCCATGAGCGAACGCTCGCCAAGGCCTGTGAAGACCCGTGCAGCCACATTGCCTGCTCCGCAGGACTGCAGCGCATCCGCCAGGGTGCGGACGGCGAGCACGGCCGCGCCCCGCGTCCCCTGGAGCGCTCCATGGCAGCGATGCAGCACCCGGTCCAATGGCTCGGACGGCACTTCTGCGAACGCGCCCAAGGCAGCCTGGGCCGCCTCCGCCGCCAGCACTCCATGTCCCAGTCCGTCGGCCACTATTACCGTGGACTGGCCACCGTCTTCGCTCAACGCCCATGCGTCCCCGCTGACCGGCTCAGGCGGGACAGCGAGGCAGACCGCCCCCAGTTTGCGCGACAGCACGGTGCGGGCAGCGCCGACCGGTCTCACCCGGGCGACGCCAATCGTGCCCGCGGGCGAGCTCAGCAGATCGAAGTCGTCAGCCAGCCGCGCCAGCGCGCCCAGGCCGGTACCGGCCGAATCCTGGCGCGTCGACGCACCATCCCGCATGGCCTCGGTCACATTCTCGATACCCGGACCGCGGTCGACGGCGATGACCTCGATCTCATCGAAGGGAGCACGGAGGGCGACCCACATTTGGCCCTCCCTGGCGTGGCGCAGCAGGTTGGTTGCCAGCTCGGTCGCGACGATGGTCAAGCGCCCTGCGTCGGTATCGGTCCAGCCCTGCGCCGCCGCCAACTGGGCGACGTGCCGGCGAACCTCCCCTACCCTGCTTGCGTCTCCGATGGGAAAGGCCTTGTGGCCCCATCCGCGAATCACTTCCACTTGGTGATGCTCACTCGGGTGCCTTGGCCGGGCGCGGATTGGATCTCGAAGTCGTTCACCAGCCGCTTGCTGCCTGGCAAGCCCAGACCCATGCCCGAGCCCGTGGTGTAGCCGTCCGACATGGCCAGCCGCATGTCCGCAATGCCGGGCCCCTCATCCTCGAAGATGAGCTGAAGTCCTGCGCGCCCGGCGCGGTCAAGAACTTCCCAGCGCATGCGGCCGCCGCCGCCGTGGATCAGCGTGTTGCGGGACAGTTCACTGGCCGCCGTCACCATCTTCGTCTGGTCGACCAGCGAGAACTTGAGCGCCTGGCACAAGCTGCGCACAGTCTGCCGGCTCACGACGATGTGCTGCTCGGATCCCAGGGGCATCTCGCCGCTGCGTTCATTGCTCAAGATCGGTCCCCGGTGTGGCACGCTGCAGCAGCGCCATGCCGCGCTCGACGGAGAGCGCGGTTCGCACGCCCTCCAGCGACAGCCCTAGCTCCACCAGCGTGATGGCGACGGCGGGCTGCATGCCCACCACCACTGCCGTGGCCGAAAGGACACGGGCGATGCCGGAGATGCTCACGAGCATGCGTCCCACGAAAGAATCCACGATCTCCAGCGCGGAGATATCGATCAGCACGCCCGTGGCGCCGGTCTGGGAGATCCGTTCCGCCAAGTCGTTCTGCAGGGCGACGGCTGTCTGGTCCTGCATGTCGATCTGGATGGACACCAACAAGACCTTGCCCATGCGCAAGATTGGTACACGTTCCATCGTTGGTACCTCAAACGCGCCGGCTGACGCCCCAGCCAGTCTTCTGCAGCGCCAGTGCGAGGGCGTCGGCCAAGGTGGCCTTCGTGCTGATGTCCTTCAGATCGATGCCCAGATGCACGATGGTCTGAGCGATCTGCGGACGGATGCCGCTGATGATGCAGTCTGCTCCCATGAGGCGGATGGCCGTCACCGTCTTCAGCAAATGCTGCGCGACCAGGGTGTCCACCGTCGGCACGCCCGTGATGTCGATGATCGCGAGTTCGGACTCGGTTTCAACGATCTTTTGCAGCAGGGTTTCCATCACCACCTGAGTTCGGTTGCTATCGAGCGTGCCGATCATGGGAACGGCCAGGATGCCGTCCCACAACTTGACGACAGGCGTAGACAGTTCCAGGAGCTCTTCCTGCTGGCGGACGATGATTTCCTCCCGTGCCCGCTGGAAGGTCGTGACGGTATGCTGGGCCATGCTATCCACCAGCAAGGTCGCGGCCCAGATCGCATCGATGGTGGCAGAGGTGTCCGCTGCCGGCTTGCTCTGGACATGTGCGAACAGGGGTCGTTTCAGCGACAGGATGAAATTGCTGGTATCGCCTGCGTTGTGGCCCTGTGCAGCGCGGGACCGCGACAGCTCCTCCAGCATCTGCCGGGGCGACGCCCAGGCCTGGGAGGAAAACTGCGTGGGGTCCGCCCCTGCAGCCAACGCCTGTCGCACGCTGTCGAGCAGTTCGCCTGCCTCCCTAGAGGCGGATTTGGCCAAGTTGGGGCTCGCGATGCGGGCCTGTTCCATCCAGGCCTGGATCAGGCCGTCTGCTTCTTGCTGCAAGGCCTGATGAATGAGGCTGCTCATAAATGTGATGGTGAATGAGGTCTCCTCCCGGGGACTGTGGTGCCAACCAGGCTGGTCGGCAAAGGGAAGGACAACTCGTTAAAAAATATTTACACATGTAAATTCTGCCCGGTTTGGACGAGTTTCGGCGTGGGAATAGTCTTACGCGGAGTGGCAGTCCCTCTCTGACGTTTTTGGCTCTCTTGCGCCCCAAGGAGCCAGGGCGGTGGATACCGTAGGCCCCCGCCTACGCGGCGTCAGACGCATTTCCTGCAATGCCTTGTTGCAGTGCAACAGAGCATGGCTTCTTTAAAGAAGCCGCTCCATGCCCACCCCGATTTCGTCCACCAGTGCCCCTGCTTTGCGGGCGCAGTCCACTACGTGGCACCACCGTCAGTACGACAACCTGGGTGCCCATGTCCGTCAGGACGGCGTGCATTTCGGTGTCTGGGCCCCGAATGCCCGAAGCGTGTCGCTCATCGGCAGCTTCAATGGCTGGACACCTGAGCCGCTTCACATCGATCCGGATGGAACCGGCATTTGGCGCAGTGTGAGCGACTCCGCTCGCGCGGGCGATCTGTACAAGTTCCGGGTACAGGACGCGCAAGGTCAATCGCAGGACAAGGCCGACCCCTACGCATTTCGGGCGGAGGCCTTGCCGGGAACCGCGTCCCAGATCTGGCGTCTGGACCATGAATGGGGTGACCGCGAGTGGATGGCCTCCCGCGCGCAGCGCCAGGCTATGGACGCTCCCATGTCGATCTACGAGGTGCACCTGGGATCTTGGCAACGCCAGGAGGACGGCCGCTACCTTAACTATCGCGACATCGCGCACCGGCTTGCCGCGCATTGCCAGGCCATGGGGTTCACCCATGTGGAACTGATGCCCATTTCCGAACATCCGTTCTACGGATCGTGGGGTTATCAGACCACCGGCTACTTCGCACCCACCGCGCGCTACGGGAACCCGCAGGACCTCATGGCGCTTGTCGACACGCTGCACCAGCACGGCATCGGCGTGATCCTGGACTGGGTGGGCTCGCACTTTCCGGCGGATGCCCACGCCCTCGCCCGCTTCGATGGCACGGCGCTGTATGAGCACGAGGATCCGCGCAAAGGCTTTCATCCCCAGTGGAACAGCCTGATCTTCAACTACGGTCGCTATGAGGTCCGTGATTTCCTAATCAGCAGCGCGCTGTTCTGGCTGGAGAAGTACCACTTCGATGGCCTTCGCGTGGATGCCGTGTCGTCGATGCTCTACCTCGATTTCGCGCGCAACCCCGGCGAGTGGGTCCCCAATGCGCAGGGCGGGCATCAGAACTGGGAGGCCGTGCAGTTCCTGCAGGACCTCAACGGCGCCGTCTATGGCGCGTTCCCGGACGTCCACGTGATCGCGGAAGAGTCCACCGCCTGGGAGGGTGTCTCGCGCCCGACCTATGCCGGCGGTCTGGGCTTCGGCATGAAGTGGAACATGGGCTGGATGAACGACACCCTGCGGTACACGCAGCGTGCCCCTGTGCACCGCCACTGGCATGAGGGCGATATCCGCTTCTCCGGTGTTTACGCGTTCGACGAGAACTTCGTGCTCGCGCTGTCCCACGACGAGGTGGTCTACGGCAAGCACAGCTTGCTGATGCGCCAGCCGGGCGATGACTGGCAGCGTTTTGCGGGACTTCGCACGCTCTATGGCTACATGTGGTCGCACCCGGGGAAGAAGCTGCTCTTCATGGGCGGCGAGTTCGGCCAGATCGAAGAGTGGCACCACGAGCGCACGCTGGATTGGCACCTGTGGGCCCACGCCCGCCACAGCGGCCTGGCGCGATGGGTGGCTGACCTCAACCGCGCATACCGAGCCTTGCCCGCACTCCACGCCAGCGACTTCGATCCCGCCAGCTTTTCCTGGGCCGTGGTCGAGCCGCACCACAGCACGGTGATTGCCCTGCTGCGCCGTGCGCCGGACGGAGAGTCGGTGCTGGCCGTTCACAACATGACGCCCACCCCGCATGCGGGCGTGCGCATCGGCGTCCCGCACTCCGGCTTCTGGCACGAAGTACTGAACAGCGATGCGCAGCCCTACGGCGGCAGTGGCGTAGGCAACTGCGGCGGCGTAGAGGCGACGCCCGATGCATTCGGAGGCCAGCCGGCCAGCCTGCAGATCACCGTGCCCCCTTTGTCCAGCCTCTATTTCTCAACCCGCCCCCTGGGGGCATGACCCTTTTCCTGGAGCTCCCCATGTCACGCACACGCAATGTCCTGGCTATCGTTATGGCTGGCGGTGAAGGGTCACGCCTGCATCCCCTGACCGCAGAACGCTGCAAGCCCGCCGTCCCCTTTAACGGCAAGCACCGCATCGTCGACTTCGTCCTGTCCAATCTGGTCAACTCGGAGATCTACTCCATCTACCTGCTGGTGCAGTACAAATCGCAGTCGCTCATCGAGCACATCCGCCAGTCGTGGACGATGACACGCTTCATCCCGCAGCACTTCGTCACTGTGGTTCCGCCGCAAATGCGCAATGGCCCCGAATGGTTCCAGGGAACGGCGGACTCGGTGTACCAGAACATCCACCTCATCGAGAACTTCCAGCCGGACATCGTGGCCGTGTTCGGGGCCGACCACATCTACCGCATGGATGTGCGCCAGATGATCGACTTCCACACGGCCAGCAACGCGCATGTCAGCGTCGCCACCCTGCCCGTTCCGCTGTCGCAGTGCAACCAGTTCGGCATCGTCGAGGTGGACGCTCAGCACCGCATCGCCCAGTTCGTCGAGAAGCCTGCCACCACGTCGCCCATGCCCGGCAGCAGCACGCACGCCCTGGCCTCGATGGGCAACTACCTCTTCAATGCCGATGTGCTGCTGGACGCGCTCAAGAAGGCGCATGCCACCGGCCACTCCGACTTCGGGCGTGACATCCTGCCGACCATGCTGCAGTCCCACCGCCTCATGGCCTACGACTTCAACACCAACCACATCCCCGGTACCGAGGCGTATGAGGAACACGCCTACTGGCGCGACGTCGGCACGATCGATGCGTACTTCGATGCGCACTTCGACACCCTGGGCGCCACCCCGCGCTTTCGCATGACCAACCGCCAGTGGCCCATCTACGCCAGCCCGGACCAGGCGGAGTCTGCCCAGATCGAAAACGGCGTGCTGCACCGTTCGGTAGTGGGCTCCGGCAGCATCGTCGACGGCGCCACGCTCGACCACGCCATGCTGCGGCGCTCGGTGCTAGTGGAGCGCGATGCGTACCTCAATCATTGCATCGTGATGGAGCGCTCCCGCATCGGCACCGGGGCCCAGGTGCGCCGGGCCATCATCGACCAGGACAACGACATTCCGGCCCACGAACGCATCGGGTTCGATCTGGAGGCTGACCGCAAGCGCTTTCACGTGACCCCCAGCGGCATCGTCGTCGTGCCGCGCCAGTTCTTCCCGGCACGCCAGGCCAGCGATGAGGGCCGTGGGAACGTGGGCCGTCTGCGTCCCGCAGGCGCTGCCGGCTACCAGGCGCCGGTGAGCGGCAACTTCAAGGCTGCAGCATGAGGCCCGTGACGCCTGCTGCCGGCACCCTGACGGCTACGGTCAAGCGGTCGCGCGCCACGCGTCACCGGGTCGAGCGGGGCGAGCCTGCACCGCTCGGTGCGTCCGCCAGCCGGCATGGCGTGAACTTCGCCATCTACTCCCGTATCGCCGACAAGGTCGAAGTCTGCCTCTTCGCCGAAGATGGCCGCGAGACGGAGCGTATCGAATTGCCTGGCCTGACCGACGATGTCTGGCACGGATTCGTCCATGGTCTGAAGCGGGGCCAGCGCTACGGGCTGCGGGTCCACGGGCCTTACGAGCCCGAGCAAGGCCGTCGCTGCAATCCGGCGCTCCTGCTGATGGACCCGTACTGCAAGGCCCTGGCCGGCCGCGTGCAGGGTGCGGCAGACCAATTCGGCTACGTGCTGGGTCAGCCCGAGGAGGACCTGCTGCCCAGCACCGAGGACAACGGCTCCACGGCACCCAAGGGCCGGGTGATCCGCTCGCGTTTCGACTGGGGTGACGACCGCCCGCCGCGCATTGCCGATGAGGACACGGTGTTCTACGAAGTGCATCTGAAGGGCTTCACCCAGACGCTGCAGGAGGTGCCCGTCCCTTTGCGCGGCACCTACGCCGGGCTGGCCCACCCTGCGGCGATCGCCCACCTCAAGCAACTGGGCGTGACGAGCATCGAACTGCTGCCCGTCCAGGCCTTCATCGACGACCAGCGCCTGGTGGAGCTGGGCCTGTCCAACTACTGGGGCTACAACACCATCGCGTTCTTCGCGCCCGAGCCGCGCTATGCCACCGACACCGCGCGCGCGCTGGACGGCGGCGTGGACGAATTCAAGGCAATGGTCAAGGCCCTGCACGCTGCCGGTCTGGAGGTGATTCTGGACGTGGTCTACAACCACACGGGCGAAGGCAACCACCTGGGCCCCACGCTCAGTCTCAAGGGGATCGATCATTCCGCCTACTACCGGCAGGCCGAGGACGGTCGTTTCTGCGTGGACTTCACGGGCACCGGGAATACGGTGGACAGCAGCAGCCCACCGGCCCTGCGCCTGGTGCTCGACAGCCTGCGTTACTGGGTCGAGGAAATGCACGTGGACGGCTTCCGGTTTGACCTCGCCAGCGCCCTCGGCCGCGACGCCGCCGGCGACTACACTTGGCGTGCTCCCTTCTTCACCGCCATCGGGCAGGACCCGGTATTGTCGCGGGTGAAACTCATCGCGGAGCCCTGGGATCTCGGGCCCTACGGCTACCAGCTCGGCGGCTTTCCCACGGGCTGGACGGAGTGGAACGGCCGCTACCGCGATGCCGTACGCGACTACTGGGCCAATGCCGACGGCTCTTTGCCCGGCTTCGCGGCCAGCCTGTGTGGCTCCGCGGACCTGTTCGAGGCGCGCCGCCGCCGACCCACCGCGAGTGTGAACCTGGTGACGGTCCATGACGGCTTCACCCTGGCGGACCTGGTTAGCTACAACGAGAAGCACAACGAGGCCAACGGAGAAGACAGCCGCGACGGCGAGAGCCACAACCGTTCGTGGAATTGCGGCGCCGAAGGCGAGACTGACGATGCGGAGGTATTGGCTCTGCGCGGCCGTCAGCAGCGCAACCTGCTGACCACTCTGTTTCTTTCGCACGGCACGCCGCTCCTGCTCGGGGGCGACGAACTCGGTCGGACCCAGCAGGGCAACAACAACGGCTATTGCCAGGATGGCCCTCTGTCCTGGTTCGATTGGGATCGTGCCCAGCAGTACAGCGGCCTCCAGGCGTTCACCAGCGCGCTGATCGCACTGCGTCGGCAGTTGCCGGTCGTGCGGCTGAGGGAGTGGCCGCACCACGCAGCGGGAACACCGCCTTGCGTGACGGTCGAATGGCACAGCGTCTGGGGGCTGGGGATGACGCCCGCCGAATGGGATGACCCATCGGTGCGCTGCATCGCGGCCGTCATGGAAAGCCGCATGGCATCGGAAGATTCGGTGCTGATGCTTTTCAACGCTTCGGGCGAGGAAGCCACGTTCACCCTGCCCGCGGACGACTCGGGACGCCGCTGGGCGCTGCGCGTCGACACCCGCGATGAACAGGTGATGGACGCGGGCGATGGGCCGTCGGTACAGGAAGGCGAGCAATACAGCCTCTTGCCCCACTCCCTGGCGGTCTTTACTGCACCTGCGCGTCCTTCCGGTCAGGCCAAGGCATGACCGACCGAAACGGCGGGCGCGGCGTGCACGAGATGCCTTTCGGTGCACGCCTGCGCTCCGCCGGAGGTGCCGCCTTCCGCCTGTGGGCCCCTGCTGCGAAAGATGTGACGCTCCACTGCCAGACCAGGGCGGCTGAAGTGCCGCCACAGCCGGCCACAAGAGGCGACGGCGGCTGGTGGCATGCCCATGTGCCTGGCGCCGACGCCTCTACCCGTTATCGGTGGCAGATCGACGGCGGCCAGGTCGTTCCCGATCCGGCCGCCCGGCACGCGCCGCAAGGCCCCCACCAATGGTGCGTTCTCACCGACCCGCTCGCCTATTCGTGGCGCACTGCGGGCTGGAAGGGACACCCATGGCAGGACCTGGTGTTCTACGAATTGCATGTCGGCACCTTCACCCCGGAGGGCACCTTCGCAGCTGCCCAGGTGCATCTTCCCCGGCTGGCGGCTCTGGGCTTCACGGCCGTCGAACTCATGCCCCTGGCGACCTTCGGTGGGGATTGGGGTTGGGGATACGACGGCGTGCTGCCCTTCGCCCCGCATCCTGCCTACGGGACACCCGACGACCTCAAGTATTTCGTGGACGCCGCGCACGCGCTGGGTCTCAGCGTGTTCGTGGACGTGGTCTACAACCACTTCGGCCCGGACGGCAACTACCTGCCGCTCTACGCCCCGCAATTCTTCTCATCCACGCATGAAAGCCCGTGGGGGCGTGCGATCAACTTCGACCAAGACGGTAGTGAGGTCGTGCGCGAGTTCTTCATCCACAACGCGCTGTACTGGATTGAGGAGTTTCGGGTGGACGGCCTGCGTCTGGATGCCGTGCATGCCATCCTTGACGACGGCCCTGCGCACATCCTGCAGGACATCAGCCAACGGGTGCGCGCGCTTGCGCAGTCCGAGGGCAGAGAGGTCCACCTGGTGCTGGAGAACGAGAAAAACCAGGCGAGTTGGCTGCAGGGCACCGGGGTGGCAGGACGCTACGACGGACAGTGGAACGATGACTTTCACCATGCAGTGCACGTGCTGCTGACCGGGGAGTCGCACACCTATTACGGGCGGTTTGCCAGCCACCCCATGGATCTGCTGGCCCGCGTGCTGACGGAGGGCTTTGCGTTCCCCGAAGGGGTCACCCCGTCCGGCGCCGTCCCGGCGGTACCGCTGCCGGCGCTGCAGCAGTTCATCGGAAACCACGACCAGATCGGCAACCGAGCCTTCGGCGAGCGCCTGGCGGCACTTGCACCGACCGAGGCCGTCGAGCTCGCCCTGCTGCTGTCCCTGCTGACGCCGGCGACACCCATGGTGTTCATGGGGGACGAGTTCGGTGCCACCACCCCCTTTCTGTACTTTGCCGACTGGGAGGGCGAATTGCGCGAGGCCGTGCGTGCCGGCCGTATGCGTGAGTTCAGCCATGCCGTCCCGGAAGGAAGAACGCTGCCCGATCCCTGCAACGCGGACACCGTGGAGGCCAGCCGGCTGGACTGGGTGCAGTCCGAACTCGTGCCCGCCCGCCAGCGCAGCGATCTGGTGCGCCAGGCGCTGGAGGCCCGGCGGCAGTGGTTCGTGCCGCGCTGCGGCCTGCTGGCCACCGGCCGGCACACCAGCGAACGCATCGGCGAGCGCGGCCTGAGAGTGCAATGGGCCTATGCCGACGGTAGCGCGTGCTGGCTGGAAGCCAACCTCGGACCGGAGCCCGTGGAAGATGTACCGCCCCGCCCCGCAGGTGAACTGCTGTTCCAGCACCGGTGGCTTGATGATGGTGAGAGCAGCTCTGCCGCCTGGGGCCCCTGGTCTGCACGCTGGATCTGCACGCCGGCAGCGCATTGATTCCGAACGGACACAAGAGATGACGCAAGAACTGCTGCAGCGCGCTGCGCGCGCGGGCATCGCGACCGAATACACGGGCTTCTGGGGACACCCCGTCCAGGTGCCTACCGCTGTGTTGCAGCGTGCCCTGGACGCCATGGGGCCGCACGACGATGCGGCGCAATGTACGTTCGCCGTGGTGCGGGCGGGTGAGGCGCAATCCATCCAACTGCCCGCCGCTGGAGCGTGGCGGCTACGGGATGCGGACCGCCCGGACGCGCCCCCTGTCGCGCAAGGCCTGGGGGATTCCGCCCTTTGGACCGCGGATATTCCCGCAGGCTACTACCGGCTACACTGCGGGGACGATGCCCTGTGGGTTCTCGCCGCGCCAGCGCAATGCTGGCTCCCCGAGGGCCTGCAGCAGGGGGAACGGTGGTGGGGCATCGCCGCGCAGATGTATGCGCTGCGTTCGGAGCGCAGCTGGGGCATCGGGGACTTTTCGGACCTGCTGCAGTGCGTGCGTCTGGCCGCCGCCCAGGGCGCGGCTTTCGTGGGCGTGAGTCCGCTGCATGCCTTGCGCGCAGACCGGCCCCACGCTGCCAGCCCCTACAGTCCTGCCAGCCGTCTGGCGCTGAATGTGCTGCACATCGACGTGACGGCCGTGCCGGAATATCTGCAGTGCGGTCGCACCCAGGCGCTGTGCCAGTCGGCCGATTTTCTGGCACGACTGGACGCCGTGCGGCAGAGCGCCACGGTCGATTACCCTGCCGTGGCTGCCCTGAAACAAGCGGCGCTGGCACAGCTGTGGCAGACCTTTCGCGACACCGCTTGGACGGGGGAAGGCGAACGCGGACGGGCTTTCGACGCGTTCTGCACCGCCCATGCGGACACCCTGGGCCTGCACGCTCGCTACGAGGCCATCCAGGCCGTGCTGCAGGCGGGGGATCCGGCCATCTGGGGCTGGCCTGCCTGGCCTGAGGCGCTGCGGGACGTCCGCTCCAGCGCGGTCGAAGCCTTCGCACGGGAACATACAGACGCCGTAGCCTACCGTTTCTGGCTGCAGTGGGTCGCCCACGAACAGCTGCAGCGCGTGAGTGCCCGCGCCCGCGCACTCATGCCCATCGGCTTGTACTGCGACCTGGCGGTGGGTGCGGCCGATGGCGGCACCGACACCTGGTCACATCCTGATCTGTATGCGCGCGGCATGAATGTCGGCGCCCCGCCGGATCCGCTGAGTGCGCAGGGGCAGGACTGGGGCCTGCCGCCGGTCAACCCTGTGGCGCTTGCGGATGCCGGCTTCCGGCCCTTCCGTCAGCTGCTGGAGGCCACGATGCGGCCTGCCGGTGCGTTGCGAATGGACCATGTCATGGCGCTCATGCGCCTGTTCTGGACCAGCCCGGACGGCGGCACCTACGTCAGCTACCCGATGGATGCGTTGCTCGCCGTGCTGGCAATCGAAAGCCATCGCCACCGGTGCATGGTCATCGGTGAAGACCTGGGTAACGTGGTCCCGCGCATGCGCGAAGCCATGGCGAGCCACGCGCTGCTGTCGTACAAGCCGCTGATCTTCGAACGGCTCGACCAGGGCGGTTTCCGCCCTCCCTCGCAGTGGCCTGCCCAGGCCCTCGCCGTCGTCAGCACCCATGACCTGCCCACGCTGGCGGGCTTCTGGGCGGCAGACGACGTCGCCGTGCAGCAGGCGCTCGGCTGGCTCGACACGGACGCCCAGGTCAACGCTCAGCTGGCCCGCGCCCAGGACCGTACCCGCCTGCTGGCAGCTTTGCAGGCCGAAGATCTGCTGCCCGACGGCGTGACGCTGGATGCGCAATCCGCTCCCGAGATGACCCCGTCGCTGGCCGCTGCCGTGCATGCACTGCTGGCCCGCACGCCCTGCCTGCTGGTGGGCGTCCAGCTGGAGGATCTGACGGGGCAACGCGAGCAGCCCAACGTGCCGGGCACCACCGAGGAGCGCCATCCCAACTGGCGCCGCCGCATGGGTGTTCCGCTAGAGGCGCTGGCTTCCCAGCCGTTCTTCGCCGCCATCACTGCGGCGGTGCGTGCCGAGCGCGGCGGGCTGCCGCAGACCGAGTCGGCATTGCCTGCTCTCGGCACTGCCGATGTGCCGCGTGCCACCTACCGTGTTCAGTTGCACGCGGGCTTCACCTTTGCACAGGCGCAGGAAACGGTCCCCTACCTCGAAGCGCTCGGCATCAGCCACCTCTACACCTCGCCCTATCTGAAGGCTTCCAAGGGCAGTACGCACGGCTACGACGTGACCGACCCGTCGCAGGTGAATCCCGAGATCGGCACCGATGCGGACCATGCGGCCCTGTGCGCGGCACTGGCCGCCAGGGGGATGGGACATGTGCTGGACACGGTGCCCAACCATATGGGGGTGGAAGACCCCGGAAACCTCTGGTGGCAGGATGTTCTGGAGCACGGCCAGGCATCGGCACACGCCAGCACCTTCGACATCGAGTGGTGGCCTTCCAACCCGCAGACCCGCGGCCGCGTGCTGCTGCCTGTGCTAGGGGACCACTATGGCAAGGTGCTGGAGGCGGGCGAGTTGCAGATCCGCTTCGACGGCGAGACCGGCCGCTTCCAGCTGACCTACTGGGAGCGTGCACTGCCTCTCGACCCGCGTTGCTACGCCGATGTGTTGGCCGCCGCCCCGTGGCCCGTGTCTGGGCCGGGCGTCGAGGCCCACGATGCAGCGGCATTGCACTCGCTGGTCGACGCGTTCGCCCAATTGCCCTCCCATGATGCCCACGACCCCACGGCACGCGCCGCGCGCCTGCGCGATGCGCCTCTGCTCCGGCAGCGTCTGAGGGACCTGGCTGCGGCCTTGCCCTGGGTGCGCGATGGCATCGCCACGGCCCTGGCACACATCAACGGCACCCCGGGCGACGGCCCGAGCTTCGACCTGCTGGACCGCATTCTCCAGCGCCAAGCCTATCGGCTGGCCGATTGGCGGGTGGCCGGCGACGATATCAACTACCGGCGTTTCTTCGATGTGAACGCCCTGGCCGCCATCCGCATGGAGGAGCCGGCCGTGTTCGATGCCGCGCATACCCAGATCCTCCGGTGGCTGGCGGAAGGCAAGGTGCAGGGCCTGCGCATCGACCACCCGGACGGCCTGGCAGACCCGGCCCGCTACTTCGAGCGCCTGCAGCAGCGCTACCACTGGCTGCGCCAGACCCAGGGGCAGCCTGACCAGGCGCTCTACGTGGTCGTTGAAAAGATCATGGCGGAGCACGAACCGCTGCCGCCCGACTGGCGGGTGCATGGCGGCACGGGCTACCGGTTCGCCACCCTGGTCAACGGCGTGTTCGTCGACACCGACGCCCAAGCGGCCTTTGATGCCGTGTACGAAGGATTTACCGGCGACCGCAGCGATTTCGAAGAGTCTGCCTGTGCCTGCAAGCGGCTGATCATCGAGACGGCCCTGTACAGCGACCTCAACTGGTTGGTGGAAACGCTGTCCAAGATCACGCGCGCGGACCGCCGGGTCTGCGACTTCACGCGCAACCAGCTGCGGGTGGCGTTGGTCGAAGTCGCCACCCGGTTCCCGGTCTACCGCACCTATGTGCTGCCCGGGCAGGCGGAGGCCAGCGACACGGATCGCCAGCACATCGCATGGGCCATTGCCGCGGCCCGCAGGCAGCTGGGAACGTCCGAAGGAGGTGTTTTGGCCTACCTGCAGGGTGTTCTCCTCGGGGAGGACGGACCGGAGCCGGCGCTTCGCTCCGGCTTCGTGCGGCGTTGGCAGCAGTTCACCGCGCCCGTCATGGCCAAAGCGGTGGAAGACACCCTCTTCTACCGCTACGTTCGCCTCGTCTCCCTCAATGACGTGGGCGCGGAGCCGCGGCGCTTCGGCCTGTCGGTGCCCGCCTTCCACCAGGCGAACCAGCAGCGTTCGCGCTACACGCCCCATGGTCTGTTAGCCACATCGACCCACGACAGCAAGCGCTCGGAAGACGTGCGGGCCCGCCTGAACGTACTGTCCGAGATGCCGCGCGAGTGGCAGGCGACGGTGCAGGCGCTGCAGGCAGCGGGCGAGCGCTTTGAGAGCGTGGTGGACGAGGCCCCCGCCCCCAGCGCGCGGGACCGCTGGGCTCTGTTCCAGGCGCTGGTGGGCATCTGGCCCGCGGACGGCGCCGATGCGGCCAGCCTGCCGGACCTGCGTGGACGCATCCAGCGCTACATGGTCAAGGCCATGCGCGAGGCCAAGCTCCAGAGCAACTGGCTCTTTCCGCACGAGGCCTACGAGGCCGCAGTGGCGCAGTACATCGAGAAGACCTTGGCCACGGACCGGTTCGTCGGCATCCTGCAGGACTGGGTGCGCCGCATCGCTCCCTACGGCTTTCGCAACAGCCTGTGCCAGGTGGCACTCAAGCTCATGGCGCCGGGCGTGCCGGATGTGTACCAAGGGTGTGAACAGTGGAACTTCTCCCTCGTGGACCCCGACAACCGCCGCCCCGTCGACTTTGCCGCGCTTTCCGGCCGGTTGCAGGAACTGCAGTCCTGGTATGCCGGCGGCCGCTATCCGGACGAAGCCCGCTGGCGCAGTGTGCTGGGCGGCAGCGCCGCCATGCCCGATGCCGCCAAGCAGCTCACGACCTGGCGGCTGCTGCAGACGCGCGCCCGCTACGCCAGCCTGTTCCGAGAAGCCATCTATCTGCCCCTGGTGGTGGAAGGCCCCGCGTCCGCCCACGCGATTGCCTTCGCCCGCATCCTGGACGGTACGGCGGTGGTGGTGGTGTGCAGCCGGCTCCTGGCCCTCTGGAACTCCGCGCAGGAAGGACAATGGCGCGACACGCGGGTCGTGGTAGCCAGTGCGCACCCTGCGCTGGGCAAGCCGGGTCGGTGGGAGGATGCCTGCACCGGCCAAACGCTCGCCAACGCTGACACGATCACACTCGCCACGGTGCTTGGCGATATCGGGCCCGGTGGCAGCCGCCTGCCGTTCGCCGTCCTGACGCCTGCCGAGAATCCCGCATGAAAATCCTGTTCGTCACCTCTGAATGCGCGCCCATGGTGAAGACCGGCGGCCTCGGCGATGTCAGTGCCGCACTGCCCCAGGCCCTGGCGGCAAAGGGATGTGACGTGTCCATCCTGATGCCTGCCTACGGTGACATGGCGTTGGGCGGTGCCTTGTCGCACATCGTCGCTCTGCCTGCGCATGGCCCGTGGCCCGCCGCCCAACTGCTGCGCATCGAGCGCCCGCAGACGCCGGACCTGCTCCTGCTGTCGTGCCCCGCGCTGTATGGCAGCGCGCAGAGTCCTTACGGCGATCCTGCAGGCGATCTCTACGCGCAGGCGCTGCGCTTTGCTCTCCTGGCGCGCACGGCGGCGCTCATCGGCTCGGCCGACAGCCCGTGCGGCTGGCAGGCCGACATCGTCCATGCCAACGATTGGCCGTGTGGATTGGCACCGCTGTATTTGCGGCAGCGCCGCGTGGCCGGTGACGCCACGGTGGCCCGCAGCGTGATGACCATCCACAACCTGGCGTTCCAGGGGGTGTTCCCGATGGCCACGGCCGATGGGCTGGAGGTGCAGGCCGAGCACCGCGGAATCGAAGGGGCCGAGTTCTGGGGCGAACTGTCCATGCTCAAAGCCGGATTGCAGTTCGCTGATGCGATCACCACCGTCAGCCCGACCTATGCCCGCGAGATCCAGCAGCCGGC
Organism: Pseudomonadota bacterium; assembly: GCA_023460715.1. Lineage (GTDB taxonomy): Bacteria > Pseudomonadota > Gammaproteobacteria > Burkholderiales > Burkholderiaceae_C > Paracidovorax. The sequence goes on along the minus strand of JAEWPH010000255.1, from coordinate 13,108 downwards.
CCTGGGCTTCGGGCTCGATGGCGTGCTGCGCGCGCGGGCAGCACATTTGCACGGCTTCATCAACGGCATCGACACGGCCGTGTGGAACCCGGCTGCCGACCCCTTCCTCGCTGCGCCGTATGGCGCGGACCACCTCGATGCCAAGGCGCGCAACACCGCCGCGCTGCGCGAGGACTGTGGCCTGTCGGCCAGCACCGGCCCTATGTTTGGCCTCGTGGGTCGGCTGACTTCGCAAAAGGGTGTGGACTTGGTACTTGGGGGCGCGCGGCGGTTGCTGGCACAGGGTGCTCAACTGGCAGTGCTGGGACGCGGTGATGCGGCGCTGGAACAGGCCCTGGTGGATCTTGCCGCCCGCCATCCCGGCCAGGTGCATGTGTCGCTGCGCTTCGACGAATCCATGGCCCACCGCATTGAGGCAGGGGCCGATTGCTTCCTCATGCCGTCACGCTTCGAGCCTTGCGGCTTGAACCAGATGTACAGCCAGGCCTACGGCACACCGCCCCTGGTGACGGCCACCGGTGGTCTCGCCGACACCGTGCAGGATGTGGATGCGCGCTTGGCGACCGGTACCGGCTTCGTGATGCGGAGCGCCTCGCAGGCGGCCTTCGATGCCACGGCAGACCGCGTGCTGGCGGCGTGGCGCCAACCCTCGCTCTGGAAGGCCCTCCAGCGCCGGTGCATGCAGCAGGACTTCAGCTGGGAGCGCGCTGCATCCCCCTATGCCGCGCTGTACGCATCGCTGTCCGGCCAGCCTGCGCCCGCGTCGGCCTGAGGCCGCGTTCAGCCACCCTTCTTCCCTGGGCTGCCGGCTGAGCCCGGGGGAGGAGGCATGACCAAGTCGAGCGAGGCCCCGGGATCCTCTTCCCCCGCCACCGAGTCGAGTGTCGCCTCCTTCACAGGTTCGCGGTTCGACGCGCCCTCTTTCGCATGTTTGCCAGATGCTGGAACCGCACGGGTTGTATCGTCGGGATCCGTTGAGGTCAGAGGCTCGGTCATGGGGTCATCCTTTCCAAAAGAGGGTTCCGGGTCGCCATGCCCTGCTTCAACGGCTGGCAGGTGGCACGGCCGGGCGCGCGCCGTGGGCATACACATGCTGCTGCCCTGTCGGGTCGGTGATCTGAACGGCGCGGCCCTTCTGCCACGCATCCGCCCCCGGTGCGACGGCCGGTGCATCGATGGTCTCGCGGTTCTTTCGCCTTTCCTGGCTGTCGACGCCCAGGCGCCGGTCTCTGTCAGCCACCATGGCCGGGTCCGCTTGCCCATCGGCAGTGAAGCCCATCATGAGTTGGGGCACGCCGAGCGGCAGCTCCTTATGTTGGTCGGTGTGCCAGGTGTGCCAGGTCTTCCCGTACGTGCCCACGAGCTTCTTCATCAACTCCTGTTCGGCGAACTGGGGAATGCCCGGAGCCACGAGCTGGCCGGACTTGACCTCGTGCACATGGCTGTGCCACAGCGGCTTCTCTGCGGCAGGCAAGCTACTGAATAGGCGCGCGCTGATGATGTATTCCACCCCCATCAGCTTGGCGTTGTGGACGTTGCCGTCGTAGATGGCGCACTGGATCACTTCCTCGTTGAGCAACGCGCAGTAGTGATGGGCCTCCATCTGCCCTTGCATCTGACCGCTGTAGAAGTGAAACCCGTTCAGGTAGGCATTGAGCGCTTCCACGGGCGGCTTGTCCTGCAGCGCGGCGGCACCGCCTTCCAGCAACCGCGTGTCTTTGGCCTTGGGCGCCCCGGGCGATGCCACGGGGGAAGCGGAGTCGTCCCCGCCGCAACCTGCCGCCAATGCCGCTGCAACCAGTACCGGGACCATCGTGATGCGCATGGAGAGCTCCACAAAAGAAGCTTCAATCTCGCGCGCATGGGCGCGGTGGGGTGCCAGACAGCGCCCCGCCGCGCCGTGGGACGTGCGTTGGCCTGCGGTGCCCGACCTCCGCTGCAGGGGCTGACTTGCCGGCCTCCCTGCAAGGTGGGACCGAGTCCTACGCGACGGGGCCAGGTGGAAGCCCGAGCCTGCAGGAAGGGATGCAACGGCCCGGCCGATCCACCGAGCCGCCCTGTCCTTTTTTGACCACTGACTTGAGGAGTTCTCCCATGCCCATCGATCCGCGCAGCGCAGGACCGCGCCCCCCCTTCAGCAACCAGCAACCGCTGACTCCGCCGGGCCATACCGGCGACATGGACCCCCGGCCCGACCACGGCGAAACGTCCTACCAGGGCAGCGGCCAGTTGCAAGGCCGCAAGGCGCTCATCACCGGCGGCGACAGCGGCATCGGCCGTGCGGTCGCCCTCGCGTTCGCCCGGGAAGGTGCGGACGTGCTCATCTCCTACTTGGAGGAAGAATCCCGGGATGCGCAGGAAACCATGGATCTGGTGAAAGCGGAGGGTCGCAAAGCCATCGGCGTGCCGGGTGACATCCGCGAGGAGCACCATTGCGAGACGCTCGTCGAACGCGCAGTACAGGAGCTGGGCGGGATCGACATCCTGGTCAACAACGCGGCCTACCAGATGTCTCACGCCAGCCTGGAAGAGATCAGCGGCGAGGAATTCGACCGCACCTTCCGCACCAATGTGTACGCCACCTTCTTCCTGAGCAAGGCCGCCGCGCGCCAGATGCCCCCGGGCGGCTCGATCATCAACACCGTGTCCATCAATGCCGACAAGCCCAACCAGACCTTGGTGGCTTACGCTGCCACCAAGGGGGCGCTACAGAACCTCACCGGCGGCATGGCCCAGCTGCTCGCCGACAAGGGCATCCGGGTGAATTGCGTCGCTCCGGGCCCCATCTGGACGCCGCTGATTCCTTCGACGCTCGATATCGACAGCGCGCGCAGTTTCGGCAAACAGGTTCCTCTGAAGCGGCCTGGCCAGCCCTGTGAGGTCGCGCCCGCCTTCGTGTTGCTCGCGTCGGACCGGGGCAGCTACATCTCTGGCGCCACCGTCGCCGTGACCGGCGGTGTGCCCTTGATCTGAGAACGTTCCAGGCGGTGCGGCGGGGCGCCCTAGAGCAGCGGAGCCCTGCGCCCGCCTGCCCGCCGAAGTTCGGCACGCCCCTCAGGCGTGATGGCAAGCACCTCGGCGTCCGCGCCTTCCTCTGCCCCATCCTCCGGCATGCGCACCACCACCAAATGGGCCGCGCGCAGCACGCGCAACTTGTCGATGGCGGCGGGTTCGTGCACCCTCAGCGGCAGTTTCTGTGACGACAGTTCGGACAGGTATTCCAGCGGCATGCTCGGACAGTGCGAAAGAGTGAAGAAGGCTGAAGCCGCAGAGGTGCGGGGTCTTGGATGATAGAACGGCAGGCCCGTGTTGCAAGGGTCTGCGGCATGCACCCCGGCGAGGGGGCGGCATGGCTACCTACAAAGTGCGGTGGGTAGCGCCCCCACTCTCGGTGTATCCCCGAATACGCGGTTTCCGCGCCGCTTGCCTGCCATGAAAGCCATCGCCATCCTGGTGGAGGACAACTCCACCATCCGCCAGAACCTCATACCCGCCATCCAGGAGCTTGCCGGCATGGACGTGGTCGCAACCGCCGAAGATGTCGACGAGGCTTTGGCAGCCCTTGACCGCTTCGACTGGGACTTGGTCGTGCTGGATCTGTTCCTGCGCCACGGTTCAGGCCTTGATGTGTTGGCAGCGGTCCCTCCACAACCGGAAGGCCGCCGTATCTTTGTCCTGACCAACTACGCCACGGCGGATATTCGCCAGCGCTGCGTGGCACTCGGCGCAGACGCCGTGTTCGACAAGTCGACCGAACTGGATGCGTTCTTCGAGCGCTGCATGGACATCAGCGCTGCGGGTCACCATGCCGTTCAGGCCCCGACAGGACGCGTCGCCGCTGCGCACGCACCGCACCGGCCGCCTGTGGTGCTGGGCAGGTGATTCATCTGCTGCGCCGCACCTTCAAGCCACTCTGTCCATCCAACCTCTGCGCCGCCTCGGCTCCAAGGAACTTCGATGACGCCCTACCCGCCCAGTGACGCTCCCAGCGTGGAAGAGACGCTGCTGACCCTCGACCACCTGCTGGGCAAGATGGAGCGGTCTCAGAAACAACATGACGAGGCCTTGCGCGCGCACCTGGAGCGGCTGCAGGCCGCCATCGGGCGCCATGTCCCTGGCGAGGCCGCGGACGCAGCCCTGCCTTCCAAGGCGCTGGCGTTGGGCTACCGCATCCAGGAATGTGCCGAATGGCAGCGCAACCACCAGCATGCGGCGGAGCAGTACCTGAATGCGATCCAGGTGCTGACCGAACACGTGCACGGCTTGTATGCGCCCCCGCCCGCCGCTCTTGAAGGTTGACAGCAAGGCGGCGTTTTGCCGCCCACCGCCTTGTGCCGCTTTCTAACGGTCGCTGCAGGGGCGGGTGATGATCTCGTAGTCGATCGGTTTGAAGCTGCCGTTGTTGGAGTTCTCTGCCGAGCAAGAGGTAAGCCCGCACACCAGATTCATCTCGGCCCGCAGCTCGATGTAGTCGCCTGCCCGTGAGCGCGGCGCCTTCACCGCGACAGCGCCGTCCGGCCCCACTTCCACATTCATGAAGACGTTGAACGTGGTGCCGATCTGCTCGGGGCGGATGCCGAACTCTGCGAGGTTCGTGTAGAGGTTTTCGAAGCAGCTGGGGTGGTGCCCTTTGTGCTGGTAGAGGATTTCGAACATCTCCTGGCTGCAGGGCGTCAGCAGAAAATCGTGCCGCCCTACCAGGTCTTCGACGATGGTGAACATCGGCCGGCTGTCGTTCGAGTACAGCACATCGCCCTTGCTCAGGTAGATCTTGGAGGCGTAGTCGATGGTTCGGCCCGACGACAGGCTGCACGCATGCTCCCCGTCCTTGAAGGCGAAGAGATCTGCCACCTGCTCGCCCAGCGGATCGTAGATCCGCAGCACCTCGCTAGCCCTCAGGCGGAAGGCGACTCCCGATTGCGGCGGAATGCGGCAGGTGCCGCAGCTGACGTCATGCATCTTGTTTGGCTTTCGAATGAAACGGGCATTTCCAATCGGCTCCGACAGCGCGCCCCGAGTACTGCCGGGCCTCCGATGCTTCTCCGAACCGGGCCAGCACCGGGTTGATCGATCCCTGCAAGGCTACGTCGCGGGCGCGGATGGCGTCCTGCATCGTGGCGTACTTGCCGGTCTGCTTGAGCAACTCGAATTGCTCGTGGAAGTTGAAGACCAGGCATGGCACGGGTGCCTGACGGGCCATCCGCGAAGCCCCCGGATGCAGGCCGACGATGAAGTACGCACGACCTCCCACGCTGAAGGAAAAGTCACTGCGGGTCGGGTCCTCGCTCACATCGGTGGCCCATGCCGTCCCCAGCGCGGTGTCCCTGTCATGCAGTTGTTGCAGCTGCTGCCACAGGCGTTGCTCGAAGGTGCGTTCGTCCATCCGCTCGTTCTCGAAAGCAGCGATGAAGGTCACTGGGACGGCGCCCGGCTCGGGATACTGGCTGCCGTACGCAACGACCGCGTCATGCAAGGCCTGTGTATGCGCGGCATCGCCCAGTGCGCCGAACTGGCGTACGTCCAGACGGCCCTTGTTCAGGGCGGACTTGGCGCCCACGCAGGGAAACGCCCGGTCGGCAATGTAGTCGCGCAGTTGCTGCGCCACGTCGGGGTCTGCAAGGGGGGGATGGGACAGGGGGCTGGATGTGCAGTGCATGCACCAAAGCTAAGGGTTGTGCGAGCCCTTGCCCTAGGCCTATTGGCCGGCGTCTGCGTGGGAGCGCGAGCGCAGGCCCTGTAGGCGGCCCGCTGCCTTGTGCAAGCCGCAGGACTACAAACCTCGGCGAGAAATCCACTGATGAGGCCCCCATGAAAAACGGCCCCGCAGGGCCGTTGGATGATGCGCTGGATGTCCGGCCGAGCCGGACACCACGCAAGCGCTACAGCCGCGCCTCGCGAGAGAAGTCGCGCGGGGCGCTGAGGGCCATCAGGAAGGCGTCGATATCGGCTGGGGCACCCGCTTCGCTGCGTATCAGGGCCGGGTCCGCCACGGGGCCGCCTGGCGCCGTCGGTGGCAGCGCAGCGTCCAGCAGTTGCGTCGCAGCGCCCACGGCCAGGATGGGCTTGCAGTGGCGGTATTGGTCGCGGATGAAATCACCCACATGGTCGTCGCGCTGCAACGCAGCCACGCCCTCGCCCCCCGTGACCACCAGCCCATCGAACAGGAAGCCGGGCGAGTTCTCGGTGGAGGCATCGGCATCCGCCGCCGTGCCGTCGGCCAGTACCACCGGCCCGATGCGGCTGGCCACCAGGCGACCCACGGCGCCCCGCTCCAGCAGGGCCTTCTGCACGCTGCGTGCCGCTTTTCCGTCGCTGCCCGGGGCCACGAGGATGGCGACCTTGCGCCCGGCGATGGAGCCATCACCCGGGCGAGCCAGCAGGGACAGCGCCTCCGAGCGCGTGACCTCGGGCGCCGCCACCTCGCTGGCGGCCAGCGGCATGGCCGGCGGCAGCGCGTCCATGCCCAGATCGCCCGCCACGGCCTGCGCCAGCGTGTCCGACACATTGCGCAGCGATGACACCATGCGCTCGCGGATCGCGGGTACGGTGACCTTGCTCAGCTCGAAGCGGTAGGCCGCGATGATGTGCGCCTGCTCGGCCGGGGTCTGGCTGTCGAAGAACAGCTTGGCCTGGGTGTAGTGGTCGGCAAACTTCTCGGGCTTGGCGCGCACCTTGGGCTGCAGATCTTTGGCATCCTGGCGCGAGGCGACCGACATGAAGCCTTGCGCGGCCCCGGCCTGGAACGGGCAGCCGCCCGCCAGCGAGTTGGGCTCGTACGAGACGCGTCCGCGGTGGATGGCCTGGCGGTGCATGCCGTCGCGCTGGTTGTTGTGCACGGGCGCAACCGGCGAGTTGATCGGGATCTCGTGGAAGTTGGGCCCACCCAGGCGCGATATCTGCGTATCCACGTAGGAATGGATACGGCCGGCCAGCAAGGGGTCGTTGGTGAAGTCGATGCCGGGAATCACGTGGGCGGCACAGAAGGCCACCTGCTCGGTCTCGGCGAAGAAGTTGTCCGGGTTGCGGTTGAGGGTCATCCGCCCCACCACGCGCAGCGGCACCAGTTCTTCGGGAACGATCTTGGTGGCATCCAGAATGTCGAAGCTGAAGGTCTCGGCCTGCTCCTCGGTGAACACCTGTACCGCCAGGTCGTACTGCGGGAAGGCGCCAGCCTCGATGCGCTCCCAGAGGTCGCGGCGGTGGAAGTCCGGATCGGCGCCCGAAATCTTCACGGCCTCGTCCCAGACCAGCGAATGCGTGCCGGCCACCGGCAGCCAGTGGAACTTCACGAAGTGCGACTCGCCGGCCGCATTCACCAGCCGGAAGGTGTGCACCCCGAAGCCCTGCATGGTGGCGTAGCTGCGCGGGATGGCACGGTCCGACATCACCCACATCAGCATGTGCGTGGACTCCGGCATGAGCGAAACGAAGTCCCAGAAGGTGTCATGCGCGCTGGCGGCCTGGGGCATCTGGTGGTGAGGCTCCGGCTTCACGGCGTGGACCAGGTCGGGGAACTTCATCGCGTCCTGGATGAAGAACACGGGCATGTTGTTGCCCACCAGATCCCAGTTGCCTTCGTCGGTGTAGAACTTCACGGCGAAGCCGCGCACGTCGCGGGCCGTGTCCTTGGAGCCGCGTTCGCCCTGCACGGTGGAGAACCGCACGAATACCGGGGTGACCTTGCCCACCTGCTGCAATGGCGCCGCCCGGGTCAGGTCGGCCAGCGAGTCGGTGCATTCGAAGACGCCATGCGCACCGGAGCCGCGGGCATGCACGATGCGTTCGGGAATGCGCTCGTGGTCGAAGTGCGTGATCTTTTCGCGCAGGATGAAGTCTTCCAGCAGCACCGGGCCGCGCGGGCCGGCCTTGAGCGAATTCTGGTTGTCGGCGATCGGCACCCCCTGGTTGGTCGTCAGCACGCGGCCCGACGAATCCACCCGCACCCGTTCCAGCGCGTCGATGGTGTTGTTCACGCCTTCCAGCGAGGGGCCGCCGGTCTTGCTGTTGGCCTCGGCCTCGCTGAGGGTGCTGGCCGTGGGCAGGCGCGATGCGGGCGTTGCGGTGATGCCGGGGTTGGTCGCCAGGCCGTTCTCGGTGCCGTGCTCCAGCGCCTTGGTGCTGTTGTAGGGCATGGCGGCTGCCAGCTCCTGCGTTTCCGACATCTTGGTGGCGGCGAGGTCATCGACCTCCACAGGGGCCGGCTGGCCGGGGCCGCTGTCGGTGTTGCGGGCCGCGGCCTGCGCGGCGACGGCGTCGTGCGCGTTGGTCTTCTTGTTCATGCGATGTACTCCTGGGTCGTGGAGCCGCCACGCTGCAGGCCGCGCGGATGGCGCTGTGTAGGAAGTTGCCCCGCAATGGGACGGGCGCGTTCGCATCGCCGCGCCTTGTGACGGCGGCGCCGGTCGTGTGCCTACCGCATTGATCACGGACCCGGGGTCAGCGGATCACGGGAGCGCCCAGGGCAATTAGCGGCGGCCGGTTTTGGCGGACGGATAGTCCAGCGCCTTCATCGCAGGCGTCAGGGAGACCGCCGCCTCCGCATAGCCGTCCCACGGCGCATTGCCCTGGCGCAGCCGGTCACCCACGGACTGCACGGTCCAGTGCGCCCCGCTGGTGAGCTGGCCCAGCTCCGACCATGCCACGGGCACCGAAATGCCCATGCCCGGACGCGAACGGGCCGACCAGGCGCTGACCGTGGTGGCGCCGCGGCCGTTGCGCAGATAGTCCACGAAGATCTTGCCCACCCGGTTGCGCGGGCCGCTCTTGGCGACGAAGCGCTGCGGAATGGTGCGGGCCAGGTGCTGGACCACCGCCTGCGAGAAGCCCTTGACGGCGTCCCAGCCGTGCAGCCGCTTGATGGGCACCACCACGTGCAGGCCCTTGCCGCCGCTGGTCTTGAGATAGGCCGGCAGGCCCAACTCGGTCAACAGCGTGCGCACCAGCTGCGCGGCTTCCTGCACCCGCTCCCACGCCACGCCTTCGCCGGGGTCGAGGTCGAAGGTCATGCGGTCGGGCCGCTCGATGCGGTCCTTGCGGCCGTTCCAGGTATGGAACTCGACGACATTCATCTGGGCGGCGGACAGCAGGCCCACGGGCTGAGCCACCGCCATGAGTGCCGCGTGGCCGGGGTCGAGCACCGGGTCCAGCTGGGAGACGCCTTCCAGCGCGGCCTTTTCCAGGTGCTTCTGGAAGAACAGCGAGCCCTTGACGCCATCGGGGGCCCGCACCAGCGCCACGGGGCGGTCCTTGAGGTGCGGCATCATCAACTCGTCCACGGTGGCGTAGTAGCGCACCAGGTCGATCTTGGTGGTGCCGGTGGACGGATCGATCACCCGCTCCGGATGCGATACGCGCAGCGACGAAGGCAGCGTCTCCGCGGCATCGTCGGCGGACCGGCGCTGCTCCAGGGCCGCGGGCTTCTCGCGCACGATGGCCTTGGCCGGCTTGTCGTCGCGCAGCCCGTGGAACACGGCGTGGCGGATGCGGTTCTGCCGCGTCCATTCGGCGAACGACACCTCGGCCAGCAGCTGCGGCTTGACCCAGTGCGCGCCGCGGGTGCCGGCAGGAGGCTCCCCGCGCCACGGGGCGCTGCGGGTGCGCAGGGTTTCAAGCCGCTCGCGCAGGTCGGCCAGCGTGCGCTCGCTGAACCCCGTGCCCACGTTGCCGGCGTACCGCAGGTTGCCGTCCGGCCCATGCACGCCGAGCAGCAGCGCACCGATGCCCTTGCGGCTGCCCTTGGGGTCGGTGAAGCCCAGGATCACGAATTCCTGCCGGTGGCTGCACTTGAGCTTGATCCAGTCGGCATTGCGGCGCGCGGTGGCATAGGGCGCATCCTTGCGCTTGCCGATCACGCCCTCGAAGCCGAGCTGGCAGGCGGAGGCCACCAGATCACCGGGGCGCGCCTCGAACGCCTCGCTGAAGCGCACGTTCTGCAGCCCGCCCTGCTGCACCACGGTGCGCAGCAACTCGCGCCGCTCCACCAGCGGCATGCTGCGCAGATCGCGCCCGTCCGCGTAGGGCATGTCGAACACGTAGTACACCAGCTCCGCGGTGGCACTGGCATCGAAGGCGTTCTGCAGGGCCTGGAAGTCGGGCACGCCGTGCTCATCCATGACCAGCACCTCGCCGTCGATCCAGCCGGCACGCAGCGGCAGCTTGCGCAGCGCCTTCGCCAGCTGGGGCATGCGAGCAGTCCAGTCGTGGCCGTTGCGCGTCACCAGCCGCACCTGGCCGCGCTCCAGCCGCGCCAGCATGCGGTAGCCGTCGAACTTCAGCTCCCACAGCCAGTCGGCAACCTCCGCGGGCGGGCCGTCCACCAGCGTGGCCAGTTGCGGGGCCAGGGTGTCGGGCAGCGCCTTGGCAGGGGCGGCGTCCAGGTCTTTTGCGGTGCGTCGCGGATGGGCGCGCGCGACCGGGCCGCCTGCCGGAGGCAGGACGGGCGGCAGCGCCGAAACACTGTCCGGCATCTCGTCCACCACGCTGAATTCGGCAGCCGGACGCTCCAGACCATCATGCTCCTTGATGAGCAGCCAGGGCGGCTGTCGTTCGCTGTCCTTGCCACGGCCGCGCATGCGCACCAGCGTCCAGCGGCCCTTCAGCTTGTGGCCGTGCACGGTGAACTTGAGCTTGCCTTCGGCATAGCCGCGAACCGGATCCCCCTCAGGCACCCAGTAGCCGCGGTCCCAGACGATGACCTGCCCCGCGCCGTATTGTTTGGCCGGGATGCGGCCCTCGAAGGTGTTGTAGGCGATGGGATGGTCTTCCACCTGCACGGCCATGCGCTTATCCGCCGGATCGAAGCTCGGCCCCTTGGGCACGGCCCAGCTCTTCATGGTGCCTTCCAGTTCCAGGCGCAGGTCGTAGTGCAGCCGGCTGGCCCAGTGCTTCTGGATCACGTACTGCAGGGCCTGGGCGCCCGGCGTGCCGCCTTCGGCGGGCTCGGGCGTCACCGCAAAGTTGCGCTTCTTGCGGTACAGGGCGAGTGCGTCATCTGCCATGGGGCGTCTCCGTGTGCCGGCGCAGGCAGGCGGTCAGGCGGCCTTGCGGGCAGCGGCCTTCTTGGCGGCCGGTTTAGATGAGGTCTTGGACCGCGCCGCGGCACCGCCCTTGCCCGCCGGCGCCTTCTTGCCCGCAGCCGAGGTGCTGGCTGCCTTCTTGGCGGGGGTCTTGGTGGCGGCCTTGCCTGCCGGCTTCTTGCGCCCCGCAGGCAGGGACGTCACGGTTCCGGCCCCGTCCTTGTCCTTGCCCTTGACGGGCTTGCCGCCCTTGCCTCCTTCCAGGCTGCGCTTGAGCAGCGCCGTCAGGTCCAGCACATCGGCCCCGGCCGGTGCACGCTCCTCCGACTCGACCTTCACCACATCCGCGATGTCGCCGGCCTCGGCTTTCACCTGCACCAGCTTGTGGATCTCTTCCGCGAACGAATTGCGGAAGCTGTCCGCGTCCCAGGTCTGGGTCATATCGTCGATCAGCTGGGTGGCCATGTCCATTTCGGCATCCCGGATGCCGGCGGCCTTGGTGCCCAGCGGCGGCAGGTTGAGCTGCTCGAACGAGCGGATCTCGCCGCCCCAGCGCAGCAGGTTGAGCACCAGCGCCCGGCCGCAGGGAATCAGCACCGCCAGGTGCTGCTTGGTCTGGATGACCACCTTGGCGACGCCCACCTTGTTGCTCTTGCGCAAGGCTTCCCGCAGCAGCGCATAGACCTTCTCGCCGCGCTTGAGCGGGGCCGTGTAGTAGGGCCGCTCCAGGTAGACGAAGGGAATCTCGTCTGCGTCCAGGAAGGCTTCGATCTCGATGGTCTGCGTGGTCTTGGGAAAGGCCGCGGAAATCTCTTCCGGCGACAGCACCACGTAGCGGCCGTCCTCGTACTCGACGCCCTTGACGATGTTGGCGCTGGAAATCTCCTTGCCCGTCACCTTGTTCACGCGCTTGTAGCCCACGGGTTCCATCGACCGCTTGTCCAGCCAGTCGAAGTCGATGCCCGAGTTCATGGTGGCCGCATACAGGCCCACCGGAACGTGCACCAGCCCGAAGCTGATCGCGCCCTTCCAAAGGGTGCGGGTAGAGGTGGGGGCCTTGCCGTCGTCTGCCATGCGTGTGCTCCTGAAAAGTGCGGCCCGGCGCGGGGCCGCCATGCTGCGCCGAGGTTGCCCCACGCCCGCGTGCGCAGGTGTAGGACGGCGCAGCTTCAGTCAGCCGCGCGCCGGCACCGGCCACACCCGGCCGCCGCCCACGGCATAGACCTGGCAGCCCGGCTCGGGCGACAGGTTGGCCGTGCCGGTGAACAGCCCGAAAGCCGGGAGCAGCGTGAAGCCGGAATGGACGGCGAAGCACGGCAGCCGCAGCGCGTCGCGCGCCGGGCCGCGCAGCACCACCGATGGATGCACGTGCCCGGCGAGCACATGCTGCGGCGCATCGCCCTGCGGGTGATGGCAGCCCGAGAACGGGCCCAGCCGCCAGGGCTCGTCCACCACCTCGATGCCCAGGGCGGACGGCGGGTCGCCCGCATGGCTATCGTGGTTGCCGCGCACCAGAGTCATCGCCACACCGGCATGGCGGTCCCGCCACGCCGCCAGCGCCGCCAGCACGGCCGGGGTCTGGGCCTCGGCAGCGTGCAGAAAATCGCCCAGCACCACCAGCCGACGCGCCGCCAGCCCGTCCAGCAAGGCGGTCAGCTGCGCCAGGTTGCCCTGGGTCGTGCCGGCCGGCACGGGAATGCCGCGCGCGCGGAAGGTGGCAGCCTTGCCGAGGTGCGGGTCGGCGATGAAGAGCGCACCCTGCGCGGGCCACCACAGGGCATGTTGCGGCAGCAGATGGACGGCTTCGCCGGCCAGGGTGATGCAGTGGCTGCCAGCGAGGGCGTCGGCGGTGGGAGCAGGCAAGGTGGGCAACAGGCGCGTGGTCTTTCAGGAAGGCCGCATCTCACAGCGGCGGCAGCGGCCGCGACGGCCGGCGGACACGGCGCGGGCGGGCATTGGCCCCGCCGGCTTCCGGCCCGTCCGGGTGGGAGAGCGAGAAGTCCAGCGTGCGCCGCACAGCCGCCGTGGCGGTGTCCAGCGGGCGATTGTCGCCGTCCGCGGCAGCGGGCGCTGCAGCCGCGGCAGAAGCCCGC